>DAISYV010000111.1:0-6098 GCA_036825115.1 Anaerolineaceae bacterium | reverse complement strand
TTGTGATATATTTGACGGGCTACCTTCAGAGGTAGTTATATTTGTGTGACAATTTAAGAATGTTACCCGCGTGGGCAGACCGCTGCACAGGGAACATTGACTGAATTGTGCGGAGATGATGCAGCTTGCCCAGGCTGACAGTCTCGCAGAATACTAAACAGGAGAATAGTATGTTAAAAGGGCTTATAGGAAGAAAGATCGGTATGACCCAGATCTTCGATGAAAGCGGGCGCGCAATTCCCGTGACGCTTCTCGAGGCTGGGCCTTGTTTTGTTTCTCAGATCAAGAGTGCTGAGACTGACGGCTATAGTGCTGTTCAGCTAGCCTTCGGAGAAACAAAGCCAAAGCGTCTGAGCAAGGCTGAACTCGGCCATCTCAAGACTAACAATCTCCCTCCCGTGCGCGTGTTGAGGGAATTCCGCACCAAGAAAATTGAAGATGTCAACCCAGGTGACGAACTGAAAGCTTCCGTATTCGCTGCAGGCGAATATGTGGACGTTATCGGCACCTCCAAAGGCAAGGGTTTTGCCGGTGCTATGAAACGTCATGGTTTCCACGGCGGACCCGCAACCCATGGTCAGTCTGATCGCCAGCGTTCTCCCGGCTCTTCTGGATCCGGCACCACGCCAGGGCGTGTATACAAAGGCAAGCGCCGTCCTGGGCATATGGGCGATGTTCAGGTCACTTCTTCGCATATCCGTATTGCGATGGTTGATCCAGAGCGCAATCTGATCGCGGTTCAGGGCTCAGTGCCCGGCGCCAAGGGCGGAACTGTGGTAATCAAAGAGGCTCGCAAGCAGTAATGCGCTTGTGGTTGAATGGAGAAAGCTATCATGAAAGTTGATGTCTATAACTTAAAAGGCGAAAAGTCGGATACTGTCGAACTGCCCGATGAAATTTTTGCAGCTAAAGTGAATGTGGACCTGATGCACCAGGCTTATCAGCGCCAGATGGCGAATGCCCGCCTGGGCACGCACAACACCAAGCGCCGCGGCGAAGTCCGTGGCGGCGGAGCCAAGCCCTACGCGCAGAAAGGCACTGGTCGCGCCCGACGCGGCAGTATGATTTCTGCACAGTCTGTGGGCGGTGGTCGCATCCACACCCCAAAACCGCGGGATTACACCCAGGCTATGCCTCAGAAGATGCGCCGCGCAGCCCTGCGCAGTGCCTTGACCGTGACCGCCAACGATGCCAAGATCATCGTGGTAGACACGCTCAGCATGGATAAAGCCCGCAGCGCGGACCTGGCAAAAGGGCTCTCAGCCCTGGCTGGCGATGCGCGTAAGCTGGTTTTGGTGCCCGACAAGAGCGAATCTTACACAAACCTGATCAAATCCGGACGCAACCTGGCTAATGCCAAATTGCTGCAGGCAAATTACCTGAACATCCGCGATCTGTTCACTTGTGAGAAAGTCATTATCCCCCTTGCTTCACTCGATGTGATCAAGAGTTATCTGGGATAGGAAGGTGAAGCAGAATGAGTAATACCGTCTTTGATATCCTGCGACGCCCTGTTGTGACTGAAAAGTCGAATTACCTGGCAGGAAAACTGAACCAGTTCGTGTTTGAAGTTGCATCTTATGCCACTCGCGAACAGGTCAAGACCGCCGTCGAAACGGCTTTTGATGTCAACGTAGTGCGTGTAAATATCATCAACCTCCCTGCCAAAGCACACCGCAACTCGCGGACCCGGCAGCTGGCACTTCGGTCTAATGGCTACAAAAAAGCCATCGTGACCTTGAAGCCTGGGGAGAGCATTCCTGTATTTGAAGGAGTGGACTAATGGCAGTCAAGATTTATAAACCCAAGACGAACGGTCAGCGGCACAAAACCAGCTACACGTTCGAAGAAATAACCAAGAGCCGTCCCGAGCGCAGCTTGATTGTTCTGAAAAAGGAACACGCTGGTCGCAACTCGGCTGGTCGTGTGACTGTACGTCATCGTGGCGGCGGCGCACGCCGGCAGATCCGCCTGGTGGACTTCAAACGGGATAAGATGAACATCCCCGCCAAAGTCGCCGCGATCGAATACGATCCAAATCGGACAGCCCGCCTGGCACTGCTCAACTACGCTGATGGCGAGAAACGCTACATCATTGCCCCCATCGGGGTCAAAGTTGGCGATACGCTGCTTTCTGGTCCAAACGTGGAAATCCGCCCCGGGAACAATCTTCCCCTCGCGAATATTCCTGTTGGCACCACGATCCACGCAATCGAGCTGCACCCTGGTAAGGGTGCTCAGATCGTTCGCTCCGCCGGAACTTCCGCGCAACTGCTCGCGAAGGAAGGCAAGTACGCTCATGTGCGTATGCCTTCGGGCGAAGTTCGCCTGGTTCTGCAGGAATGCAGCGCCTCGATCGGTCAGGTCGGTAACGTGGAACACAGCAATATCAAACTCGGCAAGGCCGGACGCGCGCGCCACATGGGACTTCGTCCTGAAGTTCGCGGTACCGCGATGTCTCCGAGGGACCATCCGCATGGTGGTGGTGAAGGACGCAGCTCGATCGGTATGCCTGGTCCTAAGAGCCCCTGGGGTAAGCCAACCCTTGGTTACAAGACGCGCACAAATAAGCGCACGGATGACATGATTCTTCGCCACCGCTCCAAGGCAAAGCGCAAGTAGTGGATGAGAGACAGAAAAGGAAACTAAGATGTCGCGATCATTGAAAAAAGGGCCATTCATTGACCCGAAACTGTTGAAAAGAATTGAAGATATGAACGAAAGAGGCGAAAAGAAGGTCATCCGCACCTGGAGCCGCGCCAGCACCATCTTCCCCCAGATGGTAGGGCATACGATTGCAGTGCATGACGGTCGCCGTCACGTTCCGATCTATGTGACTGAGAACATGGTTGGTCATCGGTTGGGCGAATTCGCCCCAACCCGTTGGTTCCGTGGGCACGTCTCTGAAAAGGGAAAGTGAGGTAGAGTATGGCACAGGAAATTTCTGCAAAACTCACCAACTTCGCTGAATCCGCTCAGAAGACCCGCCTGGTTATTGACCTTGTTCGCGGTAAGAAGGTAATCGAGGCATTAAACACCTTGAGCCTGACCCCAAACAAGGCAGCCCGCCCAGTTCGTAAGCTGATTTATTCGGCTATGTCGAACGCGGAAGAGAACTTTGGTGTTAGCCGCGATGACCTGGTTGTTTACAAGATCTTCGCCGACGAAGCTCCCACTCGTAAGTGGCGCAGGTTTGGTGCCCGCGGTCGTTTCAAGCCGTTGTTGAAGCGCCGTTCGCATGTGACCGTTATATTACGCGAAGTCGAGTAAAGGTAAGGAGTGAGATATGGGTCGTAAAGTACATCCAATCGGATTTCGTCTTGGGATTAACAAGCCCTGGTTAGGACGCTGGTACGCTGAAGGCAAAGATTATACCGATCAACTGCATCAGGATCTGAAGATCCGCGAGCTGGTGAAAAAGGAAGCCGAACGCGCTGGTGTTTCAAACATCGAAATCGAACGCTATCCAGGCAAGGTGAAGGTCACCCTGCACACTGCCAAACCCGGCATTTTGATCGGCCGCAAAGGCGAGAGTGTCAAAATTCTGCGCCAGCAGCTGGAAGCACTAACAGGCAAGAAGATTGATCTGGAAGTCAAAGAGATCAAATCGGCGGATACGGATGCTTACCTGGTGGCAACCAACGTTGCCGGCCAGCTAGAGCGCCGCATCAGCTATCGCCGCGCGATGAAACGCGCTATCCAACAGGCTTTGCGCCAGGGCGCAGGCGGGATCAAGATTTCTGTCTCCGGTCGTTTGTCCGGTGCTGAAATGGCTCGCCGCGTGACCTTGCGTGAAGGCCGTGTGCCTCTGCAGACGCTGCGTGCTGACATTGACTTCGCCCGTGCCGCTGCCACGACCACTTTTGGTCAGATTGGCATCAAGGTTTGGATTTATAAGGGCATCGTCTTGAACCTGCCCGAAGAAAAAGTTGAGACCACCGAAGGTGTCTATATTAGCGAGTAATTATTCGGAACGAGTGAGGACGTAAATTATGTTGATGCCAAAGAGAGTAAAGTACCGCAAGCAAATGCGCGGCCGCATGAAGGGAAAAGCTTCGCGCGGTGTGGACGTGAACTTCGGTGATTATGGATTGAAGGCACTGGATTGCGGTTATATGACCGCGCGCCAGATCGAGGCTGCCCGCCGTGCAATCGTGCATGAGCTGAAGCGCCGCGGAAAAATCTGGGTCCGTGTTTTTCCTGATAAACCCTACACCAAGCGTGCTGCTGAAACCCGTATGGGTAAAGGTAAGGGCGCCGTGGACCACTGGGTGGCAGTGATTCGACCTGGTCGGATTTTGTTCGAAGTCGGTGGAACTGATGCCGAATCAGCGAACAAAGCTTTGATCCGGGCACGTTATAAGCTGGGCTTTAAGACTAAGATCGTAGCCCGAGAAACGATGGGAGAAGGTTCATGAACAACAAAGAAGTAAGGGAACTTTCTACGGAAGATATTAAGATCAAACTGTTGAACATCCGGCAGGAGCTCATGAACTTGCGCTTCCAGATCGTGACCGGTCAGTTGACGGACACAAGTCGCTTCAAGGTTGCCCGACGGGACATTGCCCGAATGGAAACGGTCCTGAATGAGCGCGCCCGCCAGGAGAAGGAAGGTAAGAAATGAACAAACGCCGACGTTTAACGGGTGTAGTTAAATCGAACAAGATGACCAAAACCGTCATCGTGGAAGTATCGCGCACCTATCAGCATCCGCTTTATCACAAAGTGGTGCGGAGCACCAAGGCGTACAAGGCGCATGATGAATTGGACTGCAATGTGGGCGATCAGGTTGTGATCGTCGAATCGGCTCCGATTTCAGCAACTGTACGCTGGGTTGTGGAAAAGATCGTCAAGATCGAAACCCGCCAGGAAGGCGTTGAATCGACATCCGAGGCCATTGAAGAGGTCGTGGAATTGATCGAAGCTGAAGCTGTAGCCGAAGAGGTTGAGGAATCCGTCGAAGCTGAAGCTGTGGCTGAAGAGGTCGAGGAAGTACTCGAGGAAGAGGAAGCAGCATGATCCAGCGAGAGTCTCGATTAGTTATTGCTGATAACACTGGCGCTCGTGAACTCCTGGTTATCCAGGTTGTGGGCGGCACTGGCCGCCGTTACGGTTACGTTGGCGATACAGTGGTTGGCACCGTGAAAACTGCCACGCCTCAGGCTTCGGTTAAGAAGAGTGAGATCGTGAAGGCTGTTATCGTGAGAACCAGCAAACCCTACCGCCGTCCGGATGGATCCACAATCCGTTTTGACGACAATGCGGCAGTCATCCTGGACAACGACGGCGTGAACCCCCGCGGTACGCGCATCTTTGGCCCGGTTGCCCGTGAATTGCGCGACAAAGGCTATATGAAGATCGTTTCATTGGCTCCGGAAGTGCTGTAGTTGGTGAATTAGGAGTATCGAATGAAAATGAAAATACATAAGGGCGATCGCGTGTTGGTAATGCGCGGCGATGAGGATAACAAGGACAAGGTTGGCGAAGTCATCCGCGTGCTGCCCAAGGAAAACCGTGTGGTAGTGCAGGGCGTGAATATGGTGAAAAAACACCAGAAGCAAACCCAGTCCGGCGGCAAGACCATTCCTGCCGGTATCCGTGAGTTTGAAGCCCCAATCCATGCCTCGAATGTTGTGGTTGTGGATCGTGAAGCGGAAAAAGAAGCCAAGGGAGCCCGCAAGGCCACCAAAGCCAAGGCCGACAGTGCCAAGAAGCCAGCCGCCAAGAAGCCAGTGGAAAAGAAAGCAGAATCAAAACCTGCCGCCAAGAAACCAGCCGCAAAAGCGACTGTGAGCAAGGCAAAACCCGCTGAGAGTAAGAAGAAAGACGCCAAAGGCAACTAAGGCGTAGGTGAGCAGATATGAACAGACTACAAGAACAATATAAGAACGAATTCGCGCCAGCTCTGCAAAAAGAGCTCGGGTTGGAAAACGTCATGCAGATCCCGAAGATCACCAAAGTAGTGGTCAACATCGGTGTCGGCGAAGCGTTGGATAACCCCAAGGCTTTGGATGCTGCTGTGAACGATCTGACAATCATCACCGGTCAGAAGCCTGTTGTCATCGCCGCCAAGAAAGCCATTTCCAATTTCAAGCTGC
>DAISYV010000110.1:0-6146 GCA_036825115.1 Anaerolineaceae bacterium | reverse complement strand
GAAGTCTTTCAACCCTATCTTGATATCAGCATCCTCAAACGCGCGATCCAAAACAATCTGATCGAGGTTCACACCCACAACATCCGCGATTGGGCCACCGACAAACACCACACCACTGACGACACCCCCTACGGCGGCGGCGGGGGCATGGTGATGAAGCCCGAGCCCATCTTCGCCGCGGTGGAGGACGTGCTCGGCGCTCCCCCCACCTGCCCGGTGATCCTGCTCTGCCCGCAAGGCAAACGCTTCGACCAAAAAATGGCGCGCGAGCTTGCAGGCTACCACCAGCTGGCGCTGATCTGCGGGCGCTACGAAGCCTTCGACGAACGCATCCGCGAGCACCTCGCCACCCACGTCATCTCCATCGGCGATTTTGTGCTAACCGGCGGCGAACTGCCCGCCCTGATCCTGATGGATGCCGTCGGCCGGTTATTACCGGGCGTGCTCGGGGATGAGAACGCCACCCAGGATGACTCCTTCTCAATAGAAGGCTTGCTCGAATACCCCCAATGGACCAAACCGGCAGATTTTCGCAGCTGGACCGTGCCCGAGGTGCTGCTCAACGGGCATCTCGCCAATCAACTAACCTGGAAAAGGCAGCAATCCCTGATCCGCACGCTCGAAAACCGTCCGGATCTACTGCGCGATGCCCCCCTCACACAAGAAGATCAGGAATTTTTAGCCACTTATATCAATCAAAAACTTGAAGAAAGCCAATCAACGGAGGAATAATGCAAGAAGAATCCAAATTTAACTACGGTAAGCTGTTTCTAATTGGTTTTGGTTTTTTTGGCGTCAGTGTGCTATGGGGCCTCTACAACACCTATGTTCCCTTGCTGCTTAAAGAGAAGTACTTGCTTGATTCAGCCCAGATAGGTTTTTTTATGGCGCTAGATAATTTCGCAGCATTTTTCATTCAGCCGCCTATCGGCGCATGGTCTGACCGCCTGCGCACGAAGCTGGGCAGAAGATTGCCTTTCATTCTGGTTGGCGCGCCGATCGCCGCAATTGCTTTTGGTCTGGTTCCACTCGCGACTTCGCTGCCTATATTCGTAGCCTGCACTGTCACGACCATCCTCGCAATGGCATTCTGGCGCACTCCCGTGGTCGCGCTGATGCCGGATGTCACCCCTTCCAGGCTGCGGTCACAGGCTAACGGTATCATCAACTTCATGGGCGCGCTCGGTCTCGTCCTGGGGACTTCCATCGGTTCAACACTTGTCGTAAAGGGTGATGCCTTTCCATTTTGGTTTGGATCCGGTATGGTTTTGGTGGCAGCCGCAATGGTGCTCATATTCGTGCGTGAACCCAAGGTGTACGAAAATAACCCCAATCTTGAAAGACCGAAGCCGTGGAAGAGCATTAAAGAACTCTTTACCAGTAAGCACGGTGACGCCATCAGAATTTTCCTGGCCATTTTCTTCTGGTTCGTCGCCTATAACGCCATCGAAGCTTTCCTTTCGCTCTATGGTGTCAACTATCTCGGTTTGGATGAAGCCGGTGCTGGCTAACTTATCACCAGCGTTGGTTTCTCATTCCTGCTTTTCGCGATCCCGGCAGGCTTCATCGGCGCCAGGCTGGGTCGTAAAAAAACCATTGGGATCGGACTGTTGATCATGATTGCTATGCTCCTTAGTGTCAATTTCCTACCCAAAGAGACACTGCTCCAGAATTATGGTAAGTTACCCATCCTGGGCAATATCATGAACCTGACACTTCTCCTGCTCGGGGCGGGCATTGGTTGGGCTTGCATCAACATCAACTCTCTGCCAGTTGTGGTGGATCTCACCGATCTGGTTCATGTTGGCACCTATACCGGGCTCTACTATCTCTTCTCAACCCTGGCGGCAATCTTAGGACCGATCACAAACGGAGTAATTGACAAATTGTCAGGTAATAACTATTCAACAATCTTCGTCATCGGGCCAATCTTCATGGCTGCCGCGCTAATTATGATCCTGGGAATGAAATATGGTGAGGCAAAATCCTAACTGATCATCCAACAAACACTTGTAAAAAAGACCGTAATCCGACTTGCGGTCTTTTGCTTGCTGTCTTATACTTGACTTACATTTAGATACCGGTTATCCCCGGAAATTATCGTTAATCTACAGAAGGAGATTAGAGAAAATATGACTAAAAAGTTGTTCGCTATTTTGTCCGTTTTACTCGTCGGCAGCATGCTACTCGCAGCCTGCGCGACCACTACCGCCCCCAAAGTGAAGGTTTGCCAGATCACCGATACCGGTGGTATCGATGATAAATCCTTCAACGCTACCGCGTGGAAGGGTATCACCGACGCCCAGGCTCAACTCGGCATCGAAGCCAAATACCTCGAATCCGAAGAGGTTGCTGATTATGAGAAGAACCTGAACGCCTTCATCGAAGAAGAATGCGATCTGATCGTGACCGTCGGTTTCCTCATCGGCGATGCCACCGCAGCTGCCGCTCAAGCCAATCCTGATGTCAAATTCTCCATCGTTGACTACAGCTACGATCCCGCCATCGCCAATGTGACTGGCCAGATCTTCGAAACTGATGAAGCCGCCTACCTGGCTGGCTACCTCGCTGCTGGCGTCACCAAGACCGGCATTGTCGGTACCTTCGGCGGTCTGCCCATCCCCACCGTGACCATCTTCATGGACGGTTTCTACAAGGGTGTGGCCAAGTACAACGAAGTTAAGGGCACTGATGTCAAGGTCCTTGGTTGGGATCCTGCTGCACCGGACTCCGGTCTCTTCAGCATGTCCTTCGACGATCAGCAAAAGGGTAATGAACTCGCCAAGTCCCTGATGGACGAAGGCGCCGACATCATCATGCCCGTGGCTGGTCCCGTTGGTTTGGGTGCCGCTGCCGCCATCAAAGAACGCGGTAACGCCTACCTGATCGGTGTCGACTCCGATTGGGCTCTCACCAGCCCGGATTATGCCGACATCACCCTGACATCTGTTATGAAACTGATGGATGCCACGACCTTGCAGGTCATCCAATCCGTTATCGATGGTACTTTCAAGGGTGGTAATGTGGTAGGTACACTCGCCAATAATGGCGTTGCTATCGCCCCGTTCCACGAACTCGAGAGCCTCGTTTCTGCAGAACTGGCAGCTGAGATTGAACAACTCAAGGCTGACATCATTGCCGGAACGATCACACTCGATTAACGCGTTCCAAGTAAGAATAAGGCTGGATTTTTTCCAGCCTTATTTTGTTTAAGGCTGTGGTAACATTGAAAAAATTATAGAGAACGGAACGGTACCAACTATGACCCCAATTCTTGAATTAAAAGGGATTACCAAGCGCTTCCCAGGGGTTTTGGCAAATGACCACATCGATCTCTCCCTCAACAAAGGCGAGATTTTAGCCTTACTGGGGGAAAATGGTGCTGGCAAATCAACCCTGATGAACATTCTTTATGGCCTTTACCAGCCTGACGAAGGGGAAATCCTGGTCAACGGTCAGCAAGTGACGATCAATTCCCCCACCGACGCAATCAACCAGGGCATCGGCATGGTGCATCAGCACTTCATGCTCATCCCGGTCTTCACGGTCACAGAAAACGTGATGTTAGGCAACGAGGCGGTGAAGCGAGCTGGTTTTTTGGATCGCAAGAAAGCTGCTGAACGGATTCTAGAGATCTCAAACCACTTTAATCTCGAAGTGAATCCCGACGACTATATCCGGGATTTGCCTGTGGGTGTGCAACAGCGGGTTGAGATCATCAAGTTGCTATACCGCGAGGCGGAGATCCTCATTTTCGACGAACCAACCGCTGTTTTGACCCCCCAGGAAGCAGATGAGCTGTTCAAGATCATGCGCTCGTTGGTGGAGCAGGGCAAGTCGATCATCTTCATCACGCACAAGCTGCGCGAAGTGATGGATATTGCCGATCGCGTCATGGTGATCCGGCGCGGCGCGATGGTGGGCGAAACCACGCCTGCCCAGGCTGACAAGCAATCCCTGGCTGCCATGATGGTGGGCCGCGCGGTGGATCTCGAAGTTGACCGAACTGAGAGCAACCCGGGTGATTTGATTTGTTCCGTTGAAAACCTGACCGTAGCTGACAAATTCCAGAACATCGTTGTTGATGACGTCTCACTCGAGATTTACTCTGGGGAGATTGTAGGTGTCGCGGGTGTGCAGGGAAACGGTCAAACCGAATTGGTCAACGCGGTCACGGGTCTGCAGAAATCCATATCCGGCAAGATCACGCTCTTGGGAGAAGAGGTGACCAAATTCTCTCCGAGACAAATCACCGAAATGGGTTCCGCGCACGTGCCTGAAGACCGCCAGGCGGATGGCTTGGTGTTGCCTTTCCCGGTGGCTGAAAACCTGGTTTTGTGCACGTATTACAAAGAACCCTTTGCCAAGGGTGTGCTTCTGCAATACCCCGTTATCTTGAAAAACGCGGAGAAACTTATAGAAGATTTTGACATCCGCACACCAAATGCCTTCACTTCGGTGGGTTCTCTTTCTGGTGGAAATCAGCAGAAAGTGATTATCGCGCGCGAGCTTTCGCGCCCGATCAAGTTCCTTGTGGCTTCACAGCCGACGCGCGGTCTGGATGTGGGTTCGATTGAGTATATCCACAAACGTATAGTGCAGAAGCGCGATGAGGGTTGCGGAGTTTTGTTGGTGTCGCCTGAGTTGGATGAAATCATGGAGCTGTCTGATCGGATCGCGGTGATGTACCGGGGCAGGATCATCGCGGTTGTGCCAAATAAGGGCATTTCCAAAGAATACATCGGTCTGTTGATGGCAGGGGTGGTGCCAGATGAACCAATCCAGTTCGATGAGACTGCGGTTGCGGAAGCAACTTTTTAGAGTATCCGGATGGTGATGGTATGAGCGAACAAAAAAAAGACCTGGGGCAAGAGATCCTGAAAGAAATAAACCAGGATCAAGAGAAAACAGAACACGTCAAAAAGCCTTTCCTGGGCAAAGCTGCCATTCCGCTTTTGGCGATCGTAACCGGTTTGATCATTGGCGCTTTACTGATCGCGGTTACGAGCCAGACGGTTTACGCCGCGTTTGGCGAGTCAATCGGAAAAGGTTTCTCGACTGCCTTCATTGAAATTGGCACAGCCTATAAAGCTCTGTTTACCGGCGCGATCGGTGATCCGGTTCGCATGATCAATGCGGTGGGTGGCAGTGATGCCAAGGAAATCCGGCAGGCATTCAATCCTTTCCTCGAGAGCCTGGTGCAATCGACCCCTTACATTTTCGCGGGGTTGGCAGTGGCGCTTGGCTTCAGATCTGGCTTGTTCAATATCGGCGTTGAAGGTCAGCTCTTCATTGGCGCGGCCTGCGCGACCTTTGTGGGCTACTCGATCACAGGCTTACCCGCCTGGATCCACATGCCGCTGGCGTTTCTAGCAGGCGCGCTCGGAGGTGCGCTTTGGGGATTTGTGCCGGGCTTTTTGAAAGCCAAAACCGGGGGGCACGAGGTGATCAACACGATTATGATGAACTGGATTGCCTTCCGCCTGACGGAGTGGCTTCTTTCCGGCCCGATGACTCGCCCGGAATCGGGTGGTATGCCCATCAGTCCAATCATCCAGAAAACCGCTGAGATCCCGCAGTTCTTCCCATCCCCGATCCGCTTCCACCTGGGGTTCTTCATGGCGCTGGCGGTGGCCTACGCGGTTTGGTGGTTATTATTCAAGACCACCTGGGGCTTGAACCTGCGCACCGTGGGCACGAACCCGCGCGCAGCCCGCTACGCCGGACTGAGCACAACCAAATCGATCATCCTGGCGATGTCTCTTTCCGGAGCATTGGCTGGCATGGCAGGCGCGGTGCAGATTTTGGCGGTCAACCGCAGCATGGCGCTCGGGCTTTCGTCAGGCTATGGCTTTGACAGCATCGCGCTGGCATTGATTGGTAATACCCACCCTGTGGGGGTTGTGCTTGCCTCAATTTTGTTTGGCACACTGCGCAACGGAGCCACGCGCATGATGGTGGTTTCGTCCATCCCGATTGATATCGTGGATGTTGTCCAGGCGATCATCCTGATGTTTGTAGCCGCTCCGGCTATCATTCGCTCCATCTATCATCTACGCAAGCCAAAACAGGAAGAAGATCAAATCTTCCTGAGCGGTTGGGGAGGTCAATCATGACAACAAATTCCCGCGTTATTGAACACAAAC
>DAISYV010000109.1:0-6192 GCA_036825115.1 Anaerolineaceae bacterium | reverse complement strand
GGGAGTAGAATCAAAGCGATTGATTAATACTATTAATCAGATTAATATGGTCAACGAGCTCAGTCCTGTTCTCAAATACATTGCAGACGCTACCCGTCAGGATGAGCCTATTCCCAGCATAACTGAGTTAAGTTCCCAACTAAAAATATCGACAGCAAGCGTTCGCGAGCAGCTTGAAGTTCCAAAAGAGTTGGGTTTTGTTGATGTACGCACACGGACAGGTATCCAGAAACATGATTTCTGCCTCACCCGTCCGCTTACGCTTTCAATGACTTATGGTTTGCGAGTTGATCCGTATCTTTTTCAGGAGTATGCATCGCTTAGGCGCCAACTTGAAATTGCATATTGGTACGAAGCCTGCTCTCTGCTTGAGAAGTCCCACGTACAGGATCTACAGGAAATACAGGAACGGGCTTGCTGGAAAATTAGCCAAACTCCGGTGGTAATGCCGACCTTGGAGCACCGAAGATTTCACCTCACTATCTATGGACCGTTAAATAATCGCGTTCTTAATAGTGTTCTTGAAACCTACTGGGATCTCTACGAAACTTCCGGGATTAATTATTATCGCAACCATGAATATCTTGAAACTGTCTGGAGCTACCATCGTCAAATGCTTGAAGCAGTTGCGAGCAAAGCCTATGAAAAAGGGTATGAAGCTTTGGTGACTCATTTTGAGTTAATGAAAACATATAAAAAAGCAGATCTTCGACAGAGATTTGAGTAAAAGGAGAGATTTAAGCGATGCTAGAGACCACGCAAATGTCGCCGCAGGGCAACGAAAGGATTGTTAATGAAGTTTGTATGGCTATCTGCACGGTCAATGGATCGGGCAGTGCCACCGCGAACAACATTTTATATCGTTCGTTGTTTCGTATGGGAATTCTGACCTCCGGGAAGAACATCTTCCCGTCCAATATAAAAGGTTTGCCAACCTGGTTTGTCATTCGTGCTTCAGCCCGCGGTTATACCGGACGCATCGTACATGACGATGTGGTTGTGGCGATGAACCCGGCCACTATCCAAAAGGATGCCACCTATATTCTGGATGGCGGTGTGCTGTTCTATGCTGATCACCTGGAGAAACCCGAGATTAAGGATAAAGAAGTCATTTTTTATCCAATGCCCATTAAAGCCTTGATGAAGCAGGTGGATGTGCCCCGAAATCTGCAGAGTTACATGGAGAATATGCTCTATGTTGGAATTGTGGGTCAGGTGCTTCGCATCCCTGAAGAGATTTTGAAAGCTACGATTGATCATCAATTTCGTGGGAAACCTGCAATTGCTGAATCCAACTTTAACATTGTGAAACTTGGGTTTCAATACGCCCTTGAAAACATTGAGAAAAAAGATCATTTCTACCTGGAGCAGTTGCCAGAACTCAAGGATTACATCCTGACCGACGGCAACAATGCAGGTGCGCTTGGCTCACTCTATGGTGGTGTGCAGTTTTGCGCCTGGTATCCAATTACCCCGGCGACAAGTTTGGTCGAATCGGCTATTGAGCAGGTGGGTAAACTTCGTAAGGACCCAAAAACTGGCAAGAACACCTGTGTGATTTTACAAGTCGAGGATGAACTTGCTGCCGCAGGCGCCACCTTAGGAGCTGGTTGGGCAGGATTACGAGCGATGACCTCAACTTCTGGTCCTGGTATCAGCTTGATGACCGAAAACATCGGCCTGGCTTACTTCTCTGAAACCCCGATGGTCATCTGGGATGTGCAGCGGGTTGGACCGAGCACCGGCTTGCCTACCCGCACGGCCCAGGGCGATCTTTCCATGATTTACACATTAGGGCACGGAGACACAAAACATGTGATTCTCATTCCGGGCACTGTTACAGAATGTTTTGAGTTTGGCTGGCGTTCGCTGGACATCGCTGAAAAGTACCAAACCCCCATATTTGTGCTCTCTGATCTTGATCTTGGGATGAACACCTGGGTTACCAAGCGTTTTGAATTCCCCAATCAACCTATTGAACGAGGCAAGATCGTTTGGGAAGAGAAACTTGAAAAATTCAAGGATTGGGGTCGGTATAAGGACCTGGATGGGGATGGGATCCCTTATCGAACGGTCATCGGCAACCTGAGTGAAAAAGCGGCTTACTTTGCACGGGGAACTGGACACGATGAGTATGGTAACTATAGCGAAGATCCTAAAAATTGGTCTGACATGCTAGGTCGGATCGGATTGAAGCTGAATGGTGTGGTCAAGGACTTGCCCGGGCCAATTATCCGAAGGGCAAAAGCAGACGCTGATATTGGCATCATCGGCATGGGCTCCACACACGATGCTATGATCGAAGCCCAGGACCTCCTGGCTGAGATGGGTATTCAGGCGGATTATATGCGGGTTAGGGCATTGCCTGCGAACACGGTTGTGAGGGAGTTTATTGCCAGTCATGCCCGCAACTATGTCGTTGAGCTCAACCGTGACGGGCAGCTAAGGCAAATCCTCTCACTGGAGATCTCAGAATATTCCGAAAAATTGATTTCCATTTCCGAAATTGGAGGTCTTCCTCTGACAGCGGCATGGACGGCAGAAAAAATCTTCGCAAAGGAGAAACATAATGGAAAAAACCGTTGAGTTGAACCGCCTGGGTCTTGCGCTGGCTGACTACAAAGGAAAACCTTCAACCCTGTGCCCTGGCTGCGGGCATAACGCCATTTCAAACCAGATTCAAGCAGCTATCTGGGAACTTGGACTAGCTCCTGAAAAGGTGATGAAAATCAGCGGCATCGGCTGCTCGAGTAAAAGCCCAAATTACTTCCTCAATCGCTCTTTTGGCTTTAATGGTTTGCATGGGCGCATGCCCACGCTGGCAACTGGCGCTAGTTTTGGGGATTCTTCAGTAAAAATTCTTGGCATTTCCGGGGATGGCGACACTGCCAGTATTGGAATGGGGCATTTCAAGCACGTGATCCGGCGAAATGTGCCGATGGTCTACATTATTGAGAACAATGGTTGCTATGGTCTGACCAAGGGGCAGTTCTCTGCCACAACAGATCAGGGTCTCGTACTCAAGCACCAGGGTGTCAACTTGCTGCCCCCACTTGACCTTTGCATGGAAGCGCTTATTAGTGGAGCGCCTTTTGTAGCCCGCACCTTCTCCGGGGATGTAAAGCAGATGAAAGAGTTAATCAAGGCTGCACTCTCTCAGAATGGCGTGGCGGTGATCGATGTCATCAGCCCTTGCGTCACTTTCAATAACCGCGACGAAGCATTGCAGTCTTATTCGTGGGGTCGTGAACATGAAGCTCCCATCCAGGGCATTGCTCATTTCAGCAAACGTGAGGATATGCAAGTTGAGAATTTTGAAGAAGGTACTTATCGGGAAATCCAACTGCAAGACGGGTCTTATATGGTGTTGAAGAAGATCGACAAAGATTACGATCCGACCGACAGGCATGCCGCATTGGACCTGCTGACGGAGTCTTACAAGTACCACTACTTTGCAACCGGGTTGATTTACTTCTCGGAGGTTCCTCCATCCATCCAGGCGCAATACGATCTTCCTGAGGAGCCGCTGAATCGTCTCTCGTCAGATCGCCTGCGCCCAAGCAAGGAATCGCTCGAAGCGATAAATGTTTCTCTCTATTAGAAGAATTTGGTTACAAAAACCGGTCTTATTCAGACCGGTTTTTTGTTTAAAACCGGAAGTAGTTTAGACTTCCAGAATAAGCTTTTTAATCTTAAGGATTAGCCCTTGAGAGTGTAAAGTAACGCGAGATTAGGGCTGGTGAAGGCACCAACGGGAAAGCCAGTGATCACAACTACCTGATCGCCGCTTTTTAACGGTGTGGCTGCTGTCAACGCAGTCTCGACGTGGGTGACCATCGTTTCGAGCGTATCGGCGTGCGGAACACGGAAGGGTGTGATGCCCCAACAGATTCCCAGCCATTGGTAGGTGCTGATCTCAGGAGTGAAGGCAAAAATTGGCACATTTGGTTTGGTCTTGCTGATCCAAAGCGCGGAAAGACCAGACCGGGTAAAAACAACAATGGCGGCTACATCTTTGTCCTTGGCCATATTGCGCGCAGCATGCGAAATCACGATGGCGTCATCAGTCGAGACGTCAGCTTGCAGGATATTGTGATGTCCCCAATCATCAGCATGGCTTTCTGATTCCAAAATGATACTTGCCATCATGCGGATGCTTTGCACCGGGTACTTACCAGCGGCTGATTCTGCTGAGAGCATTACCGCATCAGTTCCATCAAAAATAGCATTCGCCACATCGGCTGCTTCAGCGCGGGTGGGGCGGGGATTGTTGATCATCGACTCGAGCATCTGCGTGGCGGTGATCACAAATTTTCCTAAGTTGTTTGCCTTCTTGATAATCTCTTTTTGAACCGAAGGAACCAGGGCAGGAGAAATTTCCACACCAAGGTCGCCACGAGCAACCATCACTCCATCTGTTACTCTAACAATCTCATCCAGGTTGGTGATTGCCTCAGGGCGTTCCAATTTGGCGATAATTGGAGGTAGCCTTCGATTACCTATTATGCTGCGCATAGTATCGCGCACCATTTCGATGTCCGCCGCTTTTTTGACGAACGAAATTGCCACGAGGTCAACCCCTGCCTCAAGCCCAAACTTTAGATCTTCGAGATCTTTAGCGGTAAGGACGGGAATTTCAAGATTGGAACCAGGCAGGTTAACACCTTTGTGAGATTTCAGATTTCCACCAAGGATGACTTTTGCAAAAATGTTCTCACCATCCAGGCGAAGCACTTCAAATTCGAGCTGACCATCATCCAGCAGGATATGGTTGCCAGGAACAAGAACCTCATGAAGTTTGGGAACATCAAAAGGAATGAAAACCACCCCTTCTGGCAGGTTTTGCGGATCATCACGTGAACTAAGCGCCACTTCTTGTCCAGACTGGAGCTTAATAACCCCATCTGGCAAAATACCGATACGTAATTTTGGACCCTGAAGGTCCATAAGGATCGAAATAGGTTTGCCAAGATTTTTAGAGATCTTTCGAATCAATTTGATCTTTTCGCCATGGTCTTCGTGGGCACCATGAGAAAAATTCAAGCGGCAGACATCCATGCCTGCCTTTACCATCTCCACCAGCGTAGCTTCATCCGAACTGCTGGGGCCTAGTGTGGCGACGATCTTGGCAAACCGGTACATTGCGACCTTCCTTATCTTTTCAAGACATCCGCGATTATCTCGAGCGCCCAGTCGAGGGTTTCTTTCTCGATCACAAGCGGTGGGGCAAAGCGAATCACGTGGTCGTGGGTTTCTTTGGCGAGGATGCCAGCTTCTTGCAGCATTTCGCAGTAGCGCCGGGCACCACCAGCTTCGGGATAGAGTTCAACGCCGATCAGCAAACCGCGTCCGCGGATTTCCTTCACTACGGGGGAGTCAATTTCACGCAGCTTCGACATAAAGTAATTGCCGAGCTCGGTCGCCCGTTCTGCGAGGTGTTCCTCGTCCAGAACTTCCAAGGCAGCCACGGCCACAGCCGCGGCTAATGGGCTGCCGCCGAAGGTGGAGCCGTGCTCGCCGGGTTTGAAGAGTCCCAAAACCTCGTCATCAGCCAGAACTGCCGAAACAGGATACATACCACCAGAAAGGGCTTTGCCGATGACGATAACATCCGGGCGAACATCTTCGTGTTGGGAGGCGAACCACTTGCCAGTCCGGCATAGACCAGTTTGAATTTCATCCGCGATAAATAAAACGTTGTTTTCTTTGCACAATTCCGATACGGCTTTGATATAACCATTTGGAGGTAAAACCACGCCATTTTCGCCCTGAATCGGCTCAAGCATAATAGCGGCAGTGTTGGGCGTGATGGCGGCTTTAATTTCTTCAATACTTCCGTACGTCACAACTTTGAATCCGGGTGTGAAGGGACCGAAAGCTTCCCTGTAGAATTCTTCGGTAGAAAAAGAGACGATCGTAACGGTGCGCCCGTGGAAATTGCCGGCAGCGACGATAATTTCAGCTTCATATTTGGGGACGCCCTTGACCACATAAGCCCATTTACGCGCAACTTTGATGGCAGTCTCCACCGCTTCCGCGCCACTGTTCATGGGCAGTACGCGCTGATAACCGGTCAGGTCTACCAGTTTTTTATAGAGCTTGCCAAGTTTGTCGTTGCGAAAGGCGCGTGAGGTTAAAGCGAGTTTTTGTGCCTGATCAACCATTGCCTTGACGATATGCGGATGGCAGTGC
>DAISYV010000108.1:3727-6204 GCA_036825115.1 Anaerolineaceae bacterium | reverse complement strand
GTTCATGCGGCGGATATGGCTTATGCCGACCACTTCACCCGCACGCTTCCGGGCGGCTACGACATGGTTCTGAATGAAGAAGCCTCCAACGTCTCTGCCGGTCAGAAACAGCTCCTGACCATTGCGCGCGCTGTGTTGGCTGACCCGACCATCCTGATTTTGGACGAAGCTACCAGTTCGGTCGACACTCGCACCGAGGTGCTGATCCAGAAAGCCATGGATAAGCTGATGGTTGGTCGTACCAGTTTTATCATTGCTCATCGTCTTTCCACCATTCGCAATGCTGATCGCATTTTGGTGATACGCGATGGCAATATCGTAGAACAAGGGAGCCACGAGGAATTGCTGGCACGCCACGAGTTCTATTATGAGCTCTACCAAAGCCAGTTCCTGTTGCCGGTTGAGGCATAAAGGATTGGGTTAAAAATCGTTATCATGGCGCAGGGTAAAAATCCTGCGCCATTTGATTAAGTACGGGTAAAATTATCGAAACGTTTTTTGGAGACCAGCATGCCAAGAGCTACCTTTACATTTCCTGGCGGATTCCTGTGGGGCACCGCCACCTCTGCACACCAAGTGGAGGGTAATAATCTGAACAATGATTGGTGGGCATGGGAGCAGCAGGAAGGCCGCATATTAAATGGCGACCGGTCCGGCAGGGCTTGCGACTGGTGGGCCGGGCGTTGGCGCGAGGACTTTGACCGCGCTCACGAAACGTACCAAAACGCGCATCGCCTTTCCGTGGAATGGTCCCGCATCCAGCCCGAACCCGACCGCTGGGACGAAAGCGCGCTCGACCGCTACCGCCAGATGCTGCTTGGGCTCAAAGAACGCAATATGGTGGCGATGGTCACGCTCCATCATTTCACCAATCCGCTGTGGCTGATGGAAATGGGCGGCTGGGAAAACGAGGCTGTGGTAAACCTTTTCGCCGCGTATTCGCGCCGGGTGGTGGAAGCCCTGGGAAGCCACTGCAACCATTGGATCACCATCAATGAACCAAACGTCTATATGACTGGCGGATACCTGGGTGGAGGTTTTCCGCCGGGTAAAAATGACCTGAAAACAGCCCTCAAGGTACTCAGCAACCTGCTCAAGGGGCATGCTGCCGCGTACCAGGAGATTCACGAGGTGCAAAGTGACGCGCAGGTGGGCGTTGCGCATCATTGGCGCGGATTTTTACCAGCTAATGGTAATCCCCTGACCAGCCATGCCACCAATCTTTTCAACAAAGTCTTCAACGAGGCCTTTCCACAAGCACTGGTAACGGGCAAATTCGATGCAAATTTCCTGAAAGAAGATGTGCCCCAAGCCAAAAACACCCAGGATTTCATCGGGTTGAATTACTATACGCGGGAGCTGATCCGCTTTGACCTCGGAAAGCGGGCTGAGATGTTTACACAGCGGTCCTACCCCAAGGACGCTGAACTTTCGGAGACCGGATTCTTGAATAACGATCCTGAAGGTTTCAAGGCCTGCATTAAGTGGGGAACGCAATTTGGAAAACCAATTTACATCACCGAGAACGGCGTGGAAGACAGCAAGGACGAATTCAGGCGCAAATATTTGCTGCAACATCTTCACGCTTTGTGGCACATGGTCAACCACAACATGCCTGTCAGAGGTTATTTCCACTGGACGCTGGTGGACAATTTTGAATGGGAACGGGGTTGGAGCCAGCGTTTTGGACTCTGGGGGTTGGACCCCACCACGCAGTTGCGCACCCGACGAAAGAGTGCGGACCTTTACGCGGAGGTTTGCCGCACGAATAGCATCACGTCTGAGAGCGTTGAGAAGTACTGCCCGGAAGTTTACGACCGGATCTATCCGGTGTAGGTCTGCATGGAATTGGGTGGGTAAGTAGGGCTGGGCTCGTGTGCCCGCGAAGCAGGGTATTAGTCCGGCTGAAATAATTGTTTTTTGAGACCTTCGGTCAACTCCCGTGCTCGGTCTGGAGACCGGCACGATCAATCCTGTCATCGCGAACGAAGCGCAGCGATCTGTTTTTGGATTTCATTATCTGGAGACCTGATAGTCAACTCGCGTGCTCGGCGAGGACACCGGCACGATCAATCCCGTCATCGCGAGCGAAGCGTGGCGATCTGCCTTTGGTTTTCATTCGTTGGGTGAAACAAAGTGTTGGTAGGGCAAGTTTGGAAGCACTATGCGCTACATCACACGGAAACCTTGGCCTGCTTCCAATCCGCCATCAACCGAATATGACTATTCGGAACTCTCTCAACGGCGGGTTGAGGGCACATCACGCTCATTCATCACACCATGAAAAGTGCCCTCAACCTCGCCCTACAAAAAATGTGCCCCCATTTTACCGTCATCGTGAGCGATCTTTTCTCGTCATCGCGAGCTTCTTTTGCGCCTGTGCCCGCGAAGCAGGGTATTAGTCCGGCTGAAATAATTGTTTTTTGAGACCTTCGGTCAACTCCCGTGCTCGGTCTGGAGACCGGCACGATCAATCC
>DAISYV010000108.1:0-3627 GCA_036825115.1 Anaerolineaceae bacterium | reverse complement strand
GTAGGGTGGGTTGGCGTCACAGAGCATGTGTAGGAACATACCTGGCTATAGCCTACCCACCGTAGTATAAACACATTGATTCATCAGACCTGTACCCATAGAAGCCGTTTTTGGTGGGTTGGCTATTTCGATACCAAGACAGGGCGAGATATTATGACGCCAATCCACCCTATAAAAATATCATTCCTCTCTTTATCTATCGGCTGGCGCGTTTCTTGCAACATATCAAGCAGGTCAGTAAAGGAGTTAATCATGTCAGGATTAATCATCAGCTTCTTAAAACAATTTTTCATCCCACTGGGATTTGTTGCGTTGTTGCTATTCATTACCCTCTTCCTGATCAAAAAACACCCCAAAACAGCAACCTGGTTCGTTCTAATTAGCCTTCTAATCGTTGGTGTGTTTGGCAATCCGATCTTCTCAACCTTCTTCACCCGTTCAATGGAGTGGCGCCACATGCCCGTTACCGCGGGCACCAAGGCTGACGCTATCCTGGTGCTCGCCCAGGGCACTCTGCCTGCTGACACTCCCCGCCAGCGCGTGGAAGTCCAGGAACAAGCGGATCGCCTGCTATACGCTGCCATGCTCTACCAGCAGCAAGCCGCGCCCCTGATCATTATCAGTGGAGATGGCAACCAGGCTGAGTCTGGTCGCACGCTGCTGCTTGAACTCGGCATACCCGCTGAAGCTATCCTGGTTCAGGACAAAGCTGACAACATGCGTGAAGATGCAGCGCTTTCCGCTCCTATCATCGCTTTACAGAACATCAAAAGCATTCTATTGGTGACATCCGCAATCCAGATGGATCGCGCATATTTCTTATTCCGCCAACTCGGCTTCGAGGTCACTCCTGCTCCCACTGACTATCGCGTCAGCCTGCAGGATTGGCAGACTCTGACCTCCTGGAATTGGCGCAGCATTATCACCAAGCTCATGCCCACCAGCCAGGCTTTCGATCAATCGGCTGATGTGATCTGGGAGTACGTGGCTTTGGCGTTTTATCGCATCAAAGCGATCTTCTAAATTGGTCAAATCGCTGACCCTCTATCAGCGACAAAACTTCCGCAAAAAGTCTGCCAACCGCACGGTTGGCAGACTTGATTAACCCCTCAAATGGAACCTTAAACCGCTTTGAATCGTCATTAACCAGAACCTTTTTCAGGAGGAAACTAATGTTTCGAAAAACATCTTTTGTTGCACTTTGCTTGATGATCCTTGCTGGTTGTTCTGCCAGCCCCACGCCCGTCCCCTCCTCACAATCTGGAAATCTGATGGGAAAACTGGCATATGATTCTGCCCCTCAGTTCACAGAAGCTGAACTGGAACAGCTTGTGGCAAGCCAGAACGAACTCGCCAGAGAGATCTTCCTGGAACAGGTTGATCCCAATGAAAACCTGGTCATTTCGCCCTACAGCCTCTACCAGGCGCTCAGCATGCTCTATGCTGGTTCTGCCGGCGAAACTGCCAGCGAAATGCGCCTGGCAATGCTCCTCCCTTGGGAGGATGCCCGCGTGCATCGCCTGGTCAACGCGCTCAACCAGCAGCTGCTCAATTCGACCGGCACAGGAGATGAGGATGGCCAGGCCTTTGAGCTGCAAATTCCCAACGCTCTTTGGGCTGACAAGAATGGCACCTACGAGCAGGCTTTTTTGGATACCCTCTCGCAAAACTATGACACCGGGATGAAAATAGTCGACTTTGACAATGCCAATGCCGCGTCTGATGCCATCAACGCCTGGGTCGCGGAGCAGACGGAACAGAAAATCACGCAGTTGGCTGAGCCTTCCATGTTCAACACAGATACCGCCCTGGCACTGACCAACGCGGTTTATTTCAAGGCTGCCTGGCAATACCCTTTCAACGAGGCCGCCACAGCTGAAGCCCCCTTCACGCTCCTCAGTGGCGCGCAGCAAAACGTGCCGACCATGCGCCTGAGCGAAACACTCGACGTCAGCGTCACGGAAGCCCTGACCATGGTGCGGCTGCCCTATGCCGGCGGGACGATGGTGATGGAAATCCTCATGCCCAACCTTGACCTGTGGAATTCTCCAGATGGGATCGGACAGATTTGGTCAGGCAAGTTGTATTACCCTGAAGTGCAACCTGAACCCGTTTCGCTGAGCCTGCCAAAATTCCGCATTGAAACCCCAACCATGGATCTAATTCCAGCTCTCAAAGCAAGTGGAATGCGGCTCGCCTTTACAGAAGAGGCGGATTTTTCCGGTATCAGCGGCGATCAATCGCTTTACGTCAGCACAATTGCCCAAAAAGCCTTTATTGATGTCAATGAGCAAGGCACTGAAGCCACTGCTGCCACCATCGCGGTCGTGCAACAAAAAATGGCGCCGGGCGGAGAACCTTTGCAGATCACGATTGACCATCCCTTCATTTTCCTGATCCGTGACACAGCCACAGGTGCCATTTTGTTCATGGGCACAGTAATGCAGCCTTAAGCTCAATTGGAACAAACAGGGTCAACAAATCGTCCAAATCTCAGCGGAAGATAATTAGGTCCGCGAGAGGAGAAAAAATGAAAACAACCAAAATCCTATTTAGCATCTTAATCATCAGCGCCCTCATGCTGGGAGCCTGCGTGCCCGTTGAGAGCCCGACAGAGCCCGTCCCAGTAGATGAGACTGAAGAACCCACCAATGAAGAAGAACCGGGTGAAATCACGGACGCCAGCGGAGCTATTGCTTACATCGTCGACCCCCAGGCAGACCCCGCAGCTGTCAAGCAGCTCGCCCATTCCAACAACGCGTTCGCGCTGGCCCTTTACCAAGCGGTTCGCGATGAAGACGGCAATTTGATCTATTCACCTTACAGCATCTTCCAGGCGCTGCTCATGACTGGCGCCGGCGCTGAAGGGGAAACCGCCAGCCAGATGGCGAGCGTGTTGGGCGTGGATGTCAACGATCCCGCGATCCACAATCTGATGAACGCTCTCAATAAAGTGCTCACTTATCAACCGGAGAATTTGAACCGGGACGCTCAGCCTTTGACCTTCAACATTGCCAATGCCCTTTGGGCTCAGAAGGACTACCACTTTGAGCAAGCCTTCCTGGACACCCTTTCAGCCAATTACAACGCCGGTCTGAAACTGGTCGATTTCAACGATCCTGAGCAAGCGCGAGCCCTCATTAATCTCTGGGTGGCTGCCCAGACCAACGAAAAGATCCAGGAACTGATCCCAACAGGCGTGCTCAGCAATATGACCCGTCTGGTGCTCACCAACGCCATTTACTTTAAAGGCGGATGGGTTAATCGGTTTGAGGAAAAAAACACCATAGATGGCAGCTTCACCCTCGCTGATGGCAGCAGCAAGACCGTGCCTTTCATGCATGGCAATTTCACCATCTCTGCCCTGGTGAGTGAGATGATCCAGGTCGTCAGACTACCCTATGAAGGCAGCACCTACGCCATGGCAGCTATTATGCCCTCCGCTGATTTTGCGGGGTTTGAACAGCAGCTGACAGCCGCGGAGCTGGAACAGATCCTGTCTGATCTGCAGTCAAGTTCAGCCATGGTCGACCTGAGCATGCCAAAGTTCCAATCTGAAAGCAGTTTGGGTCTGGCTGAAACACTGGCAGCTCTCGGCATGCCGGATGCTTTTGATGCCGAAAAAGC
>DAISYV010000107.1:4209-6348 GCA_036825115.1 Anaerolineaceae bacterium | reverse complement strand
TTGTTGATATTCGTAGGTTTGCCCCACAAGCCTTTTGAGGCGGGGAAGGGAGGGCGCGCGCGAGGTTCACCGCGACCGCCTTCAATTGAGGCCATCAGCGCGGTCTCTTCACCGCAGACAAATGCTCCGGCGCCCATGCGAACCTCGATATCGAAGTTAAACCCGGAGCCGAGAATGTCTTTGCCGAGCAAACCGTATTCTCTGGCTTGGCCAATAGCTGTATTGAGCGTGCTGACGGCGATGGGATATTCGGCGCGGCAGTACACATAGCCCTGGCTGGCGCCGACGGCAAAGGCGCCAATTGCCATACCTTCGAGAACGGAATGGGGATCGCCTTCGAGGACTTTGCGGTTCATGAATGCACCGGGGTCGCCCTCATCTGCGTTACAGATCATGTATTTGGGGGTGTCTGGAGCCTGGCGGGCAAATTTCCATTTCAAACCAGTTGGGAAGCCAGCACCACCACGACCGCGCAGCTTGGAGTCGAGAATAGTCTGGATAACCTCATCCGGGCTCATCTCACCAAGGACCTTCGCCAGAGCCTGGTAGCCATCGACTGCAATGTAATCCTCGATATTGCGCGGATCGATCTTGCCGATGTTTTCAAGGATGACACGGATTTCCTTCTCTTTGGGCTCACTAAGCTCCTCGTCGGTGACATCGCGCATCTGAGCCTTATATTGCTGCAATTCGCGACCTTTGACGAAGTGTTCCAATACGATTGGAACGATAGTGGCTGTGGTCAACTGGATGTAGTGACTACCCTCAGGATAAACCAGGATATCCGGACCTTCCGTTTCGGGATCGCCCAACCTTGGGCTGTCCAAAACCTGGACTTCTTCTGACAGATTGAGAAGCGCCAATTCCTTGATCAGTTGCTCTTTAACTTCCAATGCCCCTTTTTCAATGCATACAGGATCCATTGAGACAAGCACAGTTGAACGATAATACGCCATAGCTACATTTACCTTCCTTATTAAATTTTGGCCGGACTTAGGCTTCTATGCGGAAATCCTGGACAACATTTCCCTTGACGACATGCTCTTCCATAATTCGAGTAGCCATAGTGGGGGTGACCTTGCCATAGGTAACGGTTTCAGCGCCAGGGAGGATCACTTGCACGACTGGTTCCTGACCTCCCACACCGATGTTGCCAGTTTGGCGCAGGATGACATCGGGCAGATGTTTCTCTTCGATGTAGGTGAGGATTGCCTTTAGCGTATCACGTGCACCCGCGGCGATACCTACGGTACCCATGCCGACAACAATTTGGGTTTTGCCTGTCTGGTCGCGAAGCTCTTTGACTTTCTGGGCTTCCTCGCGCAGTCGCTTGAGGTCTTCAATAGATTTAATGGTTGGCATACACGGCTCCTTTTTCGGTGATGATGTTTTTTGTGTCTTTGATACCATCTGAGATGGTGTTGGATAAAAATTCGATTACGCGGAAATCGCTCAGCGGCAGATCGCCCAGAGCTTCTTTGACCTCTGTGTCATCGAATTCGAAACATTGATCGTTGTACTGATAATTAAACACCCAATTTACTGCGGGGGTGCCCAAAAGTAAGGTGATCATGGTGTCTTCGAGGTTCCCGAGGGG
Source organism: Anaerolineaceae bacterium (assembly GCA_036825115.1). GTDB lineage: Bacteria > Chloroflexota > Anaerolineae > Anaerolineales > Anaerolineaceae > Mesolinea. The sequence goes on along the minus strand of DAISYV010000107.1, from coordinate 4,751 downwards.
CATGCGGTCGATGTGACTGTGCTGAAATTTGGTGGTCAATTTTGTGCCTTTGCCAGGTTCTGATTCAATTTCCAGGAATCCACCACAAGCCTCAGCTGCCTGTTTGAGCAAAGGGATACCCAGACCGACTTTTCGGGTGGTGCGGGTGGTTACAAAGGGGTCAAGCACTTTCACGACCATTTCTTCGGACATGCCCTTGCCATTGTCGGCTACTTCGAGCCATAGCTCGTCGGCAACCAGGTCTTCACGCACGGAGATCACGATTCTTGAAGCGCCGGCAGAAATGCTATTTTCGGCGATGTCAAGAAGGTGGAGTGAGAGTTCTCTCAAGCAACTGCCTCACTCTTTTGAATATCAGTCAATATTTTGGCAAATTGCGAGGGTTTTACGCGCCCGTGAGTGAGATCGTCCACCACAACAACTGGTGCCTGGCTGCAAGCGCCGACACATCGGCAAACTTCCAGTGTGATGAGACCGTCCGAAGTGGTTTGACCGGGTTCGATCCCTAATACCTGCTTGGCTTTGTCAATCAATTGGGAAGC
>DAISYV010000107.1:0-4109 GCA_036825115.1 Anaerolineaceae bacterium | reverse complement strand
GGATCCAGCTGCTTGGGTGTTGAAGTCATTTTTTTGCATACTCCTATATCTCAAAGGCATTCCACCTTTGTGAAAAATGTTACAAATAGTTTACTCTTTTAGTGTGTTTTGGTCAACGTGAAAATGCGTAGAGTCTAAAAAAAATGAACAGATGTGACAATGGTTCTACTTGTAAAATTTGATGGTGAGGGAAAGATGATCAGTTGCTGATCAGTATTGGGTCTGAAAAGCACGGAATAGGGCTGCAACTGAAATCTCTTCCAACTGCAAACTCAGGATTCCAGAGATTGCGTCAAGATCGTGGGCATCGGAACTGGGGATCAGATGGTAATCCTTAAGATATGGATAGCGCTGGATAACTTCGGACCTGGAAATTTTGCTGATTTCAAGAACCGATAAGTTCAATTCGGGAGGAATGCCTCCCAGGCGGGGTAAGAGGCCGTTTTCTTCACGGTTGACGTGGGCTGGGAGGAAGAGCCCCCCCAGGCGATGCACATGCCGTTGGGCTTCATTAATTGTGAGATAGGTGGCGTTGCTGAGCAGGCGTTCTTCTGTATCAATATAATTGCCCTCTGAGTCGACGATCAACTGTAATCCAAAGAAATCAGGATTATTGGGGATATTAGGCAGATTTAGATCGACAATTTTTTGGAACTCAACCAGCTGCGCGTAGGTGTCAAAAAGACAAACAACATGGATTTCCTCCGCGGTTGTAAGTTCAATTCCTGGCAGGACGGTCAGCGGTGTGCCTTCTGCGGCTTTGATCACCGCGGGTACATTGGCACTGGCGTTGTGATCGGTGATCGCGATCAGGTGGGTGTTCGTTTCAAGAGCGCGTTCTACAATAAAGGGAGGCAGCATTTCCAGCGTGGCACAGGGAGAAAGCACTGTGTGGATGTGGAGTTCTGCCTTGAGGCTTTTCATTTGTTCGTGTCTGGATCTTTGATACCCAGTTCCCAGAGTTTTCCGACGATCTGGTAACTGCCAACTGGAGTTGAGAGAAGAACAATTTCCTCTCGATTCGCGCGGGCAATGGTGGCAGCATCTGGCTGAGCATTTTCTGTGATGATGATGGCGGGAATTTCCAATAAGGAGGCGACTGCCACAATGTTGATATTGGCAATCAAAGTCACCCAAATGCCATCAGCCTGGGCGCCAGTCATCACGCAACTGAGAAGGTCCGAAGTGTAGCCAGATGTGATTTCAATTTGGGAATACTCGAGTGGTTCTGTCAGAACTTGGAGTTCGATCTTATCTAAAATGGTTTGGAGTGAGCACATGTTTTGTTTAACCTCAACTTTCGGTTTTGTTCAAATACATGGTCATAAACAGATTTGTGCCGCTTTCCTTCGAGGACTTGAGGCTCATTTCATCGACACAGGAGCGAATGTTGACCAAACCCATACCTGCCCCAAAACCTTTGTCGCGGATCTCTTCGGTGGCGGTGGAATATCCAGGGGTCAAGGCTTTTTCGATGTCATCAATGCCGGGTCCATCATCATATGCTTCTATCGTAATTTTGTGCGGCTCAATTTCCACCCTCAGGAAGCCGCCGTTGTTGGTGTGGATGATCAGGTTCATCTCAGATTCATATACAGCAATTCCGCATTTCCTGGCGATTTGCCGGTTGGCACCCAGGCGCAAGAGGGCTCTTTTGATGTTGTTTGAAGCCGCACCACCGTTGACAAAATCATCCTTGATAATGCGGTACCGCAGGATGAGACTCGTGCGGTCTGATTCGATATCCTCAAACAGGTGGGAAGCGCGATAGCGGATAATTTCCTCGGCTTGATAGTCCCGTTGAAGCGCGGTTAACAAGCCGTTGGTAATATCTCCTTTGGTAATCAGCCCTACCAATTTGTTGTTCTCATTCACGACAGGCAGGCGGCCAACTTTTGTCTTTTGAAACACTTTCAGGGCTTCCACAACCTTGTCTATCGCTTTGACAGTGATCAAATCTTTGGTCATGTAGGTTGAGACGCTGCGGTCGATTCTTCCATCCCGCAAAGCCCGAATCAGGTCCTCCGTGGAAATGATGCCGACAAGTTCCCCGTCAACCGTAACAGGAGCACCCGAGATGCGATGTTGTTTGATCACATCAAGCGCTTCGAGAATGGTTGTCCCAGGGGAGAATGTGACAACCTTGGTGGTCATCACCTGGCCGATTTTTAGTTCATAACCAAGTTCCTCAACCCTGGTGATAACACCAGCGCGATTATCGGAGACAGAAGGCTGGTCGGTCATCGTAGTTTAGACTTTTGGAAAGAGATTCATTTCCATTTCGCAGCTGGGTAATCCTGCTTGTGCGAGCCGGCCTGCAATCTCGTAGAGACCCAGTCGCGAACTGGCGACAGGCAGATTTTCCTCTTTGGCAAGATCCAGGATTTCATCGCCTGGATTCTTTCCGCGAGCGAAGATAATCAGGCGGGCATCTGCAATTAAAGCTGTGCGAACAACCTGGGGATTGCAGAGACCAGTGATGATCACCGCTTCTGCCTGGATAGAAGCCAAAACATCGCTCATCAGGTCGCCTGCGAAGCCGCCTTTGATTTCGGGAACATGATCTACATCCGGTGTGAGGAGCGTGCCTTCACAAAGAGCAATTACATCCAAAAATTTCATTTCACATCCTCTTAAAAGTTACTTGTTTTATTTTACACGATACCTGGCATGTTATACTAACCAGTTAATTGATAAGAGGTTGATATGAAGAATGTGATCAAGAGTGTCAAGGGTACCCGTGATTTTTACCCCGATGAGATGGCAAAACGCCAGTGGCTGATTCAAAAACTGACCGAGGCTTCGGAAGCGTTTGGTTACCAGATGTATGAAGGTCCATGCCTGGAAACGATTGATCTTTACGCGGCGAAATCCGGTGAAGAGCTTGTGAAGGAACAGGCGTTCGTTTTTAACGACCGCGGTGGCGACCCGATCACTTTGCGACCCGAACTCACCCCTACTTTGGCACGCATGATTGCCTCGAAGCAGAACCAGCTGACCTTCCCGCTGCGGTGGTGGTCATTCGGACCGTTCTGGCGCTATGAACGCCCGCAAAAGGGGCGCACGCGCGAATTCTTTCAGTGGAATGTAGATCAGATTGGCAGCGATTCGGTCCAGGCAGACGCGGAATTGCTGGCTGTGGCGGCAACTTTCCTGAAAAACGTAGGCTTGACCCCAGAACAGGTCAAACTATTTGTGAATGACCGCCAATTAATGGATGGTCAGTTGAGCAAGATTGGGATCGACGCAGAACATAAGCCTGACATGCTGCATTTGATCGACCGGATTGACAAATTGCCGGCAGACATTTGGGACGAGAAGGTGCTCGCGGAAGGTTTGAGCGCGGAACAACTCAAGACGATCCGCGAACTTCTGGAAAACCGCGAGCTCTGGCGGGAATCCGAGCATATGCGAACCCTGTTTGGACTGCTGGAAGCGCTTGACGTTGCAGAATACATTGCGTATGAGCCGAAGATCATCCGGGGATTGGATTATTACACCGGTACTGTTTTTGAGGCACATGCTGTCAATGGAGAATTCCGGGCGATTTTGGGCGGCGGGCATTACGCCAACCTGGTGGGGGATGTCGGAGGGAATCCATTGCCCGGGGTGGGTTTCGCGATGGGGGACGTGGTGATCATGCTGGTTCTGGAAGCCTATGGCTTGATCCCGGCAGACCTGGTGGACCCCGAAACTTTGTTTGTCACCGTTTTTAGTGAGGATACTTTAGCGGATTCCATTCGCCTGTCAAGCCAGCTGAGGGCTGCGGGCTTTAAAGTGATCCAGGCGGAGCCTGAAAAGCTGGCAAAGCAGTTTAAGTACGCGGATCGCCTGGGGCTCAGCCGGGCACTCGTGCTTGGACCTGAGGAGATCGAGGGGAATACGGTGGTGGTCAAAGATTTGCACAATTTCGAACAGGTCAGCGTTATACGCGAAAAGCTGATAGACCATTTACGTCAAAATTAACGCTTGCGGGACGGCAAGGGCTATGTTAGAATAGCCGCCTACATGGTGCCTGTAGCTCAATGGCAGAGTGCTTCACTGTGGATGAAGATGTTGAGGGTTCGACCCCCTCCAGGCACCCAGGACCCTCGAGAGAGGGTCTTTTT
>DAISYV010000106.1:0-6359 GCA_036825115.1 Anaerolineaceae bacterium | reverse complement strand
AAGCAGCATTTTGCCGTTGACGTCGAGCGTGACCTGCGCCTGGATTGGCAGCCAGGTGCCTGTGTCTTCAAATGCCAACTGGATACCGCGGATAGTTGCTTTGACTTCCAGGATGTCGTTGGATGTTTCGATCAATAAGAGGTCGACCCCGCCCTCGATCAGCCCGCGGGCTTGCTCGCGGAAAAGTTCCACAAGTTGGTCATAACTGATGTTGGACATCTCAGGATCATTGGTGGAAATGAGTTTTCCAGAGGGACCGATCGAGCCCGCAACAAAGCGCGGCTTATCGGTGGTGGAGAATTCATCTGCGGCTTTGCGCGCAATCTGAGCCGCCGCAAAATTGATAGCATGGGTTTTGTCAGCCAGGGCGTAGTCTGCGAGGGTCAGGCGGTTCGCCCGGAAGCTGTCTGTCTCAATAACGTCAGCGCCAGCTTCCAGGTAGGCTTTATGAATTCTGGAAACAGTCTGAGGAGAGGAGAGCGCGAGATAATCGTTACAACCCAGGTAGCGTTCACCGCCGAAATCTGCGGCGGTTAAATTTTGCAGTTGGAGCATAGTGCCCATCGCGCCGTCGAAGAGCAGCACGCGCTTGTCGAGCTCGCGGAGATAAGCGTCTTTTTTGGTCAGTTTAGTGTTTGTCATCTTTTCACCTTATTAAAAATACCTCGCCTGGAGGTATCCCTTCGCAGTCTTTTTCGTCCGAATCGCGTGCCAGGCACAACAGTTATCAACGAGTAAAGCGAGTTTATCATATTAAGGATTGACGCTCAAATTGATGGAGGTTTTTATAGATAGTTTTTGGTGTAGGTCGGCTTGAAAAACGCAAGCCGACCTACGGCGACGACTCTTTTTAGACAAGCATATTTAGAGACAATACAGTTCAAACCTCTAGTTCATCCTTTGTTATCGCCGGTCTCCTGCTCGTTCTCGCCGGTGTCCTGCTCGTTCTCGCCGGTGTCCTGCTCGTTCTCGCCGGTGTCCCCACCGAGCGAGCAGGTTGACCGCATGTTCTCCAAAACTCCTCCAGTAAGATTCGAATGCGTGAACCATCATATATAATTGCCCCATGGATAGCTACAAATTAATCGATGGTGTTTATACATATTTTGTCACCTTCACGCTTGTTGATTGGCTGCCAATCTTTACCAAACCCGAACCAATAGAGATCATCAACAACAGCCTGCGATTTTGTCATGACAACAAACAATTACACATCCATGCTTATGTAACTATGCCAAGCCACATTCATCTCATCGTCTCTGACGAAAATTATGACAACGAACGGTTAGGTAAGACTTTGATAGATTTCCGCAAGTTTACAGGACACAAGCTTGCAGATTACGTTGATGAATATCCGTCAGAAATGCTTGCCCAATCAATTTCAGCACACTCGCTGACAGATCGAAACCGTCAGATTTGGAAGCCTGGTTGGCATGCCGAAGCGCTGTCCACGGAGAAGTTTTTGACACAAAAAGTAAATTACATACACGAAAATCCGGTAAGGAAGGAATTTGTCAAATTGCCAGAACATTGGAGGCACTCATCAGCTGGTTATTGGATTCATGGCGATATCCCTGAAATTCCAATAACTCCTTTTGGACAAGCATAATTGTAGACAACATAGTGCAAACCTCGCACGGTGAGGACACCGGCGAGAACGAGAGTGATTCCCTGTGGGCACTGCGTTAGCAAATTAATCCAAAAGAACAATCCTCTTACTCATCATCTCCCATTAATCGAGAAAGAATAAAGTATAATCTCAGCATGGAAGATAACCAAAACCTGCCTGTCCCCTTTAAATTTTATCTACCCGGCATGTTAGTGCTGATCATCCTCGGAGCGATCGGGATCGGCCTGATCCTCACCATGACCTTGCCCACCATTGGACCGCGCTGGTTGTTTTACTTCTTTGTTATTATTTTTGTGACAGGTCTTTTCCTGCCATTCACTTGGTTCCTGAACCTGCGCTTTCCCTCTTCCCCTCCAGCCCCGCCCCAGGTGATCATCCGCCAGGCGGCTTGGTTTGGCATTTTTGCAGCCCTCTTGCTCTGGCTGCAGATGGGACGGGTGCTGACCTTACCCCTGGGAGTCATTTTGGCAGCAGCTCTCTTCCTGGTGGAGTTTCTGATCAGGCTCTGGGAACGCAGCCGCTGGAAGCCTAACCCACAAAGCTATTGATCATGGTCTCCCTGCGTGATATCCCCTCGGTAGATCAGATTCTCAAACACCCCCGCACCGAGCAGCTTTTGGGGTCCTACGGGCACGCCTGGACCGTCTCAGCCATCCGCCAGCTTCAGGATGACCTGCGCCAAACCCTGCCAAATCTTACCGAATTGCCATCAGATGAGGAACTGATTTCCTCACTTGCATCCATCCTTGAAAAGCAATCCAAGCCTTCTTTACGGTCAGTGATCAATGCCACCGGCGTTCTCCTTCACACCAATCTCGGGCGCGCGCCGCTTTCCCGCGCTGCGCTGGCAGCTGTTGAAAGCGTTGCCAGCGGTTACTCCACCCTTGAATATGATCTCGGAAAAGGCGCTCGTGGCAAGCGCGACACGCATGCCAGCAATCTGCTGACTCGCCTCACTGGTGGCGAAAGCGCCCTGGTGGTCAACAACAATGCCGCGGCGGTGCTGCTGGCGCTCAGCGCGCTGGCAAAAGGCAAGAAAGTCGCCATCTCCCGCTCACAACTGGTGGAAATCGGCGGCGGCTTTCGCATCCCGGATGTGATGAAACAATCCGGTGCCAGACTGCTCGAGGTCGGCACCACCAACCGCGTGCGCCTCGCCGATTTTGATCAGGCAATAGCAGAAGGTGCCAGCATGCTGCTGGTAGCGCACCAATCCAACTTCAAGATCATCGGCTTCACCGAAGAACCTGCCCTCGAGGACCTTGCCAAATTAGCCCACCAGCACAATCTGCCTCTGATGGTGGATCTTGGCTCCGGCGCTTTTCTGGATACAGCCAAATACGGCCTGGCTCATGAGCCCACTGTACAGGAAGTGCTTGCCCAGGGGGCGGACCTGGTCTGCTTCTCGGGCGATAAACTCCTGGGCGGTCCCCAGGCCGGCATTATCGTTGGACGAGATGATCTCCTCGCCAAAATCCGCCGCCACCCGCTCTATCGGGCCATCCGTGCGGACAAGCTCTGCCTGTCTGCGCTTTCAGCCACCATTGAGCTCTACCTGAAAGGCAAAGCCGAGCAGCAGATCCCGCTTTACATGATGCTTTCCCGCTCGCTTGAAGATCTCACCGAACAGGTGCACAGGTGGATCGACCACCTGCAATTTGGCAGCGCCTTGGAAGGGCTTTCCACAGTCGGAGGCGGCAGCCTGCCTGGTGAAACGCTGCCCACCTGCCTGCTCGCCCTAAAAGTAAAATCGCCGGCAAAACTCGCAGCCCAACTGCGGGAAGCCGACCCGCCAATCATCGCCAGAGTTCAGGACGATTTGCTGCTGATCGACCCGCGCACCGTCCTCCCCTGGCAGGAAGAAAACCTGCTAAAGAGCTTAAAATCAAGTGGAAAACTATTCGAGGTATAAAAATGAAACAGGATTTGGATCAACTTATTATCAAACAAGGCGCGGACGCTTTATGGATCACCGGTGCGGCGCAGCACAACCCTGCCATGGTCTATCTGACCGGTGGCGCGCACGTAACCGGTGCTGATCTGTTCATTCGACCCGGGCAAAAGCCTGTGCTCTGCCACGGTATGATGGAACGGGATGAAGCTGCCAAAACTGGTTATGAGCTGCTCAGTTACGCCAAATTCCCGATGCAGGCCTATCTCGAGCAAGCCCATGGCGATCTTCTGGAGGCTTCAGCCCTCCGATACGCTGATATCCTCAAGGAAATCGGACTGACAGAAGGAAAAGTGCTGCTCTATGGCATGGTTGAGTTTGGTCAGCAGTTTGCGCTGATGCAACGCCTGGGCGAATTGATGCCAAGCTTGCGGCTGTCCGGGGATTTCGACGGCAGCATTATGCTTGAAGCCCGCGCCACCAAAAGCACGGATGAGCTGGCCCGCATCCGGCACATGGGTCAGGTCACTACCAATGTCGTAAAACGCACCCAGGAATTTCTGACCGCTCACGATGTACAGGATGAAATTCTGATCAAAGAGGATGGCAGTCCGCTGACAATCGGTGACGTCAAAGGGCAGATCAATCTCTGGTTGGCAGAAGCCGGCGCGGAGAACCCCGAAGATACCATCTTTGCCATCGGTCGCGATGCCGGGGTGCCGCATAGCAGCGGTACGCCCTCGGACCCCATCCGGCTTGGAAAGTCAATTGTTTTTGATATTTTCCCCTGCGAAGCCGGCGGTGGTTATTTTTATGATTTCACGCGCACCTGGTGCCTGGACTACGCCCCCGAAGAGGTCCAAAAAGCCTATGACCAGGTGAAGTCAGTTTATGCGCAAATCGTGACTGAACTTGAAAATAATGTCAACCCCTCGCGCTACCAGGCACGCACCTGTGAGCTGTTTGAGGGCATGGGGCACGAAACCATCCGCCAAAACCCGCAAATTACACAAGGCTACATCCACAGCCTCGGTCATGGAGTTGGTTTGAATGTGCACGAGAAACCCTGGTTTGGGCGCGAAAAAGACCCAACCAACATCTTGCAAGTTGGATCAGTTTTCACCATAGAACCCGGTTTGTATTATCCGGATCGTGGGTACGGCATCCGCATTGAAGATACATGGTTTGTCCGCGAGGACGGAAGCTTTGAAAAGTTCGTGGAGTTTCCAATGGAACTGGTTTTGCCAATGAAAGGATCTTAAGATGAAAAAGATCGATATGCGCGTTTTAGGAATCGAAAGCTCCTGCGATGAAACCGCTGCTGCAGTGGTTGAAAATGGCAGGGTGATCCAGAGCAGTGTGATTGCCAGCCAGGTGGATCTGCACGCGCAGTTTGGCGGGGTCTATCCGGAGCTGGCTTCGCGCGAACACGTCAAAGCTGTTCACGCGACGGTCAACGAAGCTCTGCAGCAAGCCCATATGGGGCTTGGAGACGTGGATGGAATCGCGGTCACGCGCGGTCCGGGTCTGGCTGGCTCGCTGGTGGTGGGCGTGAACCTCGCCAAGGGCTTAGCCCTTTCGGCGGACCTGCCGATTGTGGGTGTAAACCACCTTGAAGGACACCTCTATTCCGCCTGGCTATATCAGGCTGGCAGCAAGCCATCCCCTGAGCCCAAACTGCCCCTCTTGGCGCTGTTGGTCTCTGGCGGGCACACTGAACTGGTATTGATGCGCGATCATCTGCGGTACGAATCGCTCGGCGGCACCAGCGATGATGCTGCTGGCGAAGCTTTCGACAAGGTGGCGCGCCTGCTGGAGCTCGGTTACCCTGGGGGACCTTCCATCCAAAAAGCCGCCATGCAGGGAAACCCACGGGCCTTTAACTTCCCCGTGGCACGCTTGAGTGAACCCTGGAATTTCTCGTTCAGCGGTTTGAAAACAGCCGTGCTGCGCACGGTGGAAGAGTTCAAGTCGGCCAACAAGCCCGTGCCCACGGCAGACATCGCCGCCAGTTTCCAGGCAGCCGTGGTGCGAGCACTTTTTGAAAAAACCATCGCCGCAGCCCGCGAATTTGAAGCGCGCGAAATTATCGTGGCGGGCGGCGTCAGCGCCAACAAAGCCCTGCGCGAAGCCTTCCGCTCGCAAACCGAATTCCGGGTGCACATTCCGCACATCAGCCTGTGCACCGACAACGCGGCCATGATCGCCGCTGCCGGCTACCGGCACTTCATCGCCGATGAAGCTTCCAACCTGGATTTTGATGTGCAGGCAAACTGGTCTTTGGCAGCCAGTTCCTGATTTTCTACTACAACCTCAAAAGGAGTAAAAAAAATGGACGTAAAGTTAACCTGGAAACAAGACATGGCTTTCACTGGCACCGCCGATTCGGGTCATGAAGTGACCTTGGATTCCTCGGAAAATGTCGGCGGTCACAACACCGGCTTCAGACCGATGGAATTGATGGCTCTCGGCACGGCAGGATGTTCGAGCATGGACGTCATCTCGATCCTGCGCAAGAAAAAAGTGCCGTTGACGGCTTATGAATGCAAGGTCCACGTGGAAAGCGTGCGGGATGCGCATCCCCATGTCTTTGAATTGATGGAATTTGAGTACATCGTTACAGGCAAAGGCATCGATCGGGCAGACGTGGAACGCGCCGTGCAGCTCTCTGAGGAAAAATACTGCCAGGGCATCGCCATGATGCGTAAATCCGCCGAGATCCGCAGCAAGATCACGATTATCGAAGAGTAAAGATCCTCTTTTCTTTGTTCACAAAAGCCTGCCACGGGAGTTCAATGCCCTCTTGGCAGGTTTGTTTAATTGGAGTAGGGGCACGGC
>DAISYV010000105.1:0-6517 GCA_036825115.1 Anaerolineaceae bacterium | reverse complement strand
TGTAGATCATGTTGATGTGCATCATCATGACAGCGAATTGGTTGAGTTGTTCAATTAATTTTTCCTGCTTGCTCTGCATCGTAAACCTGCCTTGATAGTTAAACGGGCTTTACTATACGGCATCGAGCAGGAATTGTCAAGACGAAATGACAATCTTTTGAGAATGTGGGTTACTGCTTCGTTTTGGGGAGATGGCGCTACTGAACTGCTCCAGCAATCGCAAGGGTGTAATTGGACGCCTGTGAGAAATCACGATTCATAAACAAAATACGAAAAGTGGCAGGCGCGTTTGCCTCTTCGGTTTGGGTGCGCACATAGCTTTGATCGCATCCCAACACCCTGCCGGAACTGTCGAAGAGTGTTACCACTGCGCGCAAATCATTCAAAATTGCGGGTTCAGTGGTGCTGATCGTTCCTTCGACCATGTACCAACCATTTTGAGCGTCATATCCGGCATTTGAAACCGCCGGCACAACTCCACCTGGCACTTTGCCGCCCGTGGCATAAGAAAGGACTTGGACAGCGTAACTTTCGACTTCCTTTGCCTCCACAACGTAAAGGTCAAAGCACGCCCGATTGCCAGGCGCGAGGCTGCCCACCAGCGGGGAGCCGCGTAAGGTTGTCTGACCGCCGGATTTAAGATTGAGGCTTGCTTCAATCGTTACTTTGCTGACAGTGGTAGGCGTATTGTTGAGCACTTCTCCCAACACATGCACAATCTGCAAATCCTGATCCCGCTCATAATAGACGCCATCACTTGGCAGGAGAACAATCGGCTCTTCGTAAACCGTAGCTGCCAGGGGGAGAAAGAGCTGATTCCCCGTGCTAATCGGCGGATTGGTGGGGCTGACTATTTTGGCTTGTGTGGTAAGCTCGGGGAGGGTACGCTGCAGGACCATCGCAAGCAAAACAATGTTCAGGGCGATCAACCCAATGAACATGAAGATGCGGAGGCTTTTCTTTGGCTCAGGCATAACTCCCTCGATGAAGATACACAAACCGGTTGTAGCAATTCTTGTGCCAATGGGGAAATGTTGTTAGTTTGCTATTTTGTCACTGCGAAAAACCGATCAGGGTGACGCTATCAGTCCTTGGGCTTCCCCTGGGGGAAGCTGGCTCCCACCGTGTAACGGAGGGGAGACTGAAGAGGGTGTTCACTTTTTATAGTGCGCGTGATTTGACCGAAGGTCGCCATTTATCCAGTCCAAACGCAGATCGCTACGCTTCGCTCGCGATGACAAGATTGATCGTGCCGGTCTCTTGACCGAGCACGGTATTTGACCGAAGATCGCCATTTAATCCAGTCCAAACGCAGATCGCCACGCTTCGCTCGCGATGAAGGTGAGGATCGGACCGTACGGTGGAGGCTTGCTCCCACCGCAATCATTTGAAGTTTAGCGAAGTCAGCGGCTGGACTAATACCCTGCTTCGCGGCTCAGGAGCTAAAGATACTTGGGATGAAAGGGAAACTCCGCCTAACTCAAACTGTTTGACCGTGTCCAAGTGCCCGGACAGACACGCGTGTTTAGACAAGTATGATTGTTTACATATTATCCGGGGTGATTATTTACAGGTTAAGGGCAGACACAGGGGTCTGCCCCTACGAAAGCCACCTTTCCCTCAAACACCAAACGTAGGGGTCACCCCCTGTGGTGACCCTGGTGAGACTATCTACAGCTGGTTGACCGCGTCCAAGTACACGGACAGACACGGGTCTGTCCCTACCGTACCATGCCTGTCTTTCAAAGAATCGTATGTGTATCTATACGGTACGCCTCATCCACCACTTTGTGGTCCCCCATCATTCCCCTATGCTTCTCTACGCGGACCAAGGCAAGGAGAAGGCTTAAGCAGAAGGCGTGTAACCTATTCCCCAAAATTATCCAGGAATAACTTCTTTAATTCAGCTAAGAGGGCGTCTTTCTCCGGACCAGTAGCTTGAAGAAACAATTCATCTCCTTGCTTGGCTCCCAACAGCATTACCGAGATCATGCCTTTAATTAAGACTGGTTCAGAATTTTCGGTTCGGTTTGTAACGGTAAGTTTGGCGTCATACTTCTTGACAGTTTGGATAAATAACGCTGCGGGACGGGCGTGTAAACCGCTGGGATTAGTGACTGTTATCTGCAGTTCAGCTGCCTTGTCGCCATTAATTACCTCAGGCTCTAAAATAGCCATTTCGGGGCCAGCCTGTGGATCCATGGTTTCTTCTTCGCTAACAATCTGCTGTTTCTTCGCTGCAAGGGCGTTCATCGCCTCTTCATAAACCTCTTGAATCGGGCTGCCAAGGTTAGCCTGCACACCAGCAGCAATGGCGCCTTCTACAAAAGGTGCCGGGCACATCCGCACCCTGGAGGCGATATCTTCATCGATCATCTGCAGTGCCATTTCTGTACTCAAAATCGCGCTGCCCAGATCCATCAGAACCAATACGTCATTATTCTCCGCGAGTTCACTCAAGGCTTCCATGATCTCGACCGCATCCGTACCAATTTCATCATGATCATCGCCAAGCCCGGCTGCGACCTTAATTGACAAATCAGGAGAAGGAGCCATTTGCCTTACAAGCTCGGCTGTTCCCTGGGCGAGTTTATGGCTATGTGAGACAAGTAAGATATTGACCATTATGTCCCTCTATTTTGGATCTTTAGAGTTGTCGCTTTGCTTGGGTTTAGGATGAAAGAGAGAATGAAACCAATTCATTCCAAAGAACACGAACCAGATACTGCCGCCAAAGAGGATACCCCAAAGCAGACCACGCCCCCAATCCCCACTTCCCATGATGATCTGAACCGCTACTAAAATCATAATGGCGATACTAATAATTGTAATCACAATAAAACCGGTTCGTCTCTGGATCCATGGCTTACTGAAGTCTTCAGAGTTTACTTCTTCTTTTTTCTTTGAGTTGGCGTTTTTATTATTTTTGCTCATCTCTTTTTACTCCTGTATGGCTAAAAATTAGGGGCGAAGATACAAGTCTCCGCCCCATAATTCTAAACGAACTGAGAAACTAGTTTTCGACCCAATCGAAGGTGCGGGTAACCGCTTTCTTCCAACCCTTGTAGAGTTTGGCACGGGTTTCCGGATCCATCTTTGGAAGCCATTCTTTGTCCTTGCCCCAGTTGACGCGTAAATCTTCGACCTTCTCCCAGAAGCCAACAGCCAGGCCAGCTGCATAGGCAGCGCCCAAAGCGGTAGTTTCTGCGACGGTCGGGCGAATCACGGGCACACCCAGGATATCGGCTTGGAATTGCATCAGGGTCTCATTGAAGACCATGCCGCCATCAACCTTGAGAGCGGTCAGATCGACGCCAGAGTCCTTGTTCATAGCTTCCAGGACTTCAGCAGTCTGGTATGCGGTTGCTTCAAGGACGGCGCGTGCGAGATGTCCACCATTGATGTAGCGGGTCAGCCCGACGATTGCGCCGCGGGCATCGCTCTTCCAGTACGGAGCAAACAAGCCGGAGAAGGCCGGGACAAAGTAAATGCCGCCGGAATCTTCAACGCTGTTAGCCAGCATTTCGATGTCGGATGATTTTTCGATCATCTTGAGATTGTCGCGCATCCACTGCACCAGCGCTCCGGTGATGGCGATGGAGCCTTCCAGAGCGTAAACAGCGGGTTCGTTTCCAATCTTGTAACCAAGGGTGGTCAGCAGACCATTCTTGGATTGGATCGGTTTATTACCGGTGTTCAGGAGCATGAAGCAGCCAGTGCCATAGGTGTTCTTGGCTTCACCTGGGGAGTAGCAGGTCTGTCCAAAGAGGGCAGCCTGTTGATCGCCCAAATCACCAGCCACAGGAATACCGTCCAGAGCACCGCCCTTGCAGTAGCCATAGACCTGGCTTGAAGCTTTGATTTCGGGAAGCATTGCGCGGGGGATACCCAAAATTGCGAGCATCTCTGGATCCCAATCAAGGGTTTCCAGGTTCATCATAAAGGTTCGAGAAGCGTTGGTGACATCTGTCACATGAACGCCGCCGTGAGGACCGCCGGTGAGATTCCAGATCACCCAAGTGTCGATATTGCCGAAGAGGATCTCGCCTTTTTCAGCTTTTTCTTTTAATTCTGGGTGGTTGTCGAGAATCCATTTAGCTTTCATACCAGAGAAATAGGTGGCCAAAGGCAGACCAACTTTGGTGCGGAAGCGATCCTGACCGCCGTCTTTGGCTAATTCATTACAGATTTGATCTGTACGGGTGTCCTGCCAGACAATAGCGTTGAAGACTGGTTTGCCAGTGGCTTTTTCCCAGACAACGGTGGTTTCGCGCTGGTTGGTGATACCGACAGCTGCAATTTCTTTGACATCAATCTTTAGTTTATCCAGCGCACCCTTGATAACATCCTGGGTTGCCTGCCAAATTTCTATAGGATCGTGTTCGACCCATCCTGGTTTTGGATAGATCTGTTCGTGTTCTTTTTGATCATAGCCAACCACTTTACCTGAATGGTCGAAAACCATAAAGCGGGTGCTGGTGGTTCCCTGATCAATTGCTGCTACGTACTTTGCCATAATTTGTTCTCCTTTTTCTATAGTAATTTTCATTGAGCCAGACCTTAACAGTCTGTCCAAGTTTCAGCGGCTGTTTTGATGAGTAAATAGGTAGAAGTCGCTCCAGGATCTTGATGACCGGCACTGCGTTCCCCCAGGTAGCTTGCACGCCCTTTGCGTGCCACCAATGGAATGGTAGCCAACATGCCTTCATGAGCCGCATCGGCTGATTTTTGCAGTGCTTCTCCAACCGACGCTCCATTCCCCATAGCTGCACTTAAGGCATTCAATGCTGGATACAGTGCATCCAGCATGGTCTTGTCGTTTGGCAGGGCTTTGCCCAGCTTGGCAATACCAGTAGTGCTTGCTTCCAGGGCTTGAGCCCAATCGTTCAGATCCATTTCCATTTTCGTGCCAATAGTCATTCCAGCTTTCGTAAACATGGTCGAATAAAGTGGACCTGCAGCCCCACCCACCTTGGACAAAAGGGTCATACCAACATTTTTCAGAATGGTTCCAATATCTTTGTCCTCAACGGATGGCAATTTTTCAAGCACAGCTCTAAAACCACGTCTCATATTGGCGCCATGGTCAGCGTCACCAATCTCACGGTCGAGGTCAGTTAACATTTCACAGTTTTCTTCGATCGCTTGAGCGTAACTTTTGATCCAATTCAATACATCATCTCTCGTAATAGCCACATTTGCCTCTTTAGAGCGCTACTGGAGTTTTAAACTCCAGTAGCGTGAATAAGATAAACTAAATACCCCACCGCATTCCGGCGGTCTTGACCGGTGCATCCCAGAGTTTCTTTAGATCCTTGTCCAACTTCAAAAGGGTGATGGACATTCCAGCCATTTCGAGACTGGTGATGTAAGGACCAATCAGATTGCGTACAACCTTAATGCCCTTGGCTTCGAGCATTTCCACTGCTTTTCTATAGACAATGTAAAGCTCGATCAAGGGAGTGCCGCCCATGCTGTTTACAAACAACAGGACTTCATCACCCTCTTTATAGGGCAGGTCTTCGACAACAGGCTCAAGCAGCATTTCAGTGATCTTATCTGCTGGTTCAAGCTTGATGCGATGACGACCAGGTTCGCCGTGGATACCGATGCCGATTTCCATTTCATCTTCTGGCAGGTCAAACGAGGGTTTACCAACATGCGGGACAGTGCAGGAAGTCAGTGCCATGCCCATACTGCGACCTTGACCATTGACTTTGCGTGCCAGATCAGCACATTCTTTTAGAGAACGTCCTTCTTCGGCAGCAGCACCAACGATTTTTTCCATCAACACAGTCAGACCGACACCGCGTCGTCCAGCAGTCCATGTGCTGTCTTCGACAGCAACATCGTCGTCAACAACCACTGATTCAATATCAATTCCTTCGTCACGAGCCAAATCGGCTGCCATTTCGAAGTTCATAATATCGCCAGTATAGTTCTTAACGATGTGCAGAACGCCTGCGCCACCATCTACTGCTTTGGTCGCTTCAAGCATCTGGTCTGGGGTCGGGCTGGTGAAAACAGCACCCGGGCAAGCAGCGTCTAACATACCTTTGCCGACAAAACCACCGTGCATGGGTTCATGACCGCTGCCCCCACCGGAGACCAGCGCAACTTTGCCTTGAACGGGTGCATCCGCGCGTACGATGAAATCAGGGTCATAGAAAACCTTGACCAAGTCGGGATGAGCCAGTTCGATACCTTTGAGTTCTTCTTTCACAACATCTTCAGGGTTGTTAATTAATTTTTTCATATAGAATGTCTCCTTTCTTCACCTGGAAGGGTTTTTCCTTTACCAGGCATTGATGTGACCAGCGGTCATAAGTGGTCAGATTGTAAACTAGTCTTTCTTGGGCAGGTTCTTGGTAACAAGTACGTCGTACAGGAATAAACCAATAGGACCGGCGATTGCTGGAACCAAAACAGGAACGATCAGCCAATAGAATTGAGGATCGAACAGATCTTTTGTTCCTACCAGGGCACCAAGGATGCGGGGACCGAGGTCACGAGCAGG
>DAISYV010000104.1:0-6566 GCA_036825115.1 Anaerolineaceae bacterium | reverse complement strand
GAGGACCTGCTGACTGGTGAAACCATCCTGCCTGGTGATTACACGCTCAAGCCTTATGGTTACGTCTGGTTGAAACCAATGGGTCCGGACAAACCCAATGTTCCGACTGGCCCCAACGCGCCACAACCCGGCTACTTGGGATCAGATAAACAGTAAGGCCTGGGAGAAGAACGAATGAAAGCTGGAATTTTGGACCTCCATCGTGAAGCCAGCCGTGTGTTGGCACGTCTCTTACCCAACTTGGAACAAGCGCTGACCGTCTCCATTAAAGAAGACCCACAAGCCTGGAAAACCTTTGTCCGGCATCTCGAAGCCCATTTTGACCACCTCTTTCAACTCTATCATCTCCTTTACGGCACCCGCTATGACATGCTCTTTCACCTGGAAAACCTGTTGAAGAGCATGGCCAAAGCAGCTTTTGAGCGACCTGCGGATTTGCGTGAACTTGACCGGCAGCGGGAGCAAGACCCGCTCTGGTTCCAATCCAACCAGGTGTTGGGCGGCGTGTGTTATGTAGATCTTTTCGCGGGCAAT
The DNA here is from genome assembly GCA_036825115.1 of Anaerolineaceae bacterium. Lineage (GTDB taxonomy): Bacteria > Chloroflexota > Anaerolineae > Anaerolineales > Anaerolineaceae > Mesolinea. Next base: position 6,032 of record DAISYV010000104.1, on the reverse strand, counting down.
TTGCAAGGCATCCGCGCCAAAATCCCCTACTTCAAAGAGCTTGGGCTGACCTATTTGCACCTCATGCCCCTCTTTAAAATGCCTGAACCCGAAAACGATGGCGGTTATGCCGTCAGCTCTTTTCGGGAAGTCCACCTACCTTTGGGTACCATGGCGGAATTGGCACAACTCTCACGTGAACTGCGCGCCGAAGGCATCAGCCTGGTGCTGGACCTGGTGATCAACCACACTTCCAATGAGCATGAATGGGCACTCAAAGCCAAAGCCGGCGACCCGGATTACCGCGACATGTATGGCATTTTCCCGGATCGGACTGTGCCCGATCTTTACGAAAAAACTCTGAGAGAAATCTTCCCGGATGAACACCCGGGAGCTTTTACCTGGTTCGAAGACATAAAATCCTGGGTTTGGACCACCTTCCATTCCTATCAGTGGGATCTGGATTACAGCAACCCGGTGGTTTTCAACCGTATGAGCGAAGAGTTGCTTTTCCTCGCCAACCAGGGCGTGGAAATCTTCCGCCTGGACGCGGTCGCGTTCATCTGGAAAGAACTGGGCACGTCCTGCGAGAATCTCCCCGAGGCACATGCCATTTTGCAGGGCTTTAATGCCATAACACGTGTGGTTGCGCCTTCCATCCTGTTTAAATCTGAAGCCATCGTGCATCCTGATGAAGTGGTCAAATACATCTCACCTGAAGAATGCCAGCTTTCCTATAACCCCCTGTTGATGGCGCTGCTTTGGAACAGCCTGGCAACGCGCGAGGTTAATTTGCTTTCGCAGGCGCTGGAAGAAAGATTTGAGCTTCCAGAGGGCACTGCCTGGGTCAATTACGTACGCTGTCACGATGACATCGGCTGGACTTTCTCGGATGAGGATGCTGCCAGACTGGGCATCAATGGCTACGATCACCGCCGATTTTTGAACGAGTTCTATCGGGGTCGATTCACGGGCAGTTTCGCGCGCGGAGTTCCCTTCCAGGAAAACCCAAAAACAGGTGATTGCCGCATCTCAGGCACTTGCGCGTCGCTGGCGGGGCTTGAAAAAGCCCTGATTGAAGAGGGCCCGGAAGAGGTGGAGTTGGCCATCAAACGTATCCTCCTTCTGCACTTTGTGGTCATGACTGCCGGCGGTGTTCCCCTGATCTATTTGGGGGATGAAATCGCCACCCTGAATGACTACAGCTACCTGGAGGACCCTAAACACAAAAATGACAGCCGCTGGGTGCACCGACCTGCTGCCGATCCTGAGGGCTACTCACAGCGGCTGGATGCCAGCACCTTGCCCGGGCGTGTCTATAATCAGATGCGCGAATTAATCGAGCTGCGTAAGAGCTTACCTGGTTTGGCTGGCGGTAAGTTGGAAGCAATCGACACCCGCAGCGGATCTGTGCTGGGCTTCGCCCGGCTTCATCAGGGCGAGCGACTGCTGATCCTGGCGAACTTCAGCGAACGCGAACATGCCATCCCCGAATGGGTGGTCCAGGAAAACAAGTTCAATCATAAAAAAGTTCTGTTTGGCGAACCGGAGTTTATGGAAAGCGGCACGCTCTGGCTTCCACCTTACGCCTGCGTCGTGTTTGGGTAAGCGTTATTTTAAATTTATTTTTTCTGAACACTACTGACCAGGGAGGCTGTAAAGGGCTAAGAATAATCCTTCTCTTTCAAACATTAAAAATTAATTACCAAATTATAGGTATAATTTAATCCAGCAATTCCTTGTTTATTTGTCTAAATGATGATGCGTTTCCTGAACATTTATATGTTGAAATTAAGCAATCACATGCATTTCAACCAGTAATCTTTTTGTCGATGAAAGAGGTCAGAACCATGTCACCAAAACATCTACTCTACCCAATCATCAGTATTATTTTATTGTTTACCCCAATCTCTGCTGGGGCGCTTAGCACAACGCAAACAAGTGCCAGCGAACCCTATTCGCTCAGTTATATCGAACAGATATCCACAACTTCCCCTTCGTACATTTCCATGGCGCGCCACCCCGATGGGAGGCTCTACATCAGTTATTACGACGGCATAAACGACGACCTTAAACTGGCATACAGCGTGACTTCTGGAACGGGCAACTGTGGCCTCAATCAGGATTGGAAGTGTCAGACTGTGGACAGCCAGGATAATGTGGGCATGGACAATTCACTCGATCTGATCTATGTTGTTCCCGGAGGCTTGGAACTTCCCTACACCAAGGTGGGAATTTCCTATTACGATGCTACCAATGCGGTTCTAAAATACGCCGAATGTCGGCAAAGTGTCACGGGTACTTGCGTGTGGACGATCACTACAATTACTGCTTCAGATGATATCCCATCAGGGCATCATACCTCTATGAAATTCTTGCCGGACGAAACCCCCTTGATTGCCTATCAATCCACCTTAACGCAAATGACTCCTTTTCCTATTAGATATATTGGTAGTGTAAATTTTGCCAAGAAAGTGGGATCTGGAGGAAACTGCGGCGAATTCGATGATTGGGACTGTACGAGGATAGCCTTAGAAGCTTCAGAATCGTTCTTCAGTTTCTATGGCAGCCATATCAGCATGGACTACAGTGATGGAGATGTGGTACACCTCGTCTTCCACGATCCAACTGGCGGCCTGACGCATGCCCGATATGCTCCCGATAGTGGTGATGGCACTTGTCCAAACGCGGAAACAAATGACTGGTACTGTTCAGTAATTGACGCCGGAACAAATGGTGGAGAGGGTATAGGTAAATACGCGTCTCTGCACGCATCTGACAATTCTTTTGATCCAATGAAAGTGGCTTATTATGATGAAAACCAGGGTGATTTGAAACTTGCCGAGGTTGTCCTTGGAGCGAGTGGGAACTGTACCAATTCAGCCTTCAATTGTTTCGCGGTTGATGAAGTGGGTGAAAACAGTAATTTGCCCTTTGGAATAGCCCTGACAATTGACCAGGAAAACAGACCTGTCATTGCCTACATGGATGCTTCCGAATTCAGTGTGCCGGTGCATCTGAAGATCGCGCGTCCTGCAGAAGCCTACGGAATGACCTCCGGGAATTGCGCTGAGGGTGCTGAAGCCAACCAATGGCAGTGTGATATAGTGGATCTGGGTCCATCTTTCGTATATGATGGGCTCCATACTGCCGTTTCTGTTGATGATGCCGGACTGATCTCGATAGGGTATGTCGAACTCGACGATAGATTTGAAGATCCTACCTATTTCTTAAAACTGGCGCAGCAACACTTCACCATTTACTTACCATTTATTCAAAGATAATCTGAGGTAGACCCCAGCAGCAAAGATTAGAGCTACAAACCAGAATTTTATCTCTTCGCCTGATAGTAGCGATTATTTTCATAGTTTTGCTTACGGTCAAGACATGCGGCTGTTCGAAGTGCCGCAGTGGTGGTATGGATTGTTTAACTGAGCAATGGGCACAAAAAACCCCCTCCAAAGAGGGGATTTTTGCTTGAGAGCTTTATTAACTCAATGATTTGATCATATCGGTCACGACGGTGTTGAACTCCGCGATTCTCCCCTGCATCCAGGTGATGACGTCGAGGGAATCGTCTTGGATCAGCGGTGTCAGGTCGAGCGCGTACGCCAGGCGAGTGGCATTATCAGTAACATGTGAGGCAAAGAAAGTGGCGTTCGCGATGCGCCTTCCAATGATGGCCTCCGTGTAGTTTTTCCCGCCTTCAACCTGCGACTCAAAAACGTCAATCAGGTCGGCTTGCAGCTCAGGTTCCGCGGAAACATCAAAGACTGTTTTTATTTCATCAGGCAGCCAGTCGAGATTGCGCCAGACCTCGCAGCCATAAACCTTTCGTGGGCGAATCTCTTTCGGAAGGCGGCGCAGCGCCTGAATCACGCGCAGGAAAACGGCCACATGCGTGGTGTGTTTGTCAGCAGGGTTATGCGTGTAGATGATTTCAGGTTTTGTTACTTGGAGGAGGGTGGTGAGGTCATCAACTACGGCAAGCTCGGCAGGGTTTTTCACTTTCGCGCTTGGGTAGCCCAGAAAGACCTGGGCGGAGTATTTTCCCAGGCGGGCAGCTGTTTTCTGTTCTTCTATGCGGATCTGAGCCATATCATCATCACTGACATGGCCAAATTTGCCAGCACGGGGGGAACCATGACCATCTGTTACTACGCAACCGCTAAACCAGGCGTTGGGGTCTTTGATCCCCTGTAGAATACCATCTATCGCCATGATCTCGATGTCATCCTGGTGGGCTGCAATGGTTAAATGCGTTGTGCGGCTGAGAGCTTCTTCGGGATTAGTCCCATCAGGTACGTAGACTTCCTGGTTTCCTTTGGTGAACATGTTTACCTCCAATTAATTAGAAATTATAAGCTTCAGGCAGAGGGATTTCCACTCAATGTCTTAAGAATTAATCATTCCCTGAATGAGGAAATTTATCACAATCCTGTGCTTTGTTGTACAATAAAGTATGCCGTTTAAAGGAGTAGAGAGGAAAACAATGCCAATAAAACTCCCCAAAGACACCAAACTCACCCAAACAGGAGAAAAGATGAATAAAAAGTTGTTAACGTTGGTCAGTATTTTCTTGGTTTTAAGTATGTTCCTGGCAGCTTGCTAAACACCGGAACCTGAAGCCCCGGCTGCAGAAGTTCCTGCCACAGAAGCCCCCGTTCCAACCGTGGACTGCAAAGCAGAATCCGCTCTTGAAGCTGAGGGTTCCTACCAGGTGCCTGCTCCAATCGAAGGCTGCTTCAATGTCGCTTTCGTTTATGTTGGCCCCCATGATGACGGTGGCTGGTCTCAATCTCACGATGTCGGTCGTATGTACGTCCAGGACAATGTGCCTGGCGTCCACACCGCCTACGTTGAGAACGTCGCAGAAGGTGTCGATTCTGAACAGGTTACCCGCTCGCTGGCTCGAAAAGGTTTTGATATGGTTATCACGACCTCCTTCGGCTTCATGGATGCCACCGAAACTGTCGCCGGCGAATTCGAGGACAAGGATTTTGTCCATGTTTCCGGTTTTAAGTCCAATGGTACCAACTTTGGCAACCTGATGGGCGCCATGGAAGACATCAAATACTTGGCCGGCATGCTGGCTGGCTCCCGCGCCAAAGTTGATGGCAACACCAAGGTCGGCTACATGGCCACCTTCCCCATCCCTGAAGAACTTCGCCTTGGCAATGCCTTCGCGCTTGGCATGGCAAAAACCTGCCCCGAATGCACCCTCGATGTGCGCTTCATCTATACCTGGCACGATCCCACCATCGAACAGGAAGCAGCAAAATCGCTCTTCGATGCCGGTGTCCAGGTCGTGATGACTGGTGCAGATACGCCTGCGCCTGCGATTGCCGCTCCTGATGGCAAATGGGGCATCACGTACGACTATATCAACAACTGCACGCTCGACACCTGCCTCACCACCATGTATTGGAACTGGGGACCCATTTACGCAGATTTGGTTAAAAAATCCATGGATGGGACTTTCGCTGGTGAACCTGTCTACTTTGACGCTGACTCTGGTGGTCTGGGTCTGTATGGCTTTATGGAAGGCCAGGAACTGATGCCCGGCGCCAAGGACCTGCCCGCAGAAGACCTGCAGCTCGTCCGCACCGAACTTGCCAAGTTCCTTTCCGGCGAGATGACCCGCTTCGACGTCTTCAAGGGACCCATCACCGACAACCAGGGCAATGTCATCCTTGCAGAAGGCGAAAGCCTGCGCCAGGTTGACCTGGATTGCTTTGCGATTGATGACCAATCACCTTGCTGGGGTGGTGCTGGGATGTACTGGTGGAACCAGAACGTTATCGCTGAACTGCCCGGTCTTTAAACCCAAATTTGATCTTGAGAGATGGCTCATTTGAGCCATCTCTCAATAAAAAGTTGACGACTTCATGATATCCCCAGAAAAACAGAATCCAACGCCTGCTGTTGATATGCAGGATATTGTCCTGCGTTTTCCCGGCGTATTAGCCAACGATCATGTCAATTTCACCATTTATCCGGGAGAAATCCATGCCCTTTTAGGCGAAAATGGTGCCGGGAAAAGCAGCCTGATG
>DAISYV010000103.1:0-6703 GCA_036825115.1 Anaerolineaceae bacterium | reverse complement strand
TCCGGATGATTTCAACGTGATCGATGGCGCGCAATTCGGAGAGAATATATTCCAGGCGCTCGTTGCTCATCAACAGTGCGTCCCCGCCAGAAAGCAGCACGTCCCTTACAGCCGGAGTGTTGCGAATGTAGTCGATGCAGGCATCGATCTGCGCGCGTGTACGGGCGCCGTCTTTTTGCCCAGCCAGTCGGCGGCGGGTGCAGTGCCGGCAGTACATCGCGCATTGGTCGGTGATAAGGAAGAGCACACGGTCAGGATAGCGGTGAGTCAGGCCGGGAACGGGGGAGTCTCCATCTTCTTCGAGAGGGTCCAGCAGGTCTTCCGGGCTGCGATAGGCTTCGTCGCCAGTCGGCACAGCCTGCCTTCTTACCGGGTCGTGAGGGTCATTAGGGTCGATCAGGCTCAAGTAATATGGAGTGATTGCCATGCGGAATACTTCGAGTGCTTTTCTTGAGCCCTCTTCCTCTTCAGCTGTAAGCGGCAAATACTTCTTTAGCGTGTCAACGTCCGATATGCGGTGGGAAACCTGCCAGTGCCAGTCATTCCACTGCTCCTCCGACACATCCGGGAAGAGCATTTTTCGCCTGGTTTCACCGCTCGTGTTGATGTATTTATCTTCAGCTTTCATCCTTTAACTCCTTCGTTTATGAAAGAGGCTGCAATTTTTCCGCAGTCATTAGTTTCAGTATTAGATGTAACTTTTCTCAAAGATGTCACGCAATGCCTGCGACTCGCGCAGTTCCTGCAGGGTGAATTCCGCATGGTTGCGGGTGTAGCCGTTGCCAATGATCATGGTGACGTCTTTGCCGATGCCTTCAGCGCCCAGGGCGGCACGCGTGAAGCTGGTTGCCATGCTAAAGAAGTAAACCAGTCCGCCGTCACGGACAGGAAGAATGGTGGACATTTCCGTGCCGTGGATATTGACCACATTGATGGCAACGTCATATTCTTTCCCGTCATTGCATTCCAAGGCTTTTTCAAGCACCTCCACTGGATTGGCTGCGTCTGCCACAAAGTACTTGTGGACAAAATGATTGTCCAGCAAGGTCCGTTCATAGCGATTATTGCGGCTCATGCCCACAACGTTTCCGCAGGGACCCACGCGTTTCATCGCTTCGTAGCCGCAGAGCATGCCGCTCTTGCCGCCGGCGCCGAGGATAAGCACCGAGTCGCCAGGCTTGACGATGTTTGCGGTCTGAGCTGGCGCGCCGGCAACATCCAGGGCAGCCAGAGCAAGTGCCTCAGGCATGTCGTCCGGTAGTTTGGCGTAAATGCCGCTCTCAAAGAGAATGGCTTGCCCTTTGATATCCACACGGTCGGTTTCAGGATGAACTGCCAGGATCTCTTCAATGTGGAGGGGGGTCAGAGAAAGCGATACCAATGACGCGATGCGATCGCCAACTTTGATGTCCGTTCGGTGTTGCAGAGCAGGGCCGATTTTTGCGATGCTGCCCATCAGCATGCCGCCGGAGCCTGTCACCGGGTTTTGCATCTTGCCGCGTTCGCCGACAATTCCCAAAACCATCTCCTTCAGGCGTTCTTCATCTTGCTCAGATGCGGTCCAGAGCTGCCTGAAACTGGCAGAGTCGATGTTCAATGCCGAAACGTCAATCAGAATTTCGTTGTCGTAGATCTCCATTGTGTTGTCGATCTTTTGCGCGGCCTGCGGCAGCAGCCCTTTGGGCTCGATCACGCGGTGTGCACCATATTTATTACCCATTGCCATAAAACAATTCCTCCGTAGATTGATTACACTAATTTACACGCTCAGGCATGCCCAATATCTGGCGGGCTTCTGCCGGCGTGGCGATTTCAAAGTTCAGTTCTTTTGCGATGCGAACGATTCGTTCGACGAATTCTGCGTTTGAGACGGCATTTCTCTCGCGGTTGTACTTCAGGTTGTCCTCAAAGCCCACGCGGACGTGACCGCCTAAGAGCATGCCCATTACATTCATGTCCAATTGGCAGCGTCCAATCCCAGTCACGGTGAAGGTAGCGCCTTCCGGCAGCGACTCCTTGAGGAATAGCAAGTCGCGCGGGGTGCCCGTTGCGCCGCCGTTTACACCCAACACAAAGTTGAAATGCAGTGGGAGTTGAATGTGCCCCTTGCGGACCAAACGTAAAGCCATGTCGACATGGCTCTTATCAAAGCACTCCAACTCTGGCTTGATCCCGCGTTCGTTCATGTGGGCTGCAAACGCGATGATCATGTTTTCGGTGTTGACAAAGATATCGTCACCTCCAAAATTCATTGTTCCACAGTCCAGGCTTGCCATTTCGGGGTTCAGTCCGGTTGGCTGAAGGCGCTCTTCGGCAGTCATACCGGTTGCGCCGCCTGTAGAAGGCTGAATGATCACGTCCGGGCAGGTTGCCTGGATGGCATTGATGATGGCTCTAAAGCGTTCTCGGTCCTGGGTGGGAGTGCCGTCATCGAAGCGGGCGTGCAAGTGGATTATCGCCGCGCCGGCTTCGTAAGCAAGTTTTGCCTCACGCACGTACTGCTCGATCGTGTAGGGGACAGCAGGGTTATTCTCCTGGGTAACTTCAGCGCCGCTGATGGCTGCGGTGATGATAACCTTATGTGCACTCATGTCTCTCTCCTTTGATATTTTCTAGCCTTGATTAACCCAGGCGTTGCTTAATCTTCGGGGTGACGCATGTGCCAGTAGCTCGGCAAACCAGCACAGGTTCTGCCAGAACTTCGGCGGCTGAATCAGACAGGTCAGGTCTGGGTGCGATCACTTTCCAGGCTTCAAAAGCCATCTTGCGCGAGGTGTTGCCTTCGCTGGTGATCCAGCCCTTGGCTTCAATGAAATCCCCGGCATACACAGGCGCGAGAAATTCGATGTTATCGTAAGCTCTAAACAGCCCTTCGTCGCCATCGCGCCGGATTAGCAGCTCCGTAGCCACGTCGCCAAACAACTTGGTCAGGTAGGCTCCATCCACGAGTCCGCCGCCGTAGTGAGCATTTTCCGCTCCAATTCTCAGTCTAATTACTACTTCGTTCATCGTATTCTCCTAATAATTAAAAACGCTATGTGCTCAAAAAGACACATAGCGCTCCATGCAATTGCATGACAGTGGCCGAACTTCGTTAGGCGCACCAAGGCGGGGGAGAGGACTCTCCTTTGGCCCTTCGGCGACGGATAATTCGTTCCTTCTCCCAGTCCTGGGATGATGGCGAAGTTCCTACACAATCCGCCGCGCCTCTAATGATTTTTTATTCAATTGACGTCAGGCATTCCCGACAATCAGATTATAGCTTGAGAGTGCTGTTTCCGGAAGGGGGGAACTTGGGGTTGCCACAAGAAACCATCATCGCCAGAATCCGTCATCACGAGCCTTTCCCGCCCTTGTGTCTCATTTCAAGACTTGCCTTAGTGTCTGCGTAGCAGGGTAAAGCGATCTAACCCTGATTCCGTCATCGCGACCCCTTCTTGCCCTTGTGTCTTCTTACAAGGGTTGCTAGGCGATCTCATTCTGATTCTGTCATCGCGAGCTGCTCTTGCGAAGCGATCTCACCCTGATTCCGTCATCGCGAGCTTCATTTGCGAAGCAATCTCAAGAACCAGATACATTATACAAAGCTTGTGCATTTTACTTTACAATGGATGGACGGCAGGGTGGGGGAGGAGAGTATAATATCGTCTGAATTTTTGAAAAAGGTAACTTATGGCAATCAAAACAACTGAAAGCGGTACAACAATTCGTAATCGCCTGGCGCGTTCAATCGTCTTGGCGATCCGCACGCTCATGCAGCAGGGCAGCCCGGATGAGAAGAGCTTGGACATGGTGGCGTACATCGTCCTGGCCTTGGAAAAAATCAACGAAACGATTGAAGCAGCTATGGTAGCCTGGGAAAAGCGTGATTACTGGGTGAAGGCCGACCAGTTCCGCCAGGAATGGTCCTGGATCGAAGGCAGCCACGCGCGTCTGAAAGCTGCGGTTCTGGCGCAGGATTGGGCGCAGATCGCGCCAGAAGTCATTTCAGTGGGGCAGCGTTTTAGTAATGTAAGGATCGCGGAGAAAAATCGGATAGGCGAACCCTGGGTCGGCGCATGGAACGCGCTGAAACGTGCTAAATAAAAACAATCCGACATTCACATCTTTTTAAGAACAAAAACGGTGGGTGGGCCGCTTATCAGTAAAAATTTCTTTATGGTTATGATAAGTATCATTATCGCAAGCATTATCAACGAGGAAGGTCGGCTCCATTGTTCACTTAATAAATTGTTAATCAAAAGTCAGATTCGTAAGTCACGATGTGTTTCGCGTGCACTGGAAGACTTAACAGCTCCTCCGCAAAGAATGTCGGATATACCTGCATCTCCTGGTTGTTTAATTGGGAGATCTCCAGCCAATCCAGTCGTTCCGGCAATCCTCCCATGGACTTACTGTTAGAAGTGATAATGCAATCGTCGTCCCACTTCATCAGAAAGTAAAACGCCAATTCGTGGCAATTCAGATCTTCTATGGTTCCGGCTTTTCCGCGGAAAAAGTTCTCATGAATAAACACGAGCTGCTTCACCTCAAATTTCCAGCCAGTTTCCTCCCAAACTTCACGTATAGCGGCTTCTTGCAGGCTTTCGCCGTGCTCCACGCATCCACCGACTGAGTAATAGAATGGATCGCTGTCGTTTCGGATCATCAAAACCTTGCCGTCGTTGATCAGAATCCCGCAAGCCCTCAGCCGAAACCAATCCGTCCCACTCGTAAACGTACACTCCTTCCTTCCCATCTTCACTCCTTGAATAAGACAATTCTATCTAAAAAGCTCAAAACTGAAAAAAAGCTTCTCCACCCCACTGAATGCACATCAAACATGTAAACAGTAATACTACGCGCATTACATAGCATTTTATTAACACAACATAAAATTCTTGCTGAACCAGTTGTTGAATAGTATATGTCTCGAATCAACAAAATTGAGAGTTCTCCCCCACCCTGCTATGGGAGTTTTGAGTGACGAAGTCTTTAGAAACCAAAATTCGCCGGCCATCAAAGCCGGCGAATTGTAGTTAAAAGTCGAAAACAAAGACTATTTCTAAGGCTTGAGGTCTTTTAACTCTTTCCGTAGTACCTCGGTCTTGACTGCAAAGTCAAAAACCTGTTTTTCCAGGGTGAGGATCTTTTGGTCAATTTCATTTTTCTTTCCCATAGCGAGAAAGCCCAGGCTATCCCGTTCTTTTCGCAAGAGGTCAACTTGTTTAGCTGTCTCGCGTTTCATTTGCTCAAGTTTGAGGTTGCGTTCGTCGATCTCATTTTGTAGCTTTTGCTTGCGCACTTCATACTGGGCTTGCTTTCGGTTTTGTTCAGCCAAAGCGCGTGCTTTTCGCTCCTCAGCTTTCTTCTGTTCCTCAGCCAGCGCACGGGCTTTTTCTTCGTCCCTCTTTCGTTTTTCTTCTTTTAGATGGGCAATATATTCCTCGGGATGCGTTTCCCAGTACTTCTGTTTTTCATAGTCAGCTAATCTTTGTTGCCTGGCTTTGTCCACTTCAGCTTGCATCCTGGCTAATACAGCCGGGCGCTCGCGCTCTTCTTTTACACAGGTTGGATTATGCAAACGATCAATCAGCTTTTCAGGTTTGTAATCAGGCTCAACTTTAACGATTTCATCCATCAAGGCATCGTACATTGCTATATATTCAGGCCGATTTTCATCAGGGAGACCGGCATAACCAGATCCATCTCTAGCAGCTTTAGAGATAAATCTGGTGGGTTCACACAATGTGGTAATCCAATTCATTTTTGACTTGCTGAGCTGTAGTTTGAGGGTATCAGCTTCTCGGCCTTCCAGTGCTTCCAGGAAGTTTAAGGAATACTCAAAGCGATTTATGCCTCTTATGATCAAATTCCAAACTTCCATCACAGCGAGTAGGTCATCCTGGTTTTCAAGACTGTAAACTCTTTCATCTCTATGTTCTTTGACCAAATTCATGTAATGATCAGTCAATGAGTGAACTGCTTGTGCTATAAGTAGGAGAGATTTTTTCTTTTCGGAAACTGGGAAGTTTTCTTGAATTGAATCTCTCACACCATTAATCTGTTGGAAGTACAAATTCCACAAATTGTCATCCAGAGTCGTTTGCGCTCCTATTGCCTGTAATCTACAGGTGGCCGCTTCCACATTTGAAGGTTCTTTTTCCATAACCTTATCAAAGTGAGTGACAGCCTCTGCAAAAAAACCATTCGCCAGTGCAGCTTTCCCCATGTTCATCCAGGTTTCGGTAATAGAGGCAGGTTGTCTAGGGGTTATCTGTGTCGTTTCTGATTCCGGTTGATTTTCCGTTTGTTGCTCCACCTCTGGAGATTGTAGTGTGGGAGATTCAGTGGAATCATCAGGACCTAACATTGCCGACATCTCCTCGATGAAACCCATTGCTTCAATTTTACCTTCCTCATCATCGGTCAATTCTACGTACGCTTGAGCGTCTGAGATAGCTGCTTTATAGTTATGCAGCTCCTTGTACGCCTCAGCACGATTATCATAAGCATCTGGATCATTTGGCTTGAGATTGATCGCCTTGGAAGAGTCTGAAATGGATTCGCTGAACATACCTTTTTTTAGATATGCATAACTACGAATACAGTAAAGATACATTTCTTCGTCTTCACTTAATTCAAGTCGCCTGTCGATAGCTTGGGTAAGACGTTGGTGTAACATTCTTTCTGTAAATTCACAAAAGAAGTAGATCACGGTATC
>DAISYV010000102.1:0-6862 GCA_036825115.1 Anaerolineaceae bacterium | reverse complement strand
AGGGTGGTACCGCGAAAGCAATTTCGTCCCTGCACGCAGGGATTTTTTATTTAACAGGAGCAAAACATGATGGACCCAACCGCAATACCGACCTACCGACCCGAAGAAATCGAGCCAAAGTGGCAGGCACGCTGGGAGGCAGACAAACTCTACCAGCCTGAGCGCGACTCAAATAAAACCAAGCACTACGCTCTCACGATGCTGCCATACCCCTCCGGCGACCTTCACATCGGCCACTGGTATGCCATGACACCTCCTGATGCACGCGCCCGCTTCAAGCGCATGCAGGGCTATAATGTCTTCTTCCCGATGGGATTTGACGCCTTCGGTCTTCCGGCAGAAAACGCCGCCATCAAGCACAACATCCACCCAAAAACGTGGACTTATGCCAACATCGAACACATGCGTGGGCAACTGCGCTCGATGGGCAATTCTTTCGACTGGCGTGCTGAGATCATCTCCGCGGATCCAAAATACTATCGCTGGACGCAGTGGTTCTTTGAGCAGTTCTACAAAAACGGGCTGGCTTACCAGAAGATGTCTCCCGTGGACTTCTGCCCCAACTGCAACACGACTCTGGCACGCGAGCAGGTGCATGGCGATGACCGCCACTGCGAACGCTGTGGCACGCCGGTGATCCGCAAAGACCTGAAACAGTGGTTTTTTAAGACCTCCGCGTACGCCGAGGAGCTACTCAACTACGAAGGTCTCGACTGGCCGGAATTCATCAAGACGCTGCAGCAAAAGTGGATTGGCAAGTCGCAAGGCGCCTCCATCACCTTCAAAACTGAGGCTGGCGACCCGATCGAGGTCTTCACCACCCGTCCCGACACGCTCTGGGGTGTGACCTTCATGGTGCTTTCTCCCGAGCACCCGCTGGTGGAAAAAGTTACCACTGCTGCCCAGCTGGACGAGGTCCGTGCCTACCAGGAACAAGCCAAGCGCCAATCCGACATTCAGCGTGAATCTGTCACGCGTGAGAAAACCGGTGTCTTCACAGGCGGCTATGCCATCAACCCCGCCTCCAATCAACACATCCCGATCTGGATCGCGGATTACGTGCTGATGGGTTACGGCACCGGTGCTGTGATGGCTGTGCCTGCCCACGATCAGCGCGATTTTGAGTTCGCGCGCCAGTATAGCCTGCCAATCAAGGTCGTGATCCATCCCAACGGAGATGGTCTGATCGACCCCGATGAAATGACCGCGGCAGTCGAAGCCCATGGGTCCATGGTCAACTCCGGACCTCTCACCGGCACCCCTGAGTCCGAATCCATGGCTGCGGCTATTCGCTTTGCGGAGGAGAATAATTTTGGTCACGGAACAATCAGCTACCGCCTGCACGACTGGCTGATCAGCCGCCAGCGCTATTGGGGCGCACCGATCCCCATGATCTACTGCCCGACCTGCGGCACCGTGCCCGTGCCCGAGGAACAGCTGCCTGTGCTGCTGCCGGATGACGTGGAATGGCTGCCCACTGGCGAAAGCCCGCTCAAACTGCACCCCACCTGGCGCTTCACCACCTGCCCAAGCTGCGGCGGCGCCGCGGAACGTGAAACCGACACCATGGACACCTTCATGTGCTCCAGCTGGTATCACCTGCGCTACCTCAGCCCGGATTATGCCGAGGCTCCCTTCGACCCTGCCCAATATAACTACTGGATGCCAGTGGACACCTACACCGGCGGTTCCGAACACGCCACCATGCACCTGATCTACACCCGCTTCTTCCACAAAGCTGCCCGCGATTGCGGCATCACCAGGGGCGATGAACCCATGCTGCAACTGCGCAACCAGGGGATGGTGTTGGGCGAAGACGGCGAAAAGATGAGCAAGAGCCGCGGAAACGTGATCAATCCGGACGATCTGGTCGCGCGATACGGCGCGGACACGGTGCGGGCTTACATCATCTTCTTCTGTCGTTGGGAATTGGGCGGACCGTGGTCCAGCACTGGCATCGAGGGCAACAGCCGCTGGCTGCGGCGGGTCTGGTACATGCTGCTCGAACCTACCGAAGGGACTGCTGCACCTGAAGTTTTGCGTGCCCTGCGCCGAAAGACCCACCAAACACTCAAGCGGGTAACCTACGACTTTGAGAATTTCGAATTCAACACCGTCGTCTCAAGCCTGATGGAACTGCTCAACGAAATGGGTCGCGCCAAGAATGCCGGAGCGTTTGGCACGGAAGAATGGAACGAAGCGGCGGATATTTACCTGCGCATGCTGGCGCCAGTTTGCCCGCACATCGCCGAAGAACTGTGGGAACGCCTGGGCAAGCCCTATTCGGTCCATACCCAAGCCTGGCCGCAGGTGGATGAGGAAGCTGCCAAAGACGAGATGATCACGCTGATCGTCCAGGTCAATGGCAAACTGCGCGACCGAATCCTGGTGGAACCGGGTATCAGCGATGAAGACGCCAGGCAGCTCGCACTGGCGAGCGACGCAGTCCAACAAACCCTGGAAGGCAAACCCATCCGCAAGGTGATCGTGGTGCCAGGCAGATTGGTGAATATTGTTGGTTAACAAATCCCTAACGCAAACGCCAACACGCCAGATCCATAAAGATCTGGCGTGTTTTTGTACCTTTAGACCGTTCTAAAGGCGGTTTACCCGTTGAATAAGAAGAGTTTGTCCAAGCCTGACAGCAAAAACTGAAATTGCAGGATAAAATAGTTAAGCTCAAATAATCATCTGGAGCACTTGAAATCCTTATTCTCCCAGTATTGGGATTTGGCATTATTCGCATCGGAGTAAATCAAGACAAAAGAGAGATAGCGCACCAACGGACTCTCATCCGGTTCAACCACAGGAGGTACCATGAAAACTGTAGTTGCGGGGGCATTGGGGGAATGCGTGCACGTTGCTGGCGTAACCAGCTTTTTGCGACTTGCAGAAATTGCGGGCTGGCGGACCGTGTTCTTGGGTCCGGCTGTGTCGGTTGAACATTTCGTGCAGGCAATCAAAGAGGAAAAAGCCGACCTGGTCGGTGTGTCTTACCGTCTGACGCCTGAAACAGGCGAGCGCCTGCTGGGCGAATTCGCGGAAGCTGCTTCGGACTTGCACGAATCCGGTGTGCGTTTTGTCTTTGGCGGCACCCCGCCGGTAGCCCAACGCGCTGAAGCCCTGGGAATGTTTTTTGAGAAATTCTTTGACGGCAGCCAGCCGATGGACGAAGTTTTGGCCTTCCTGCGCGGGGAAACTCAAGCGGATGGTAAAGCCCTGAATTATCCCCAGGACCTCATCAGCCGGATTGGCTGGAAAACGCCTTACCCACTGCTGCGGCACCATTTTGGTTTGCCAACCATGGAGGCCAGCCTGGACGGTATCGCGAAGATCGCCGAAGCAAAAGCCCTGGATGTGATCTCCCTGGGGATAGACCAGGACGCGCAGGCGAACTTCTTCCATCCCGAACGCCAGAACCCGCGCGCCAAAGGCGCCGGCGGCGTGCCGGTTCGTTCGGAACAGGATTACCAGGATCTCTTCGCTGCCTCAAGGCGCGGGAACTTCCCTCTCATGCGCACCTACTCCGGCACGGACGATTTCATCCGCCTGGCGGAAATGTATGTGGAGACCATCAACATCGCCTGGTGCGCCATCCCCCTGTTCTGGTTCAACCAAATGGACGGACGCGGTCCGATCCCCCTGAAGGAATCCATCCGGGAGCACCAGGAGGTGATGGTGTGGTACGGCAGCCGGGGAATCCCGGTGGAGTTGAACGAACCCCACCATTGGGGCATGCGCGACGCTTCAGACGTGGTCTATGTAACCTCGGGGTACCTTTCCGCGCTCAACGCCAAAAAGATGGGCGTACAGGACTACATCGCGCAGATGATGTTCAACAGCCCGGCCGGGCTTTCGGACGCGATGGACCTTGCCAGGATGCTGGCCATCCTTGAACTAAGCGAAACCCTTGAGGATGAGAGTTTCCACCTTTGGCGGCAAACCAGGACCGGCTTGCTGAGTTATCCACTGGATGATGATGCCGCCCGCGCGCACCTTGCTGCCAGCATCTACGTCCAAATGGCGCTTAAACCGCACATCGTTCACATCGTTGGGCACACGGAAGCCGACCATGCCGCTACCGCGGAGGATATCATCGCAGCCAGCCGCATGGCACGCCAGGCTATCGAAAACGCCTTGCGCGGACAGCCGGACATGCTGAGCGATCCAATAATTCTCAAAAGGAAAGATCACCTGGTCGCTGAGGTAAAAATTACCCTCCAGGCAATTCGCAATCTGGGCGATGGCAGCGATGATGCCCTGACAGACCCACAGACACTCGCTGAAGCAGTGCGCGTGGGCATCCTGGACGCGCCTCAACTCAAGAACAACCCCTTCGCCCCTGGCGCTGTCCGCACCCGCGTGCTGGACGGGGCCTGTGAGACTGTGGACGAAAACGGGATAATTATCAACGAACAGACACGACTGCAAAACTATCTTTAAGGAGCATCGATGAGCAAAGAATATACTTTTGGCGTAATTGGGGCTGGCAATGGCGGAAAAGCCATGGCAGCCTACCTGGCATTACTGGGCAAGAAAGTGCTGCTCTATAACCGAACCTTTATGCATGTGGAAGTCATCGCCGAAAGGCAGGGGATCGACCTGATAAACCCCGGTGGTTTGGAGGGTTTTGGAAAGATAGACCTGGTGACAGACAATATTGCCGAACTGTTGGAAGGATCACAGGTTATCATGGTGGTCACCCCTTCCACAGCTCACAAGGATATCGCCACGGCTGCCACGCCTTACCTGCGGGATGACCATATCGTTGTCCTGCATCCCGGGCGAACGGGCGGCGCACTGGAATTCGCCGAGACGCTTCGGCAAAATCGCTGCACGACCAACCCGATCATCTCTGAAGCTGAGACTTTCATCTTTGCCAGCAGGTCCGAAGGTCCCAGCCTCGCGCGTATTTTCCGCATCAAGGAATCTGTGCCGCTTGCCGCGCTGCCCGCCAACCGCACAAAAGAGGTGCTGGAAGCCATCCATACTGCCTTCCCGCAGTACATAAACGGGGGAAATGTTTTGATGACCGGATTAAATAACATGGGGGCGATCTTTCATCCCGCGCTTGCGATGCTCAACGCGGGTTGGATCGAAGCCACCCACGGCAATTTTGAATTCTACGTGGACGGCGTCACACCCTCCGTTGCACGGGTGTTGGAAGTAATGGACCGCGAAAGGGTTACGGTAGCCTCAGCTTTGGGATTGCGGGCGCGCACAGGTCTGGAATGGCTGGAGCTGGCCTACAACGCGACTGGAGAAAACCTGTACGAAGCCATGCACAACCAGACCGGATACTATGGCATTAAGGCCCCCGCGACGCTGAATCACCGCTACATCTTCGAAGAAGTGCCTATGAGCCTGGTGCCGATTGCTTCGTTTGGTGAACGCTACGGCGTTTCGGTCAACGGCATCCGCAGCATCATCAGCCTGGGCTGCTTCCTGCATAATACTGATTTCTGGCGCAAGGGTAGAACCGTTGAAAGGCTGGGTATAAAAGAGCTCAGCATCGGCGAGCTGACACATTACGTGGAAACAGGCGAAAGGGATTAGTCCTTAGAAATCTGTTAATCTGCTTCTCGAGGGCAGTGTAAGTTTACGATGATGCAAAACGCCTTTGATCTGCTGAACCAGGACTACTACCTTAATTACCCACTCATCTACGCTCTACGGCATGGCGCGGAATTGGTGATGGCAAATGAAGATGGCGTGGCTGTATATCAATCACGCCCCGACTTCTTATTGCTGACAGGCCCAAATCCACTCGAATTGGTGATGGACCTCCCCAAACCCGATCTGATTGAGCTTATCGGCAGCCACAGCCTCAGGGCAGTTGGCTCACATTTCGACCTCGCGGAAAACTTCGAATGCTATCAGTATTATTACCCGCACCAAAGCATTGAATCTGGCCTGCAACTCGAACCCATCACCCAGGCCGACCGTGATTTTGTGCTGCAAAATTATCACCGCTTGGAGCCGGAGGAAATCGAGCAAGCGATCCACGAAGAGCGGATTTTTGGGTTGCGCGACCAAGGGAAGCTCTTTGCGTTCATTGGTCTGCACGAAGACCACACAATGGGCATGCTGCATATCCTGCCAGAGTATCGCCGGCAAGGCTGGGGCGAACGCCTCGAACGCGCTCTGACCGCCAAAGTCCTCGCCATGGGAGAATTGCCCTACGGACAGGTATTTACAGGCAATGATATTTCCATGCGCTTGCAAGAGAAGCTTGGCTTTGTGAGGTGCAGTGACAAGGTTTACTGGATGTGGCGAAGCGAATGACAAGGTTAGAGTCATTTTCCTGAGTCATCATTGCAATGAAAAACATTTCCGTAAATATTGTTAAAAAACACAACCACCCTCACAGCGGGTGGTTGTGTTTTCCTAATCACTTAAATTGCTAATCTTCCAGAACGTACATTGCCACTTCGTTCGTCTCGCGGTTGGTGGCCACGATCAGGCGTTTGCCATCCTGCTCAAAATAGGTCACATTGGCTGGACCTTTATCGCTATCCAACAGTTGGAAATGATAGTCATTGGCTTCGTGATCCCAGGTGAGGGCGAGCAATTCCCTTTTGCCCTTGCGATTGCCCAACAGGATGGTTGGTTTGTCATTGATCTGCCCTGACCAAATCGCGTGCAGGAATTCCACGGGCTCGGGGTGAGCGTAGTCCAGCTCATATCTGCCGTCCACCAGGCGCCAGATGCGCAGGATGTCTCATTTCTTCACATTCGCGGTTTGCTTCAGCTCGCGTTTGGCTACTTCCGCTTTGAGGTAGGCTTCCACTTCGGCCTGAGTGTCCATGTTCTTCACTTTTTCCGCGATCTCTTCAGTCTCAGCAAGCGTGAAGAGTGAGAG
>DAISYV010000101.1:5204-6965 GCA_036825115.1 Anaerolineaceae bacterium | reverse complement strand
GTTTTCAGCTTATGTTAAAATGTCACTATGGACAACAGGATGGGCCATGCTATGGACGAGAACGAACAGAACGAAATCAAACCCGCGGAATACCAGGAGTTGGGCGACTTTAAGGAGACGCCCGGTTATACCCCCGCCCTGGATCCGGTGAGAAAATTCGAAACCTTCGAGGGCTATGGCGCCCAGGAAATGATGGGACCTTCCGCTGAAGCAGAGCCCGCTCAAGAGGCAGATCCAGCTCCGGCGTCTGAGCCTATTCTGGAACCTGAAACCGAGCCGGAACCAACCCCTGAATTGGAACCCGCCCCAGAAATGCCGCTGGATTCGAACCTCTTCTCGGAACTGGCCGGCTTCAAAGAAGTCGACAACTTCCCTGAGCCCGATTGGGAACCGGAAGCCATTACAGACTTCACGACAGGACATTGGGCGGTGGAGCCAAAACCGCAGGCTGAAGCACCTCAGACAGTGATGGACCAGAAACAGGCGGAGAGCCATCTCGATCCGGACGACATTCCAACCATCCCACCCCAAGTGGAAGACCTGCGCCTGGTCGTGGAGCCCCAGCCTGAACCGCTGCCGCAGGTGGTGGAGGTTGTGGACCCGCAAGCAACTGTTTTGGCATCCACAGCTTTCGTTAATAACGTCGATCAGACCAAGGAAGGTACACAACCCGTCGTAACTTCGCGCACCCAACCTAATAAAGTTGCCAGGCAGGCTCAACCTAAACCCGCAGCTGGCGGCAACAGCAAACCGGCAAAGATGCCCAAACAGCCCCAAGGCGAGAAGAAACGCAGCGGTTGTTTTGGCAAGTCTTTGCTAATTGGAGCAATAATCTTTTTGCTGGCCATGATGGGAGTGGCAGCTTTCGCGATTTACAAGTATTTCGACATCGCTAAAACCCTGCCAGCGGTGGATGAGCTGCAAAACCGTGCCTCACAATTTGAAACCACGCGTATCCTTGACCGCAACGGCAATATCCTGTACGAGATTGTGGATCCAAATGCCGGCAAGCGCACCTACGTGCCGCTTGACCGCATTTCACCCTACCTGATCGCCGCGACGATCGCGACTGAGGATAAGGAATACTACAACCATCCGGGCTTTGACCTGGTGGCGCTGGCACGCGCGCTATACACCAACTACACCTCCGGCGAGATTGTTTCAGGGGCATCCACAATCACCCAACAGCTGGCGCGCATGCTGCTGCTGACGGACGAACGCTTTGTGCAATCTTATGAACGGAAAGCGCGCGAAATCATCCTCGCGGCAGAAATCACGCGCCGTTATACCAAGGAGCAGGTGCTCGAGCTGTATCTCAACGAGATTTTTTACGGCAACTTTGCCTACGGCATCGAAGCCGCTGCGGATATTTACTTCAACACCACCGCCGCTGACCTTACGCTGTGGCAATCCTCCTTCCTGGCGGGTTTGCCGCAAACGACTGTGGAATATGATATTTACACGAACCGCGAAGCGACACTCAGAAGGAACAAAACCGTTTTGCTGTTGATGTATCAACTCAGCAATGAGAAGGGCTGCATCCACATTGGGGAAGACCTCACGCCGGTTTGCCTGGACGCCATGCAGACGCTCGAAGCCGCTAATACATTGGAAGCCTACGAGTTTAAAAAGCAGAATTTTGTGATGAAGTTTCCCCATTGGGTGGTGTTCATTCAGTCGTTGCTCGAGTCACAGTTTGATTCGCAAACCATCTATCGCTCGGGCTTCACCATCTACACGACGCTTGACCCTGACTTGCAG
>DAISYV010000101.1:3214-5104 GCA_036825115.1 Anaerolineaceae bacterium | reverse complement strand
TTCCCGCCCTCTGGCGACCCCAATGATACCAACCCGCGTTATGAACCGGTCAACTACGACGGCCGTTTTCACGGTCCGGTTACCGTGCGGGACGCGCTGGCAAACTCCTATAACATCCCGGCGGTTAAAGCCCTCGAGTACGTGGGCATTTATGACGACCCAACCACGCCGAACCCGGATGGCTTTATTAACCTGGCACGCCGACTGGGGATCACCAGCCTGAACAGACCTGATTACGGGCTGGCGCTGACTTTGGGAGGCGGCGAGGTGAGCCTGCTTGAGCTGACTGGCGCCTACCAGGTGCTGGCAAACGAGGGACGCAGAGTGGCACCGGTGGCGATTACCAAAGTGGTCGATCACAAGGGCAATACAGTCTACGAATACTCCCCGACTAACGGCGAGCAAGTGGTGCGGGCAGCACATGCCTATTTGCTTTCATCGATCATGTCCGATAACAACGCCCGCGCGCCGATGTTTGGCACCAACTCTGTGTTGGCCTTGCCCTTCCAGGCAGCGGTCAAGACCGGCACCACCAACGACTACCGCGACAACTGGACCGTCGGCTACACCCCCGACCTGCTGGTTGGGGTGTGGGTGGGGAATGCGGACTATACGCCCATGGTCAACACCTCAGGCGTTAGCGGCGCGGCGCCCATCTGGGCTAACATTATGCAGATCGGCATCCAGCAACTGCGCGGCGGCAGTGCCACCGCATTCGCCCGCCCTTCGGACGTGGTGGATATGACTATTTGTTCTGTCTCAGGCACGGTGCCAAGCGAATATTGCCCCAGCCAGCTGCAACGCACGGAAGTTTTTGCCTCGGACCAGGGTCCACTGCCAAAGGAAGAAGACCTTTGGGTAAGAAGCGTGATTGATTCGTGGACCGGACTGCAGGCTTCACCGGCCTGTTCCGAGTTCACCAAGGAAGCACTGACGATCAACGTGGAAGATAAGGACGCCATCAGATGGCTCAAAACGGATGCCGGAAGAGCCTGGGCGGATAGATATGGCTTCCCTGATCCGCTGGTGATAAAGCCCGAAAGGGAGTGCAGGTTGGATGACCCGCGCCCAATCATTGACATCATGGGTCTGCAAAACGCGATCACCGAGAACCCGTTCAAGGTGGTCGGCGTGGTGGACGCGACGGCGAACTTCAAGCAATACAAGCTGCATTGGGGTGAAGGCGAGAACCCAAGCCAGTGGAATCCGCTGCAGGAAGATTGGATCACGACTCCAATGCGCAGCGCGGGTGTGCTGACGGAATGGGATGTGAGCGAGCTGGATGGAAAGACGATCACGCTGCGCGTGACTTTGCACAGCACGCAGAACACCGAGGTGCAAAAAAAGTATATTGTGCGCTTCTCTCTGCCAACCCCGACACCCACGCTTACCCCCACCCCGACGGAGACTCCGACGGTAACGCCGACTTTGGCGCCGACAGAGACGCCCACGCCCACACCCACGCCCACAATCGTGCCGGATGAGCCAACGCCGACCCCAGGCACACCGTAAGCGAAAATGGAAGGTGGGTTGGCTAAATCGGGACCTAGTTATATGAAAGCATTCTGACGCCAACCTACCCTACAAAAGACTAATTAGGTCGGCGTTCACCTGGTGGAAGTATTGGCAGTGTGGGGAGAATCGTTTGCGACTGCACTAAATGGAGACAGTCAACAGCACCCCGGTAGTAGATATCAAATAGGTTTTCTGATTGATATGCTGCTGATCGACCTGCTTGCTGTAGGTCGGCTTGCGCATTTCAAGCCGACAACGCACTTAGAAGACCACAAATAAACCACTTGTTTCGTCGGGTTCAAAATCGGAACCCGACCTACGACTCGATACCTAAAGCGCAAGGTGCCTATTCGGTGGGTTGGCTATATTGAGACT
>DAISYV010000101.1:0-3114 GCA_036825115.1 Anaerolineaceae bacterium | reverse complement strand
AACAAGGCTAATTGGGTCGAGCGATATTCCGGCGGGTCGCCTGTGATCTGGGAGGCGAACAAATCCCGGTTGAGGAGGGGGTTATCGTTCAAATTGCGCAGCTGGCGATATTTGACGACGCTCCAGTTTTCTGTTTTAAGCGATTGCAGATGCGGATCACGGCGCAGCTTGAAGGCAGCCAGGTTTGCCCGGCTGCCCGGCAGTACGATCAATTTCCTGCCAGGTGTGAGCTGGTGGCGGATGAGCAGATCCGAAAACTCAGTGGTGATGATGGGGAAGAAGGTGAACTCCGGCGTGCCGTCCTGATCAAGCCAGACAATGGAATCGGTCTTTATCTCGCGCGCCATGCCTGTGCGATTTGCCAGGGATTCGATCAATTCGAAGATCGTTCTAAGATCCTTCTGACGTTCTTTGGTTGTTTCAAAAGCACGCAGAGACCAGGCTTTTAGATCAGGGGTTGGATCGGCGTAGGACTCGAGGATTGCTTGCACAAGTTCCATTTCAACGTTCTGAAGACCCGGGAGGTTGAGATTGACCGCCGCGATGGCATCCCTGGTAGAAAGCAAAGGTTGGTTTTGAAGCGCGTTCAGGATGGCTCTTTCCGCACGATCCGCAGCAGTTTGAGCACTTCCACTGGCGTCGAGCAACCAGTAGAGGCCAGAATCCGCTGAAACGCCTGGATTGAAGCGCGAGAAGAGACCTGGGACCGTCAACGCTTCATCAATCTCTTCCTGCAATTCATTAAGAGTTTCCCCGGAACCGGGGCGCCCTTCCAACAATCCCTCGGACAGAAGTGAGATCATCACGGCACTAAAAAGCCTTAGATAGGTTGCCGGCTCACCAAACCTCTGCAGAAATTGCACACCAGCTTTTCTTACCGACTGAGAAAATGACAGGTTCAGATTGCCCTGGCGGGCGGGACGACCAAACCGCCATGCGCTTTGAATAACGCTCATTTCACCATTGGCTGCCAGTTGTTGCAGGGTGAGACCAGCGTTTTGAGCAGCGAGGAGCCCCGCCATCACGAACATCGGATCGATCTCGGTCACTTGAAGCAAAACGGGCACGCCCGGCCGCAGCAGTTTTCCGAGTTGCAGCAGTACTTTTTGCAGTGCGATGGAGTGCCAGGTCCAGTCGTAACGTTGCTTGAGGAGGCTATTGCGCAAGGTGCTGCTGCCTTCACGCCCCCAAAGCCAGCTGCTCCACAAGCCGCTCAGATTCCACCAGGCCTGGTTGCGGCGAGGCAGGGAGGTGATGACCACATCCACCGATCCTGGAGCAAGCGGTGGATCCAGTTCGCGCAGGCGTCCGCGAAAGATGCTGATGCCGCCCATTTGAGGGGGTAAGGCCGGCCATTCGCGCAGTGAAACAGGCTGTTCTGTTTTGCTCCACACCTTCTGGGAAGACAACAGGGCTTGCCAGGGATTGGTTTCCTGGTAAAGCGGTGGTCGCAAGAGCTGACGCGGGCGGCTGCGACCGCCCGGATACGTCCACAGTTGGTTGACACGATCGGCAGTGCTCAGGATAAGAGCCCTTAAAAGCGTTCGTTGGCGTGGGTCGATAACGGGGTTGTCGATGCGGCTTAGCATCGCCTGAAGGGAAGCCAGGCTGCGGTGGGGATAGAAAGTAATCACTTCTTGCATCAACTCACGCAGTGGGTCACCAGGGTTGGCAGACAGCTCAAGCAGGCGTGCTTTGAGCACACTCAGGGCAGGCAAGGGCTCTTTGCTGGCAAGCATCTCCGGGGTCAATTCATACTCAGCTTGCTTGCCACAAACCGGGCACGCGCCGAAGGCAAGCTCTGGTTCAGAAGCGTCTTCCGCCCAGACCAAATAATCAACAATGAGTTTCGGCTTCGGGTCCAGCTGCTGACACTCCGGGTTAGGGCAGTCGAACTGGTAAAAAGCATTGATCTGATCTTCGAGCAGCATACCTTCCGCCGAGCTGATCCCCGCAAGGTTATGAACAGCCTCGCTGATCTCTTCGGCGCTTGGCGCGGACGCCATCACCTCCAAAATAAAAGCAGCAACAGGATTATTGGCACTCACCACCACCCGATAGCCAGCCCGGGCGAGTTCCAGAACGACATAAGGATCCTGGCCGTAAGGGTCCAGCACCAGGCTTCCTGGCGGGGCAAATCTCTGCAACCAAGCAGACATCGAGCCTGGATAATACGGAGGCAAAAAGCGATCCAGCGGTAGTCCTGTCTGGGGGATGTCAGCCGCAGATAACCCGTTTACATACGGGGCAGCCAGGTCAATCAGGGTGGAGCTGCCGTGCATTTTTACCTCGTCAGGCTGCTCGTGAGAGCAAAATTGCTACACCATAAGGCGGCAGGTTCAGGGTTGAATCTGTCATATGGCTGGTTAGCGGTTCGTTGCCGGTAAAGATGAGATCCCAATTATTGAATTCCGCAACTGGGAGGGTAAAGCTTTGCATACTCCTGGAGAAATTGAGCACCACCAGCATGGTCTCGTCGGAGGTGAAGCGCTTGTAGACCAGGAGGGCATCCTCTCCGGTATCGATCATGCTTAGTTTGCCCGCATGCAGCGCGGGATGGTCCCTGCGCAGCGCAATCAGACTTTTGTAGAAACTCAAGAGTGAAGCTGGGGTTTCTGACTGGTTCGAAACATTGCGGACCTTGTAATTGGGATGGACGGGCAACCAGGGCTCAGCAGTGCTGAAGCCCGCAAAGGGACGCGCGTCCCACTGCATTGGTGAGCGGCAGCCATCGCGACCTTTATTAAAAGGCCAATAACGTTTGCCAACGGGGTCCTGGATCTGTCCGCGAGACAGCGAAATATCCCGCATGCCGATTTCCTCGCCATAGTAAAGGTAGGGGGTTCCGCGAACAGTGAGGTGCATGGTTGCCAGGAGTTTTAACTTGGCATCCTCGCTGGGTCTGGCATAGCGGGTGGAGGACCGGGATGTGTCGTGGTTGTTGAGGAAGTAATTTGGCCAGGCTTCCTCACCGTGAAGGCTGTCCCAATACTGAATGGCTTTTCCGAAGGCTCGGGCGCTGAATGGTGAATTCGCGTAGCCGTAGTCAAAACCTGCATGCAGGCGGTCGTCGCCGATATAGGTGCGAGCATGGGCGGAATCTGCCAGGAAGGT
>DAISYV010000100.1:6012-7096 GCA_036825115.1 Anaerolineaceae bacterium | reverse complement strand
CATGTCCGCATCGTCTTTTCCAACCGCAACCTCTGGCCTGATTCCCTTGGGATCTGGACCAACGTGGACAACGTGCGCGTGCTGGATGCCGGTCCGATTCCACCTGCCGCAGGTCCGTACACTTCTAACTTACCGCTTATAAGCCTCTACAAATGCGACATTCCGGATTACACTCTGCAGGGAGGAATTGAACGCCCCATGCTTGATCATTGGGAATAAAAGAAGTCCAGTATGATAAAATTTTCGCGTTGTTTGATAGTTATCACCCTCATCTTTGGCCTGCTGCCAGGCGCGAGTGCAAATTCAGCAGGTGAGAGGCCAGAATCAGCAGGCCAGCCTATGAAGGAGAGTGTTTTCGCTCCAATAAATGATTCAGACACCACGAACTCCCCTTATGTTTTCCGCCGGTCTTGGGGCGGGGAGGCAGATCAAATCCTGTACCCGGAAGGTATGGTGGTTACAGATGATGGCATCCTGATTTTTGCGAATTCCGGACTCAGCCGAATAAGTTTATTCAATCAATCAGACAATTCGGTCACAACCATCGGAGGCTATGGAACCGATCCGGGTAGCTTTAATTGGCCGTCTGATATTGCAATGGCGTCCGACGGCACACTTTTTGTTGCTGATGGAGGAAATAATCGGATTCAACAGATTACCAAGGATGGAACAGTAGTCAATCTTTGGGGTAGTTATGGCTCTGAGCCTGGTCAATTTTGGGGTCCAAGTGGAATAGCAATCAGCACAGATAATTTTGTTTATGTAACAGAAGCTACGAACAACCGGGTACAAAAATTTACCCTTTCAGGTGAATTTCTGATGTTATGGGGCAGTACTGGGACTGGTCCTGGTCAATTCAGGAGACCTGACGAATTAGTTATCGATGACCTGGGGTATGTTTACGTCCTCGATCTCATCAACAATCGAGTTCAGAAATTTGACTCAGATGGAAACTTTATTTTGCAATGGGGTACAGAAGGGGGCGAAAATGCTCAACTTTTGAGCCCTGACGCAATCGCCATTGATCTTAATGGCAACATCCTGGTGTCAGATTATGGTGGAAGAATCCGGATTTTTTCACCAA
>DAISYV010000100.1:2707-5912 GCA_036825115.1 Anaerolineaceae bacterium | reverse complement strand
GGCAACTCCCGAATACAAGTGTTCAATCAGAACTGGGAATTTATCCGGGCTTTTGGATCAGAAGGCTACGAGAACGGACAATGGCAAAACTTGACATCCATAGCCTTAGATTCTGATGGAAATATTTATGGGCTTGATTCACACACTGAAAAGGTTCAAAAATTCTCCAACATCGGTGTGTTTATCACGAGTTGGAATGTAGACCAAGGTTTAGCGCCGGCGCCAAGAAGCATTCATATTGACCAGGCAGACAACGTTTATATTTCAGATGGTTTGATTCTTCAATATGATGTCAATGGTGATTTTCAGCACTCGATCGGTGTCAGAGGAGGAGGGGTAGGTCAGATATGGGACCCACATGGAGCCCATGTGATAGCCAATGGAACCCTGTTTATTGCCGATGTAGCAAAGGATGAAATTATCGTACTGAATTCCTCCGGAGAACACCTTTATTCGATTGGATCACCTGGCTACGATGTTGGAGAGTTCAACTCTCCGGTTGACGTGGCAGTAACATCCTCCGGCTTAGTTTACGCCGTAGATAGAGACAATGAAAGATTCCAGGTTTTTTCACCCCAACCTGTAGCGCCCGACCCCACCACTGGGCTTGCGCTGAATGGCAGCTTTGAAAACGAGCCGCCGCTGATGGAATGGACCTACGGCGGAAATTTGCCAGTTAGCCGCAACACAATCAGCTCTCATGGCAGTTATTCAATGCGTCTTGGTCAACCGGTAGCGCAAACCGATCAAGGTATCGGAGAAGCCTGGGCGTACACGAACCTCTACGTGGATCCCGCCTGGTCCAGACCCGTGCTCACCTTCAATTACCGCATGTATGTCAATGACATCATGGATTATTCTGACTTCTTCGTGGCGATCCAGGATGGGGCTGGCTTGAACCATCTGGAGACTATTCTGAGGGATGGCTTTCAACCTTGCGTTCCCGGGCAGCCGCCCACCGCCGGGCAGGACCTTGGCTGGCGTAGTGGGCAGAAAGATCTGAGCGCCTACAAAGGTCAACACATCCGCATCGTCTTCTCCAACCGCAACCTCTGGCCGCAATCCTGGGGCATCTGGACAAACGTGGACGATGTGCGCGTGCTCGATGCTGGCCCTATGCCTCCTCTCACCGGTCCCTATCTGACCAATCTGCCGCTGATTCACTACAAGAGATGCGACGTTCCATCACTCTTGAACGGTGAGTTGTTGACGAGACCGGGGATCGATCCTTATTAGCCTGGACAAAAAATAGCCCTTCCGGGCTATTTTTTATGCTTTCATCGCCTTATATAGTTCCAGGTGTGCCTGGCGCAGGATTTCCGGGTCCATTTTCTCGACCTTGCGGTCGTAGGTCAGGTAGCCATTGATCTCAGTCTCGATGTCGCTGGTTTGGGTGTAGATCGCCACGGAAAGCCCCAGCGGGATCAGGGGTTTCACCTGCTCTTCCAAGAGGCGCAGGTAAGCCGCGGTGAGTGACGCAGAATCCCTGTGATGTCCGTAGCCGAAGCGCTTCTTTTCGGAGTAAACATGCCCGTCCACCTGCATGGTGTAGCCGCCAAACTCGGTCACAGCCAAGATGCGCTCATCCGGCTGCGAAGCGCTCAGGGCTTTCACGTAAACATGCCGGCTCTGAAAGTCCCCTCCTCCCTGGTCAAACCAGCCCGAAGCATGGTCCACCAGGCGGGTGGGGTCATAGCCCTTCACCCAGTATGAAGTCAGGATGGCATGGAATTGCCCCCAGCTTTCGTTAAACGGCACCCACACGGCAATACAGGGGAAGTGGAAAAGGCTGTCAATGAGTTGCTTAAGTTCCTGGCGATATTCCTCGCGGTTTTGGGGTTCTTCCCTGCCAAAACGGTGCAAACGGCGGATGTCGGAACGGTGAACGCCCGAGGTGAAGGTGAAGGCGACGATGGCGTCCTTGGTAGTGCGCCCACCGTTGGGCATGTCCTGCCAGACGATCATGCCGAGGCGATCGCAGGCGTAATACCAGCGCGCCGGCTCCACTTTGACATGCTTGCGGATCATGTTGCAACCGATCTTCTTGGCGTATTCGATGTCAAAAAGCATGGCTTCCTCGGATGGCGCGGTGTAGAGCCCTTCGGGGAAGTAGCCCTGGTCCAGCGGACCGAACTGAAAGATGGGCTCATCGTTGAGCGTAAAGCGCCAGAAGCCCTTTTCGTCACGCCCTTTGCCAAATTTGCGCATGCCGAAGTAGCTGCCCACCTCATCCACCACCACACCGCCAACCTTCAGATTAAGGGTCAGGTCATAAAGGTATGGGTGGTCGGGATGCCATTTTTGGGGGTTCGGGATCTGCAGCAGCATCTGCCTGGCGGAAATCATGCTTTCGCGAGCTACTTCCTGCCCCTCAAACGAGGCAATGGCTTCCAACTCCACTTGAGCTAAATCGATTGCATCGGACAGGATTGCTTCGATAGATAGATTGCTTGCATCGAGATTTGGGGTCAATTTCAGGCTGCGGATATGCTGCCGGGGCAGCACCTCCAACCAGACCGTTTGCCAGATACCCGAGACGGAGGTATACCAGATGCCGCCAGGCGTGAGGCGCTGTTTGCCCTTCTGGTGCATCTCAGCCTCGGTGGCATCGGTCACGGCTAAAACCAGCTCATTTTCACCCGCAACCAGGAAGCTGGTAACGTCAAAACTAAAAGGCAGATAACCGCCCCAGTGCTCCCCAACCTTGCTGCCATTGACCCACACCTCACAGGCAAAGTCAACCGCGCCAAAGTGCAAGTGCACCTCCTCATCCTCAGCGTGGCTCACTGTGAAGCTTCTTCGGTACCAGAGTTTTTCATCAGGCTGCAGCACATGTTCCACACCCGAGAGCCTGGATTCCGGCGCGAAAGGCACCAGGATTTTTTCCTCAAACGATGCGGGCTGAGGGGCTTCGATGTTCTGTATAGCGCAATCCCACCAGCCGTTGAGGTTTTGCCAGTTTGGGCGGACCAATTGCGGGCGCGGGTATTCGGGCAAAGGGATCGGCTGATCGACCTGCCAGGGGGTAGCCAGTTTGTTATAGACCAGATCAGGCATTTTGCTCCTCGTTTACGTGGTCAATTTTATCAAATTGGATAAATGCCAGGGGAATCAGCGCCAAGAGGCCCATAACAGCCCCAACCTGGAAGATCAGCGGCACCGGGATGAAGCCTGCCTGCCCGTTGAGCACAGTTGGGATGCCAAA
>DAISYV010000100.1:0-2607 GCA_036825115.1 Anaerolineaceae bacterium | reverse complement strand
TTGATTTTGTCAGCCAGGATTCCCAGTGGAATGGCAGCGATGGCACTGCCGATGATCACCGCTCCGCCAACGATGGCGTATTCAGTCTTGCTCACACCAATATAATTATTGATGTAAATGATCATGTACGGGAAAGCAACCTGAAAACCAACTCCAAGCAACATGGCTGAAATCAAAATGATGAAGAGTTTAGAATTTTCCCTCAGGGTTGCAACACGAAAGAGCTCCCGGATCTCCTGCCAAACGGACTTTTCACTCTGTGAGAGATGGTCGCTTGGCTGGTCGGGCAAATATCCGCCTGCAAGCAAACCTACCACCATCACAATTCCGCCGAGGACATAGAAAAAGATGAAATATCCAACGCTTTCGATCAAGGCGCCAGCCGCCACAATAGCCACCAACTGGGCGATGAACAGGCTTAGGTTGAGCACGCCCTCCACCTTGCCGCGTTGTTCCGGCGGAGCCACATCCGCCGTCCAGGCATTGAAAGCAGCATCGTTGGCGGTGGAGCCAAATAAGGTCATCAGACTATCCAACAAAATCACCATCAAAACCGCCAGGGATATGTTTTTGATCAGGGCAGTCATAGGAAAGAGCGCTGTCATCATACCCCATAGGATGTAACCAAACAGGATGTAAGCTTTGCGCCTGCCCCATTTAGAGCGGGTGTGGTCGCTGAGCGTGCCTACAAAAATGGTTGTGAGGGTGGCAACGATCGCGCTGGCAGCCACCATCCAGGAAACCGGACGCGGGTCTGGCGTGATGGTGTCGAACACAAAGGTGTTGAACCAGGTGTTTTCCACAGCCCAGGCGATTTGCCCGGTGACAGCCAGTGCAATCATAACTGCCCACGTGCGTGTGGATATTTTCGATGTTGCTTTGGGGTTTGTGTTCAAGATGATGCCCTCATATTCATGGTGCTCTTATTCTAAGTTACTCTGGCAATTTTGTGGTTTAGGCTGTCAATTATCATCCCTTAACAAAGAAGGTTGATGATCTTCAGTCACCAGGTATAGCTGCGTGCCCAGTACGATAGATAATCTATGGCGAGCAGGTGCTCGAAGCCTGTTATGATGTGGGTAGTAGTAAAATCTTATCTAATCATCGAAATGGAGCACTATGTCAACAATCATTGTAGATAAAATCGCCAAGAGCTTTGGCGCGACCAAGGCAGTCCAGGACGTTTCTTTTGAAGTTCGCCCAGGTGAAATTTTTGGCTTGCTCGGACCAAACGGATCCGGAAAAACCACTTCCATTCGCGTTATTTTGGATATCTATCAAGCTGATTCAGGCAGTGTGACCATCCTCGGCGGACCCATGACCAACGAGAAACTCAACCACATCGGTTACATCCCTGAAGAACGTGGACTCTACCAGGATGTGCCGATTGAACGCTGTCTCACTTATCTTGCCTCGCTCAAAGGGCTCACGGAAGACCAAATCAAGGAACGCTTACCCAAATACCTGGCTAAGTTTGATCTGACCGATCATGCCAAGAAAAAGGCCAAGGAACTCAGCAAGGGTATGCAGCAAAAAGCCCAGCTGATTGCCGCCCTGATCCACGACCCTGAGATCATCATCATCGACGAGCCTTTTTCCGCGCTGGACCCCGTCAACACGCAGTTGGTCAAAGACCTGCTGATCGAGCAGCGTAACGGCGGCAAAACCATCGTCATGTGCACCCACCAGATGAACCAGGTGGAGCAGCTGTGCGACCGATTGGTGCTCATCGACCACGGTCAGGTGCTCCTGCAAGGCGAGCTTTCGGAGATCCGTGATCAATTCCGCACCAATGAAGTGATCATCGAAGCCCTCAACCCCCTGCCAGAGCAGCTCAATGGCGTTTCACGGATCGAGAAACTCAACGACGCCTACCGCCTAACCCCGCAGGCAGGCATCTCCGCCCACGATCTGCTCAACGAATTGGTCGCGCAAGGCATCGAACTCAATTCCTTTGAAGTGGCAGTACCGACCCTGGATGAAATCTTCATTAGGGTTGTCAAGGAAGGCAATGGTAATGATGAATAAAACCATGAACGTTGCCAGGTACGAATACCTGCACCACGTTGGCAACAAACGCTTCTGGCTTTCTCTAATAGCTGTGCCGCTTGGTTTTGTGTTGATTTTTGTGGTCTCAGTGGTGCTTTCTTTTCTTTCTTTTGATACCCGTCCGGTTGGAATTGTCGATCAGGGCAATCTAATCCAAATCGAGCCTGACAATTCCGAGAAATCGACCATTTTCGATTTTCAAATACTCCTCAATCTCTATCCCGACGAAGGCACCGCGCGTACGGCGGCTGCAGCGGGTGAGATCCAGGGCTTTGCGATTCTGCCCGAAGATTACACTTCGCGCTTTCATTTGACTTATTGGACTGACAAGCAACCTGGCAGCGACGTGCAATCAGCCATCACCAACTTTATCAGCCAGAACCTCCTGCTTGCAGAGAATACCGACTCGGCTACATTCGCACGCATCACTGAGGGCAGCAAAATCAGCCTGCAATCACTCGACGGCAGCCAGACCTCCGACGGCACTGGCTGGCATCGGATCGTTGTGCCGGTTGTGATTGGCATGCTCAACTTTATCGTGGTGATGAGCAGCGGTGG
>DAISYV010000099.1:0-7215 GCA_036825115.1 Anaerolineaceae bacterium | reverse complement strand
CAGCTAACACATTGGTCAATGTTAGGGGCAAGGGCATTGTCATTAACGAACCTTCATGGGTGGCGATCGATAAACGCACCCGCGAACCGCTTAAGATCGGCGCCGCTGCCAAGGCTATGGTTGGGCGAACACCAGCCAACATGGTTACGCTCAGACCTCTGCGCGATGGTGTCATCTCGGAATACGACATCACGCAAGCGCTGCTTGAATACTTCATCAGCAAGGCTCACGAGAACAGCATTGTGTTGTTCCCGCATTCGCGCGTTGTCATTGGTATTCCATCCGGCGCTACTGAAGTTGAAAAGCGAGCGGTCTACGACGCAGCCATGTCTGCCGGGGCAAGGGAAACTTACATGATCCTGGAGCCTGCTGCAGCCGCGATTGGGGCTGGCCTGCCTATCGAATCAGAATCAGGTAATATGATCGTGGATATCGGTGGGGGAACCACTGAGGTGGCGGTGATCAGTACGGGTGGCATTGTCATTTCCCGCTCATTGAGGGTGGCAGGCGATGAGTTGGATCAGGACATCATCGAATATATCCGCAGTAAATACAACTTGTTTATTGGCGAGCAGATGGCTGAAAAGGTGAAAATCGCGATTGGTTCAGCTTATCCGCTCAAGGAAGAGAAAACGGTTGATGTTCGCGGGCGCAACCTCATCACAGGTCTGCCAGAGGCGATCGAGATCTCATCCATTGAAATTCGCGAAGCACTATCCCCATCAGTGCAGGTGATTGTGGATACCATCAAGGATGCCCTGGATGAATCCCCACCAGAGATTCTATCTGATCTCATGGACAATGGCATTTGCCTGGCAGGTGGCACTGCCCAGCTTCAGGGGTTGGCTGAGCGCCTTTCGAATGAGATCCGCGTAAGAGTTTGGGTGGCTGAAGACCCAATGACGTGTGTCGCCCGCGGCTGTGGCATGGTGCTGGACGACCTCGATTTGTACGAAAACTTACTCGTGGGCATCGAACGCGATCCATACACAAGTACGCAAGGTTAGTATTCCTTGCGATCTGGATAGACCAGATTCGACATGCGCAATTTATTTACTCCAAAAAACCTACGTAATCTGATTTTAATCATCGTTATTGCCGGTGTTCTGATATTGGCAATCTCGGGATACTTAACGCCAATTTTCAGCGTGTCCGTCAGCCCGCTGATTTCCGCTCAAAGCTGGATTTCAGAACGGTACCTGGCTTTCAGTGACTTCTTTGGTTCCCCGCGCGATATGGCAACTCTGCGCGAGGAAAATTTTACACTTCGAAATGAGGTTGCACAGCTCCAAAGCGAAATTATCTCCCTGCAGGAAAACCTGGCTCAGGCTGATATCCTTTACACCTTACTTGATTTTGCCCGCAACAATCCGGAACATGAATACGAAGCAGCAACGGTGATTGGGCGGGAAATCAGCCCATATCTGCAATACATCATCATTGATAAGGGCTCCAATAACGGCCTGCAATACGGGATGCCTGTGGTGACTCAGCAAGGTCTTGTAGGTCGGATTGACGCTGTCATCTCGGATGCCGCACGCGTTCAGTTGATCACTGATGCTGGTTCTGTTGTCAATGTGCGTCTTAAGACTGCCAACGTCGAAGGACAGGTAAGCGGTTCCATCACCGGCGAGGTCAGTCTTGATATGGTGCCAATTGATGCCCAGATGGATATTGGCGAGGTCATTCTCACATCGGGTCTTGGTGGAACTTATCCGCCGAATATTTTTGTGGGTCAGGTGCTTTCGCTGCAATCGAATCAAAACGCGCTTTTCCAGACTGGATCTGTTCAACCAATTGTCGACTTTTCTGCACTTAGCGCGGTGCTGGTGATCACCAACTTTGAAGCGGTCGATATCACACCGTTGGTACCCTGAGGTTCCCTGTGTTAGTCTACCTGGCTTATGCAATGAGTTTTGTGCTGGCAATGATGCTGCAATATGGTGTCTTCAGCCGTTGGATGATTCTCTCTGGCAGTCCAGATCTGGTGCTCTTACTAGTAATCGCGCTTTGTTTGCATCAGAAACAGCGTTGGTTCTGGATCCTGATCCTGATCATGGGAGGGGTGGTTGGATTTGTTTCAGCGTTACCTTTTTTCCTGCCGATGATCGTTTATATGGCAGTGTATCTCGTGTCTTTAAGCCTGAAACAGCGCGTTTGGCAAACGCCTCTTTTGGCAATGTTCTTGCTGACTTTTAGCGCGACTATCGTGGTGAATTTTCTTTCTATCGCGGTGCTGTTTGTTCAGCGAATCCCCTTCGTGTTTTCTGAAGCTCTGGTGCGAGTGGTCTTGCCATCAGTTTTTCTAAACATGTTCCTCGCAATTCCGGTACATGCCATAGTACGGGAATTGTCCATATGGATGAATCCGCAAGGAGCCCAAGTATGAATAATGGCAAATATGAAAAACCAACGATTGATCTGAAGCGTTTCCGCTGGGTCTTTCTAATTATTGTGGTTGTGTTTGTCTACTACATCGCGCAACTCTTCAATTACCAGATCGTCAAAGGCCAGGAGTATCAGGCGCAGGCGGAAGACAACCGTACACAGGTTATTAGCATTCCAACAGAAAGAGGGATGATCTTTGACCGGAACGGGATTGTTTTAGCCCGGAACATCGCGCAATATAACATTACTGTTACCCCTGCGAACTTACCTGACTCAGCTGGAAAAACGCGTGAGATTTTTGACCAGCTAAGTGTTTTGATCGATATTCCCGTCAGCCAGGGAGAGGTCAACGAGGAAACGGCGAGTTCTTTCTCGCCTTGCTATTCCCCGCTGGGCATCGAACAGGTGGTGGAGATTGCTGACAGCCTTTGGCCTTTCCAGGCTACTCGATTGAAGTGCAACATCGACAAAGAAACTGCCATGATAATCCAGGAAAAAGCCATAGATTGGCCTGGGATTGAGGTTGAAGTCGAACAGATCCGCGAATACCCCACAGGCAGTCAGACCGCGGAGATTATCGGCTTCCTTGGTCCTATCCCGGAAGTGCTTTTAGATTACTACACCGAACAGGGTTTTGTCTCCGGACGGGATAAAGTGGGCTACATGGGCATTGAAAACTCGATGCAGGATGTGCTCGCTGGCACCAATGGACGGCGCGTGGTGGAAGTGACGGTAGGCGGTGAGATTGTGCGGGATATCGAGGAGCCAATTGAGCCCGTGCCCGGTGAAAATGTTTACCTCTCAATTGATTACCGTTTACAGCAAGTTGCCCACGCCACGTTGGTGAGTCAACTGAATTTCTGGAACGAACGATACATGCTCTGGCAGAATGAGATCCTGAGTACCATGGGGGTGGTGGTCGCGATGGATGCCAAGACAGGCGAGATCCTGTCGATGGTGTCTTTTCCAAGCTACGACAACAATCGCATGACCCCATTCATTCCGGCTGACTACTACGAGCAGCTCAGTGTTGATGAACACAAACCTTTGCTCAATAAAGCTATCAGTTCCGAATTACCACCCGGTTCTGTTTATAAGATGGTGTCTGCCCTCGGAGTTTTGAATGAAGACGTTGTCACACCTTATCAGACTATCGAGGACCCGGGCATGATAACGCTCCGCCAGCAGTTCTACGAGACTGACATTGGTACCATGCAAAACTATTACTGCTGGGATCGCGCCGGGCATGGTCAGGTGGATTATTTGCACGGCATCTCTTATTCCTGCAATACCTATTGGTACAAGGTGGGTGGTGGCTATGAAGGCGAAGTGGATGATGGCGGGCTGGGTATCTGGCGTATGGACGAATATGCCGCGGCGCTTGGATATGGTCAGGAGACCGGGCTCGAACTGCCGGGTGAGGCGGACGGTTTGCTGCCAAACCCCACATGGAAACGATTGAATATCGGTGAAAACTGGGCGACTGGCGACACCTACTTGGCAGCCGTCGGGCAGGGCTATGTGTTGGCGACGCCGGTGCAAGTGCTCAACTCGATCAACACCATTGTGAACGATGGCAAGCACTATCAAATGACCATAATTGACAGGATCACCGATTATGACGGGAATGTCACTTATGAATCTGAACCTGAGATCCTTTGGGACATAACCAAAGACCCAATGATTGCAGCGTACGAGGGCAACAATCGCACCAACGAACTAAAAACTGTTGAACAATCGGTCATCGATCTCGCCAAGCGCGGCATGGAAATGGTGACTCGGGATGATGGTACTGCCTGGTTTGAGTTCCAGGATAACCCCTGGAAAGTTGCCGGAAAGACCGGCACCGCTGAGTTTTGTGATGACTGGGCAAACAGCGAGGGGCTGTGTATTCCGGGTTCATGGCCGGCGCATGCCTGGTTTGTTGGCTATGCACCGTACGATGATCCGGAAATCGTGGTGGCAGTGTTCGTTTACCATGGTGCTGAAGGCTCGACTGTTGCGGCTCCAATTGCCAAGTTCACAATTGATGCTTATTTCCAACTGAAACAGGTCGATCAGGATCTGAAACAGAACGACTATGCTCCTGTGACACCATAGGCTGCCCATCATGGAAGAGATTAGCGTTCGTGGAATCAAAGGCGGGGTTTTGATCAGCCTACCCGAAAAAGCCTGGTACCAACAGCGGGACCAGTTGATTTCCCGTATCCAGACCCAGGAACGCTTTTTCAAAGGCGGGCGGATCGCCCTGGATGTCGGCGGATCTGATTGGTCGCAGGATCAACTTTTTAAACTCCTGCGCGACTTATCCGATGAAGGCGTCTGCCTTTGGGCAGTTCTGACTACTTCGGAAACAACCCTGGCTTCTGCAAAAAACTTTGAACTTCAAACGAGCATCTCTTCGCAAACCACGGCTGAAAACCCCGAGAACCTTCCTCTAACCCAGGATGAATATAGTGTTGAATGGCACACCGAACCGCTGGAAAAGGGCGAAAAAGTGGCTTTCAAGGCAAACGGCGTGGTCATAGGGGATGTGCCTGAAGGCGCAGAGGTGATAACCGCAGGCAGCTTGATTGTTTGGGGGACCGTCCGGGGCAGCCTGAAAGCTGGCTGCGGCGGGGATTGCCTTTCCCGGTTGTTTGTGTTACGTTACATTGGGTCTGGAATAAGTTTGTGCGGGCAATTGGTGGAAGTCCCCAAAAAAATGTTCAACACTGCGCCGCTTGAAATCCGGTGTGATGATGGTGTAGTTCAGGTGCAGGAAGCAGTGGCAAGGAAGTTTAAGCTCTTATGAATACGCGTGAAATTTGGAAACGCTTTGATATTCCACTTTTTGCGGTGGTGTTGTTGCTGTGTGTCTTCGGTGTCGCGCTGATTTCCTCAGCGATTGCTGGTAATCCCACCCTGGTGGACCATCCACAACGACAGGTGACTTTTCTCATCATCGGTCTTGTGATTTTGTTTGTAAGTGCGTCCTTCGATTATCACATCTGGAAAACCCTCAGCAAACCATTCTATGTTTTGGTTGCATTGCTTTTGCTGATGGTGTTTGTGTTCGGTGGGGCAAGGTTTGGTGCTGCCCGGTGGCTGGAGACAGGCCTGGTTACGATCCAGCCGGCTGAACTGGCAAAAATTGCCATCATACTCTCACTGTCCAGCTTTTTCTCAAACAATATTGACCGCATCAACAATTGGATGACGATTGGTAAAAGCTTGTTCATAACTGCAGGGATTGTTCTTTGGATTTTACTTCAACCAAATCTCAGCACCAGTATCGTGATCTTTATCACCTGGGCGACCATGCTTTGGATCAGTGGGCTGAAAACTAAGTACATCCTGATCATGGTTGGCGCAGCCGCGCTGTTTTTGGGGTTGTCTTTCTTGTTGGATTTTCCATACCTGGCAGATTACCAAAAAGCCCGCATTACCACCTTCATCGCCCCTGACGAAGATGCGCGTTATGGCGACACTTACAACGTTGACCAGGCTCTGATCAGTATCGGTTCGGGGGGTTGGTTTGGCAAAGGGTATGGGCAGGGCTCGCAGGTGCAGTTGCGTTTCTTGAAGATTCGACACAGTGACTTCATCTTTTCCGTGTTAGCGCATGAATTTGGCTTCGTCGGGACAGTCATCGTTCTGGCAGCCCTGATTTTTGTGATTGTGCGCTGTTTCAAGGTGGCACAAAACGCGCCGGATGCTTATGGATCGCTGATAGCCTATGGGTTTGGCGTGTTGATGGGCTTTCAGACGATTGTGAACGTGGGGGTGAACTTAAGGTTGCTGCCAGTGACGGGGTTGACCTTGCCGTTCATTAGCTACGGTGGCAGTTCGCTGGTTGCGATGCTGCTTGGGATTGGGCTGGTTGAAAACATCAAAATGCGCAGCCAGGAGAAAGAATTTCAGGATGAACCCTTGTAAGAAAACGCAGGAATGTGGTAACATAGGCATTCGTTAGTGGGGGC
The DNA here is from genome assembly GCA_036825115.1 of Anaerolineaceae bacterium. GTDB lineage: Bacteria > Chloroflexota > Anaerolineae > Anaerolineales > Anaerolineaceae > Mesolinea. Next base: position 865 of record DAISYV010000099.1, on the reverse strand, counting down.
TCGTCTAATGGCAGGACAGCAGACTCTGAATCTGTATGTAGAGGTTCGACTCCTTTGCCCCCAGCCTGATCTTTACGAGAGAACCGTCATAAAAGTGGCGGTTCTTTTGTTTATGTTCAGGGGAATCTTTCGTAGGGCTGGGGTCTTGATGCTGGGAGCGAAGCGAGCAGTATTTGCTCCAGCCGATGTGTCCTCGATAAAGGCATGGGTGGAGACCTTAAGGTCAAGTGCCTCGCACGGTCCCACAGGGAGGCTGCGCAACCTGGAGACCGGCGAGAACGAAGTTTATTGGGTAGAGGCGACGCATCCCGCAAGGGGAGGCTTTGCACTGCGTCGCTTCTACAATGACTCTAAGCTGTACCCGCGCAAAAGAGTGTAGTTCAGGCTCTGCTTCTGAACCTGACATTACGTATGCTGGCAATTAAAACCCTAGACAAAGGTAGGTTTCCGACGTCAGGTTGAACTGCGCAACCTGACCTACAACGAATTATTTGGTTATATGCTTATCCAATGGAGTAAACCCCCTCCGTACGGATGACCTCTCGTAGGGCTGGGGCTTGCTCCAGCCGTCGGGTTTGCGAGAAAGACACAATTGGTGACCTTTCGGTCAACAACCTCGCACGGTCTGGAGACCGGCAAGAACAGAGAATTTTGAATTTCGGTCGGGGCACGGCACGCCGTGCCCGCTCGGGGTTACCACATGAGGTTACCTTACCACAGGAAACCGGCGAGATCGGTTGCCCATACAGACTGCAACGTCTTTTTGGTTGACGGCTATAATTAACTAATAAACAAAAGGAATTCTATGAAAATTAATAAGATCCTGGTTGTTATTCTGGCATTACTCATTCCCTTCATCATCCTG
>DAISYV010000098.1:3738-7228 GCA_036825115.1 Anaerolineaceae bacterium | reverse complement strand
ATGTAATCGAGGTGGCTGCGGGTGTAAACCTGGCGTGGGATGGCAAAACGCAGCAACTCCAACGGCGCGAATATCGGCGCGCCAGTCACAGGATCGGTGTGCTCAAACATCAAACTGCCAATCTCCGTGGTACGTACGCCACCTGCCAAATACAGCGCGTTCCCCAGTGCCACCGCTGGGAACTGGCTCTGGGGGATGTGCGGCAGCGCCTTGCCGCCGTCCACGTAAACCGCATGCCCGCCAGTGGGCATATAAACCGGCATCCCTGCCTGCCTGAGCACCTCGCCCAGGTAGCGCGTGTGCGACTCGCGATAATTTAAGTAGGATTCATCCACGCCGTCATACAATCCTGTGGCAACAGCTTCCAGGTCGCGCCCGGAGAGTCCGCCATAAGTCAGGAAACCCTCATGCACGATCAGGTTCTGGGCAATGCGCTGCTTGAGTTCAGGGTCCCTGAAGGCAATAAATCCGCCAATATTGACAATGGCGTCCTTTTTGGCGCTCATGGTGCAGCCATCCGCGTACGAGAACATCTCGTGCACAATCTCGCGTACACTCACATCCTTGTATTTTGGATCCCTGATCTTGATGAACCAGGCGTTCTCAGCAAAGCGGCAGGCATCCACGAAAAACGGAATCCCATATTTGTGATAGATCTCGGAAGTCTGGCGGATGTTCTCCATTGAAACAGGCTGACCTGCAGCGGAGTTATTCGTGATGGTGATCATCCCGATTGGGATATTCTCAACCCCCGTTTCCAGGATGAACTGCTCCAGTTTTACCAGGTCCATGTCGCCCTTGAATGGCGCGATCAGGCTGGAGTCTTCCGATTCAGCAATGGTAAATTCCACCGGATGGGCATTGAGCACCAGCAGGTTTGCCTGGGTGGTATCGAAATGGCGGTTATTCGGCACAAATTGACCGGGCTTGACAAGTGTGGAGAAGAGCATACCTTCAGCAGCACGACCCTGGTGAGTGGGAAGCACATACTCAAAGCCGAGCACGTCCTGTACCGCGCGTTCAAACCGGAAATAACTCTTGGCGCCGGCGTACGATTCGTCCGCCTGCATCATGGCTGCCCATTGGCGGTCGCTCATCGCGCCAGTGCCGCTATCGGTCAGCAGGTCGATAAAAACATCCTCCGCGGGCACATTAAAGATGTTGTAGAAAGCTTTCTTCAAAGCAATCTCCCGTTCTGCCTCGGTGGTGAGTTTCACGCGTTCGACAACTTTAATGCGGAACGGCTCGATAAACGGAATGGTCATGTTCTCTCCTTGGATAATTTTCGTTGCAAACCGGCCAGGTGCGTCCCGGCCAGGTAGCCGCTGCCAAATGCAAAATGCAGGTTGAAACCCCCGCAAGGTCCTGCCACGTCCAGTGTTTCTCCCACCAGGTAAAGTCCCGGAATCAATCTGGATTCCATGCTCAGCGGATCCACCTCCCCCACCGGCACGCCACCCACGCTCACCTGGCTGTTCTTGAAACTGCCTGCTCCGGTAACGCCAAACTTTGCCTCAGCGCTCACCTCCAACAGCTGGCGGATTTGCTCCTCGCTCAGGGCATTTAGCTTCGTGGCTGGGTTCAGCCCAGCCTGCCTGATAAAAAAGTCAGTTGCTTTTGGAGAGAAATAGCGCAATAAGCCAGCCCGCAGGCTGCGGGGATGAGCAACCTGCCCGGTGAGAATATCTGCCAAATCAGACCAAAATGGAGCGATGAAGTTCACCAGGAGGGTTAAGTCAACACCGGGATACAAGGCAACCAGGTGGCTCAGGTTCATGACTCCCGGACCGTTGAACCCGTCCTGATTGATAATAATATTGCCGGTTGTCTGCCCAAGCTTCTCCTCGCCGCGCCAAATGCTCACGAGGACGTCGAACCGCTGCCCTTTCAGCTCTTTGAAAGCCCCGAGTTCCGCAAAAATGGGACCAAGCGCAGGCTGAAGCGGCTTCACGGTATGCCCGAGTTTTTCAAGAGACCCAAAAAGCTCACCTCTCGAGCCGAGTTCCGGGTAAGCCTTGCCCCCTGCCCCGAGGACAAGTTGCTCAAAAGACTCAGTCTGATGCAGTCCTAATCCGCTTACTTGCAATTGGAAAATTCCATTTCCATAAAAAATTTGACTGATATGGGTGGCTACGCGCAGTTCTATCGGGCGCTCCCGCAATGCTTCCCCTAAAACCTCTGCCACGGCTTGTGCGGACTGGGACCTGGGGTAATACCAGCCGTCATCCGTCTTCTGCGTCGGAATGCCCAATCTGTCGAGCGCGCGCCTGAACTCCTCCACCCCGAAAACGCCCAAAAAGGTCTCCATCCAGGCTGGGTCCTCGCAGTAATAAGCGCCTGCGCCCACCGCGTCATTCGTCAGGTTGCATCGGCTGCTGCCAGTTACCAGTAATTTTCGACCAATATTGGGATTGTGTTCAAACAGGGTGATCCTGCCGCCCCCCTCCGCAGCCTGGATCGCAGCCATCATTCCTGCTGGTCCTGCCCCGATCACCGCTATGTTCATGGCTAAATTATACCCTCTTCACCACCCCACCTGTCCCATATCTTCAGTTCTCGCCGGTCTCCTGACCGTGCGAGGTAGTCGTAGGTCAGGTCATCGTGCTCGAAGAGTATGCGCAGCCTGCCCCGCGTGTTTACATGCGGGGTCAACCTGACATCACAAGTCTCAACCAATCCGAACCTATCACTTTTCTCTCTTTAAAAACTATTCATGCGTAGGTCAGGTTCCGCTTCTGAACCTGACATCACAAGTAGTATTTGTGAGCCGGGTTCCGTGGTTGAACTCGGCTTGTGGTCTCAAATGCGGATCCTCGTCACATCGTGCCCGTAGGGTATCGCGAGCCTCTTTTGCGTGGCGATCTGTCTTATAGAGGTAAGCTTGCTTACCCGTAGGCCGGGTTCCGTGGTTGAACCCGGCTTGTGGTCTCAAATGCGGATTACCGTGTCGCTTCTCTTCTCGCAAAAGCCGATTTCCGTCACATCGTGCCCGCAGGGTATCGCGAGCCGCTTTTGCGCGGCAATCCGCCTTTTCAGCCTTCCCTTGGGGGAAGGTCGAAGATCCGCGGAACGCAGTGAAGGGGAGTGACCGCTTGCGGTGGATGAGGGATACCCAAAAATCCTTCCTCTCCTGATGGGGCTGCTTGCCTTTCATTACTCATTTTCAAACATCAAATTCACAAGTCTCTTCCCCCCTCGCAATGGCGAAATCTCGTCGTAGGCCAGGTCATCGTGCTCGAAGAGTATGCGCGGACTGCCCCGTGTATTTTTACGGGGTTCAACCTGACATCACAAACACCATCCAATCCAAATCCACCTTCTTTCTCTTTATAAACACATTCCTCTGCGTAGGTCAGGTTCCGCTTCTGAACCTGACATCACAAGCCTTGACTAATTCGAACCAAAAATCTTATTCTGAAAAAAAACGCAAATCTGCGTAGATCAGGTTGCGCAGCCTGCCCCGCGTGTTTACATGCGGGGTCAACCTGAC
>DAISYV010000098.1:0-3638 GCA_036825115.1 Anaerolineaceae bacterium | reverse complement strand
TCAGGTTGCGCAGCCTGCCCCGCGTGTTTACATGCGGGGTCAACCTGACATAACAAACATTTACCTATGCTAACCTTTGTTCTCGCCGGTCTCCGGACCGTGCGAGGCAGTTGACCGTCAGGTCTCCAACTGATGAAATGAAAAGGCAAATTATCGTGTCGTGCCGTTTCGCTTAACCGCAGGACGGATTGTGCTGCTCAATCCGTCCTATGTTTCGTTGTAGGGTCAACCCCTTGGGGACCACTCTCCTGAGGGCTGTGGTTGACCGGTTTTTGTCGACCGCATTGCTCCTCACCAGCCCCCGAGCGTAACGAATAGCGTCCAACCCAACAACTTGGGTAAGCGTGCGCAAATTATTGAAAGATAAACTCAGAAACAGAAAATACGCGATAGAATTGAGCAAATATCTGTTTACACCCTTCGAGTAATGCAATCTCTTATTGATTAATCACAAATAATTGGTATACTATCTGTAGTCCTCACGAATCCTGGAGCGAAATATGCTGAAAGTTTTCGCAAGTCAGAAAGCTCTTTCTGGTTTTTCCAGCATGATTACCAGCTTTAATTCCCGCATACCCAAACAAGCAACCACAGCTCAAGAAAATTTCCTTTTCTCCAGCCCTCTCCGTTCCTTTCTGTCTTTGTTCCTGGCAAAGCCTTTCATGGCAGATCTACTCATTTCGCTTTGAAAAAGCGAACCGAGCCCGCTTATTTGTTCACTCATTCAAAAAATTGCCATCCTTAGTTAACGCTCTTCAACCATTGGGTGGCTCTACGTCTTCAGGTTTTCTAACTTGATTTGGTTCCGAACCTTCACACCACATTTTAATAGTTGAAAAGCTTGCTTTCAGGCTGACCAGAAAGAGAGAAATTGGAATGCATCATCGAAGAGGTTTTACTATCATTTTTTGGTCTTTCTTAGTAGTTGGCTTTGTTATTCTGCTCGGCAATAGTTCGCCCGTCGTAGCAGACCTTGGGAACTCCAATGTTACCTTTGCTCCGTCTGTTGAATATGAGCCGGGGAAATTCAGCGATTCGTGTTACGTTCCTGGTGAATATTGGCAAACGCTGTGCTTTAACTTGGACACGACAACGACCGATGGGGAGGACGCCGATATCATCATTATGAAATTTCCTGGCGATTGGGAGGTTGGTGGGTTTTGGAACGTTGACCACTACGAAATTATTACAGTTGAACAAACATGCTCCAACGGCGGAACCATGTCTCCCCTGCTGAGTTGGATGGGCTATGCCGTTGATGGTCAATATTGGGGAGAGGACGCACGAGTGCAGAATGGGACAGAAACTTGCCACGCAACTTACTGTTTCCACGTTGCAGATAACACTGATCCGGGAGATCCACCTTACACTGATCCAAACGCCAGTGTTTCCTGGGCCTGGGATGGTGATATTAGTACTGTCTGCTCAAACGACGATTTCGATCCGGGTTGGCCATGCACGGAAACAACTGGTACTCCCGTAACCGTGCCAGTTTGTGAATTTGTGCCACTGACCATCCTGCCTGAGACCCTCCCGGTAGGTCTGGCTAAGACCTATTACTCGCAGCAAATCACTGCCGCGGATCCGCTTGGAAATGTCTTGCCAAATGACCAGCTTTGGTGGAGTTATAACCCTGGAACCTTGCCGGTGCAATGCTCCTTTTATACCAATTCCGCTAAGCTGGAGTGTGCCCCATATTACAACGACATCCCTTTACTGGCTGGAACCTATAATTTCACTGTCTACGTGAAATCAATCAACGGCTGGGCGGATGGCTCGCGGGATTATACCCTTGTGATCAACCCCCTGTTGGTCTTTGATCCTGAAACGCTCCCTTACGGCCGGGAAAATCAGGCATTCAGCCAGTTAATCACGGTGTCCGATGGAGCCGAGCCTTATACGCTTACCCACATAGCAGGAACACTCCCGGCTGGACTTTCTTTTGATGAAGGTACCGACTCCTTTACAGGCACCCCTACTACTGCAGGCACCTATCCCGATATTGTCATCCAGGCGGTGGATAGCACCGGGGTGACCAAGACACACACGTATACATTGACTGTTCTTCCAGAACATCTCTTTACCTGGACCCCGGAAACCCCATCGTCCGGTGAAAATACCCAGTTTACGGCCGTTGATGGATTTGATTACTACTATTGGATGTATGCTTCGCAGCCCGGTGGTGAATGTGACGCGGTAGTCTGGAGCTCTACTAATAGATTTGCCACTATTAATTTTTACGGAAAAGGAGAGCACAAGGTCTGCCTGACTATGTATGAATATAGCCCCCCTTATCCAATCATTCAGGATGACCAGTTAGTAACCGTCACCAACAGTCCGCCCGAAATTAATCAAATCTATGCTTACCCCTACCCGTCTTTTCCAGGGCAGTTCGTGGAAGCTGGGTTATACTTCTCCGACCCGGACGATGAGGGCAACTACATCTGTGAAATTGATTGGGGTGACGGTAGCGGCGACACAGGCACATATCAACTTTATGGCCAGTGCGTCTTCCCGCCCCATAGCTACAGCGCTACAGGTTCCTACACACTCCAGGCGATCGTCACAGATGGTGAAGGCGCATCAGACACCTATAGCACCACCCACCAAGTCGTCTATCTCTACGCCGAACCAAACATGAACCTGCTGGCTTCCAATACCCACCCCACAACTGTGCGCCTGCGCGCCTACGCCCTCGAAGGGACCACCAGCCTGCAATTTACGGTCGATACCCCGCCCTTGCATGGAATCCTTGACACTCCGGTCTTCCAAGAATGCCGCGCCTTGGATTATGAACCAGGCACCGTTATGTGTGAAGCAGAAATTGTCTACACCCCCTCTGTAGCTTCCCCACCATACGTCGGTGACGACCAATTCACTTTTGTCGTCCAGGATACCAGCGGACACACCTCCGACCCCGGTTATATAAATTTATGGGTGGATGACAACCAGGCTCCGCTTGCCTATGACGGCACCGCCACGGTGCTTGCCACTGAACCGAGCGATTTCAACATTTATGCCTTCGATGAGGACATTCACGATTACACTTTCGATGATGTAACTTTCTTTCTTGACACCCAACCCGAACATGGCACACTCGCCTTCAAGAGCTATGCAAATGTCGACTATGTATACGACTCTGGCGGGAATTTGATTGGTATCGATTGGAGCCAGTTATTTACCTACACCCCCGATCCGGGTAGCACTGCCGCTACGGACAGTTTTACATTTCACGTCAATGACACCCATCAGGATTCCAACATCGCCACAGTCACCTTGAACTTGTACACCCCCAATACCCTGGATGTTACTGCCGTCGATGATGTAGTCGATCCAGAAGGCTGCACGCCCATCCACTGCAGCCTGCGCGAAGCAGTTCAAGACGCACTGTTCGGCGACAATATTGATTTCACCCTGCCTCAGTTCAGCACCATTGTCTTAACCCAGGGAGAAATCTTAATCAATAAATACATCAAAATTGTTGGCCCAGGCGCAGACCAATTGGCGGTCAGCGCTGGCTTTACCGACCCTGCCCTGCCAGAAAATCCGCAAGACGGATACCGCGTTTTTCATATCTACAACGATGAGGATCCTGTAACAGCCAGTATTTCTGGATTGACCATCCGCGACGGGCGCGG
>DAISYV010000097.1:0-7399 GCA_036825115.1 Anaerolineaceae bacterium | reverse complement strand
AACTCGTATGACTTATCTAAAAAGTGTATACCATGTGCTGACCTCCTCACATATTTGACCAAAATTTTGCTTGACATTCGCGGACCAAACCGGTAGAATATTGAGTCTTGAAATCTGGATGGGTACGGGCCTGTAGCGCAGTTGGGAGCGCGCTTCAATCGCACTGAAGAGGTCGAGGGTTCGAATCCCTCCAGGTCCATTCGAGGAATAAGGGCCCATAGCGCACGAAGTCCCCTTCACGGGGGAGTTGGGAGCGCCATGGAAAACAAAAGAAAATGAGTAAATAAGGGCCCATAGCGCAGTTGGGAGCGCGTCTCAATGGCATTGAGAAGGCCGAGAGTTCGAATCTCTCTGGGTCCACTAAGAACAGCCGCAAGGCTGTTTCTGTTTAACAGACTATTGAGAAGGACGGTTCCGGCTGACGCCGGAAGGCTGCGCACAGTTCGAATCTCTCTGGGTCCACTAAAGACAGCCGCAAGGCTGTTTTTGTTTAACAGATATTGAGAAGGCCGGTTCCGGCTGGCGCCGGAAGGCTGCGCACAGTTCGAATCTCTCTGGGTCCACTAAGAACAACCGCAAGGCTGTTTCTGTTTAACAGACTATTGAGAAGGACGGTTCCGGCTGACGCCGGAAGGCTGCGCACAGTTCGAATCTCTCTGGGTCCACTAAAGACAGCCGCAAGGCTGTTTTTGTTTAACAGATATTGAGAAGGCCGGTTCCGGCTGGCGCCGGAAGGCTGCGCACAGTTCGAATCTCTCTGGGTCCACTAAGAACAACCGCAAGGCTGTTTCTGTTTAACAGACTATTGAGAAGGCCGGTTCCGGCTGACGCCGGAAGGCTGCGCACAGTTCGCCTTGGCTGAGGGCTACCTCGCCGACGAGCGCTTCGTGGATTATTACGACCAGGCCGCGCCTGGCGCAACACGGTTTCTAAGAGATGCAGTAAAAATCTATTCCAAGTGATTTCTGCCTGATTGCCAAAATTTACTTCAAAACCCGTCGGATCAGCCTGAACTTTCGCTCCGTATATGGAAAATAACGAAATGGTAAATCCAACCAGGTCGATTTCCGCACGATACTGCGGTAATGGGTGAAGGTATCAAAACTCTTTTTCCCGTGGTAACTGCCCATGCCGGAGTGCCCCACACCACCAAAGCCCATGTGGGAGGTGGCAAGGTGAATGACGGTATCGTTGATGCATCCCCCTCCAAACGAGCAGTTATCCAGAACCTTTTTCTCAGCTTGCTGCTTCCCTGTGAACAGATAGAGAGCCAGCGGTTTAGGTCGGCTGCGCACAAACCCGATTGCCTCCTCCAGCGTTTTCCAGGTGAGCACTGGCAAAATTGGTCCAAAGATCTCTTCCTGCATTACGGCTGATTCGGGGTCCACATCAATCAGCACGGTTGGTTCCAAGGTGTGGCGCTCGTCATCAAAAACGCCGCCAAATGCGATGGTCTGCCCGTCCAGCAGCGCCTTTTTGTCCTGGTAGTGCCGGTCGTTGATAATTTTTACATGATCAGAATAATCTCCACCTGGGAATTTTTCCGCCAGGACTTCACGGAAGTTCTGAATGAGGGTATCCCGTACGCTTTCTTCAACCAACACATAATCCGGCGCCACACAGGTTTGCCCACCGTTGAGCAATTTGCCAAAGGCAATCCGCCTGGCAGCAAGCTTTAGGTCCGCGCTGGCATCCACGATGGCGGGGCTTTTGCCGCCTAATTCGAGCGTGACCGGGGTGAGATGTTTTGCGGCTGCTTCCATGACCGCTTTGCCAACTGAAATCGAGCCGGTGAAGAAGATATAGTCGAACTTCTGCTCGAGCAGGGCTGTGTTCTCCTGCCTGCCTCCCTGGACCACCGTGATGTATTCCGGGTCATATATCGCTTTTACGATATCCGCAATTACCTGGCTGGTGGCTGGAGTGTAGGCACTGGGCTTGATCACCGCGCAGTTACCGGCTGAAATCGCGCCGATCAGAGGATCCAGGCAAAGCAAAATGGGGTAATTCCAGGGCGACATGATCAGCGTCACGCCGTACGGCTCAGGGGAAGTAAAGCTGACGGCGGGGAAGTGCACCAGTGGGGTAGGAACAAGCTTATCCTTGATCCAGCGCCGCAAGTGGCGAATGTGGAACTTGACTTCATCCAACACCATACCCACTTCTGCCATATAGGATTCAAAGGGCTGCTTGTTGAGATCTTTCAGTAAAGCATCGCAAATTTGCTTTTCATGATCGCGCACTGCCTTTTGCAATTTACGCAGTGCTGTCAAACGGAATTCCAAGGGTCTGGTTGCTCCGGTCATGTAGTAGTCGCGCTGATTTTTGACGATTTCTTCTATGCTCATTATCCCTCTTCAATCAAGTAAGTTTGAGCCCTTTGCGGGCATGCTCGGGAGATATTATACAAGCGCGCGCCGATTGGCGCGCACTTTTGGTTATTCTTAAAATATTCTGCTAAGCGGCAGCAATCAGATCTGCCAGGGCATCAAGTGCTTCTTCGTCAGCCGCTGTCATCGCCGACCTGATCGAGATCTCGCTCTCCAACACTCGCATATCTTTCATTTCCGCCAGCAATTCACGCATTTTCTTGCCGCTCTGGGGTGCCCAGGAACCGTTTTCGATCACCGCCACCGCCCTGTTCTGCATGTTGTGCCCCTTCAACTCAAGCAGGAGCATTTCCATTGGAGGGTAGATTTCCGTATTGTAGGTGGAGGAGGCAAACACGAATCGATCAAACTTAAAACAGTCGCTCAAGATGTAGGAAGGGTGCCAGGCGGAGACGTCGTAGACCACGATTTTCTTTTCGCCCCGATCTGCCAGCTTGGCTGCCAGCGATTCTGCAGCTTTTTCGGTGTTGCCGTAGATGGAACCATAAGCAATCACGATGCCCTTTTCTTCCGGTGTGTAAGACGCCCATTTGCTGTATTTCTCAATGTAATAATGCAGGTCCTGCCGCAGGATGGGTCCGTGCAGCGGAAGGATCATTTCGACTTCAAGTTGGGCGACTTTCTCAAGCAGGGCCAGCACCTGGCGTCCGTATTTGCCGACGATGTTGGTGTAATAGCGCCGCGCCTCGGGCAGCAGATCGAAATCCACGTTGTATTCATCCGCATACAGGTTGCCGTTGATCGCGCCAAATGCGCCAAAAGCATCCGCCGTAAACAGCCGTTTGCTGGTTTCATCATAAGTGATCATCACTTCGGGCCAATGCACCATCGGCGCCATCAGGAAGCGCAGGGTGTGCGCGCCTGTATTGAGCGTATCGCCTTCTTTCATGACCATGGCACGGTCTGCCAGGTCCAGCCCAAAGAATTGCTGGATCATGCCGAAGGTCTTCTGGCTGCCCGCCACTTTCACCCGGGGGTAAAGCTCGAGGATGCGCGGGATCAGGGCGCAGTGGTCCGGCTCCATGTGCTGGATGATCATGTAATTCAATTCGCGACCGTTCAGCGCGACACGCAAGTTCTCCAAAAACAGCTCTCCAACCGCCTTGTCGACGGTATCGAGCAGGACAGTCTTTTCGTCCAGGAGCAGGTATGAGTTGTAGGACATTCCGTTCGGGACGGGATGCTGATTTTCAAAGCGTGAAATGCGGCGGTCATTGGCGCCGATGTAGATCAGGTCGTCAGTAATTTTTCGGATGTTGTGCATGTTTACCTTCTTTTTTCTCGTCCGTATAGGCACCGTTTCAGGCTGAAATGAGCGTTATTTCCCACTCATCGGACAGTGCCAAGCCTGAGGTTAGTATACTTCAGAAGCACCTGTGAATTCAAAGAACGGAGCATAAAATCCTTGTATTTTTTTACTTCAGACAACATATAAGGGATGATAAAATTCATTAATCCTCTCATAGTGAGGTTCTTGTGCGCGTGCCCTTGACAAAAATCCTAATCATAAGCCTGGCGTTAGTTGTGACATCCTGCCAACCCGCAACAGGCTTCGAGCAGGTTGCCACGACCATTCCACCCACCAGAACCCCCACAGTCCTCCCAACGCCAACCTTAGTCCCATCGCCTACAGCCACTTCCGTCCCATCCCCAACCCAGACGCCGACACCCTTAAATCTGGATGCCATTGTCTGGGTATCTGATCCTGTCATACCCATTTTGAATTACCATCGTTTTACACCCAACCTGTGGGATAAAACCTCAGGCATGGTGCGTTACCTCGGCGACCTGAAGGCCGATCTGCAAGCTTACTACGACTCCGGCTACTCCTTGATCTCGCTGGATGACTTGCTTGATGGGAACATTCGCGTTCCGGAAGGTCGGCGACCTTTGATCCTGACCATCGACGATGCCTATTTTGCCAACCAGTTAGCACTGAACGATCGTGGGGAAGTTTCTGAGCTTTCTGCAGTAGGAGCAATTTACCAGTTTTCGCAGGAGCATCCTGACTTTGGGTTTGAAATCGCCATGTTCGCCAATTTCGGGGATAAGCACTACGGAAGCTTCTTCACAGGCACCTGGTGGTACGTAGCTGAAGGCTGGCAGCAAGCCCTCGCCGAAACAATTGCCTGGGGAATCGAGCACCACGTCTACCCCTACAACCATACATTCCGCCATCCTCACCTCGATCAGGTTGCGGATGAGGTGATCCAACCACAACTGGCAAAAAATGATGCGGAGCTGCGTGAATATCTCGCCCTTGCGGGACACCCGGAGTATGCCGATTTGTTGAGCAATTACATAGCGCTGCCTTATGGAAGTTGGCCTGTTACAGACAGAGGGGTTGACCAACTAATTTCTTATTTGGATCCCGAAGGTGACCCGGTCCGCGCGGTTTTCGAGGCGGGGTATGAATATGCGCCTGCATTTGCTTCACCACCATTCTCGGATGGTTTTGATCCTATGCACATCCCTCGCATGGCTGGAATTCCATCAGTCATCAACCTTATCAACGAGAACGCGACTTCGTACCCATCCGCGGAGAGCTGTACCTTGACCCTCCCGTCAGGCTCCCCGGACATCGAGTCGATCACTGCCGCGATTGATCAGAGCATCGCGAGCGGGTTGTGCCCGGCAGGGGTTTACATTCTGGAAGAGGGTGTTTTTGTTGCAAGGGATGGAAAAGTGTTGCCTTTTGACCCTTTGAATTGACCAGATGCAGGCCATTGTTCTCACCGGACTCCCGTCCGCGCGAGGTATGTGGCTGCAAGGTCTCCCATTGCCAATGCGCCGATATGCAACGCAGGCGGATGGACGCGAGGCTCATCCCTACGACAGCCCGTTCTCGCCGGTCTCCAGACCGCGCGAGGATGTTGACCGTCAGGTCTCCCGTGATTTCTATTCGCAGGCCCCCGTGCCTGACACTACCCAAAATAGTCCCATTTAAAGAATCCAAGGCGGATGGACGCGAGGCCCATCCCTACAGCGGAACGCCGTTCTCGCCGGTCTCCAGACCGCGCGAGGTCTTTGACCGTCAGGTCTCATTATTCAGCTCCGTAGAGGCGACGCATGCGTCGCTTCTACCCAGACTTTCTGCTCCTTTTTGAACAAAAAGGACGCGAACTCGGAAAAACACCACATCGCCCTTGTTCTCGCCGGTGTCCACAGTGCGAAGCCTCCCTGTGGGACCGAGCGAGGTCTTTGACCATCAGGTCTCCCGTGATTTCCATTCACAGGCCCCCGTGCCTGCCACTACCCGAAATAGTCCCATTTAAAGAATCCAAGGCGGATGGACACGAGGCCCATCCCTACGACAACTCGTTCATTGCTGTCCCTGAATTTGGCCTCCAGGTGTAGAATTCTACTAATTCACCAGCAGGAGGGATCATGAAAAATTATTGTCAACACCAACATAGCTCAACCATTTCTTTCAGTACGCGTCTGATTATGTTCATTTTGCTTGCCAGCCTTTTGAGTTCATGTGGCGCGATCATCCAGACACCTATGCCGACAGAGATTGTTGCCGAAATAAACCCAACGATAGTATCTTCAGAAATAGCTTTATCGACATCAATTCCGCCCACTGATGAGGCGACCGATATACCTACCATCACCCTGACTCCCGAGCCGACAGCGACAGCTACAGAAGTTTTAGAGGCTGGAGAAATTAGTACTGAAAGAAAACAAGAGATTATTGATCGAGTAAATGCTTTTATAAACGCTGGAGGACAGTATAGTGATGAAGAATTAAGAAAAGACCCGACCTGGTTTGATTTGGATACTGATAAAAATTTACCCTTACCTTTGGGGATGATAAATCCTGGAGGATTGCAAACAATATTAGTTGATTATCAACTAATTGATAATAATTGTCATTATTTTTTGGGGATACATTTGAGAAACGGCGAAAGAGCTGTATTCGTTTTTTCGCAACCAATTGATGTTGACTATTTTAGTTTTGAAGTAAGAAAATCTGGATTACCGAGTTTTGGTTCTACTGCCCCTGAAAATATTGAATATAGCAATTTTGAAGAAAAGAGTTATTATTTGAACAAATTATTAGGAAAACCACTTACTTCATTTTTTATGATTAACATGGAGGTGGAAGAAAGTGAACCTGAAATTTTTAAATTAATGGACTCGAGCGTTTGTCAGGAATATTATACTGATTTATATAATTTAGTACCTATTGTAGAAGATTACGGTCGTGTTCACAACTCTAATGATAATAAACAAAGTGTTTTGTACTTTTCTAAGGAGAATTTATTGACGAAGGAAGATTTTCTTATTATTTTGGAAGATAATGTGTTGTGTAGTTTATTACTTGTTTATCGGAATCCGTAACACCAAACAAGATTAGTGTGGAAATTAGGGGCTTGCTTTTTCTGTTTTCGCTAGTGTCCTCAGTGCAAGGCTTCCCTGTGAGACCGTGCGAGGGTTCTGACCGTTAGGTCTCCCGTGGTTACCCAAGGCGGGCACGGCGTGCCGTGCCCCTACCCAAAACCGCATCACTTAAAAACCCAACGCGGATGGACCAGAGGTCCATCCCTACGACAGCCAGTTCTCGCCGGTGTCCACACCGCGCGAGGTTCTTGACCGACAGGTCTCCATTTCTATCAGTTGTAGGGGTAACCCTCTTGTGTGACACCACATAGGTATCATTTTGTGACAGGACATGGGTTACACTTTTGATTATTAGCTCAAGGTGATCCTTCTTGGTCTTCTCATAATTCTTTCACCAGTGATGAGGTTATATTGAGCGATTTCGAAATTACGATAACACGTAGGTCAGATTCTTCTGTTGAACCTGACGTCACAGATGCAGGCAAATAATGGCCTCAAAAATCCAGGCTTCCGATGTCAGGTTGAACTGCGCAACCTGACCTACGCCTAAATGTGTTACCTATGTCCTGTCACATTCTGTTACCTATCTCCTGATAACATACAGCCTGCCTGTTCCACAACTTCTTGGTTGACGCATCCCGCAAGGGGAGGCTTTGCACTGCCGT
>DAISYV010000096.1:0-7444 GCA_036825115.1 Anaerolineaceae bacterium | reverse complement strand
CATGCCCTACTATTGCTACATGCTCGAGTGCGCCAATGGCAGGTACTACACGGGCTGGAGCACAGACCCCTTTAGACGCCTCAAGCAGCACAATGCCGGGTTGGGGGCAAAATACACGCGCATGAATGGTCCTTCCAGGCTGGTTTACGTGGAGGAAGTGCCAGACCACAGTGCAGCTCTTAAGCGCGAAATCCGCATCAAACGATTAAAACGTCCTCAAAAGGAGGCTTTGGTTTCTGACCTTTCACGGAACAAATTGCCTGAGTTGCTGCAAAACCTGCACAATAAATCCGTAAA
Source organism: Anaerolineaceae bacterium (assembly GCA_036825115.1). Classification (GTDB taxonomy): domain Bacteria; phylum Chloroflexota; class Anaerolineae; order Anaerolineales; family Anaerolineaceae; genus Mesolinea. Next base: position 7,147 of record DAISYV010000096.1, on the reverse strand, counting down.
CCCAAACAGCTTTGTGATTCACTCGCCAGCCAGGGTCAACCTGCTGGGCGAGCATGTGGATTACAACGATGGTGTGGTGCTGCCAGCGGCAATCGACCGCTACGTGACGCTGCGGGTGGAGGTTCTGGATGAACCAGTGGTTCGCTTGCATGCTGCTGACCTGGACGCGGAGGTCTCGTTCTCATTAGAAAACCTGGCGGACAAAAAGGACCTCAATGGTCAGCCATTGCCCGGGTTTGCGCTGTACCCCGCCGGGGTTGCCTGGGCACTTCGGCAAGCAGGTCTCCCGGTGAGAGGGCTGGCGGTTCAATACAGTTCGGAAATCCCAATAGGCGCGGGCTTGAGCTCTTCAGCCGCGGTGCAGGTCGGCTTTGCCCTCGCGTGGCAAACCGCCGGCGAGTGGGACATCCCAAAAATGGAGTTGGTGCAACTCTGCCAGAAAGCCGAAAATGATTATGTGGGAGTGAAAGCGGGGCTGATGGATCAATTTGCGTGCGCGTTTGGAGTGGCAGGGCACGCTCTTGCTCTGGACACGCGCAGCCTTGCATGGCAAACGCTTCCACTGCTGAAAGATACTGCCATTGTAATTGCCGATAGCGGCGTTCGGCGCAGCCTTGCCGCCTCTACCTATAACAGTTTGCGCGCGGATTGCCAGGAAGCTGTTGAGCGGCTAAGAGCCTGGTGCAGCAGCCTGACTTCCCTGAGGGATGTCACTCCCGAGTTCCTGCAAGCCCATCTTTCCGATTTACCTGAACGGGTTGGCAGACGGGCTTTGCACGTTGTGGGTGAAATGACGCGTGTGGAGCAGGCCATTGGCTGCCTGGTTGAAAATGACAGCGTTGGTTTTGGCGCGCTGATGCTTGCAACGCACGTTTCTCTGCGCGATTTATATGGCGTCAGCTGCCCGGAACTGGACATGCTTGGTGACCTGGCTTCCAGCCATCCGGCGTGCTTTGGCGCCAGACTGACAGGCGCTGGTTTTGGCGGTTGCACAGTCAACCTGGTCTCGCGCAACGGTCTGGAAGACTTTGTGAGATGGCTAAAAGCAGCCGGGTTGGAAAAAATCGGACACGAAGTACCTATCGAGGTTTGTTATGCAGTGGATGGGGCGCACACCGTGATTTAATCCGGCTACTAAATCCTTCGGGAACTGATCACCAGCAACACAACTCCAAAAATCACCAATCCCAGTACCCCTAATGCCAAAAATTTGGCATTGCTGCTCATTATGCGGTTAAAAACTCCCGGATCTTCCATGGGTGTCGGCTCCGGCGTAAGCTCAGCCAGGACTAGGGGGAGCGTTGCTGTGGGAGTCTGAGTGGGTTCAGGGGTAAGCATCAGATCTGGTGCTTCTGGCGTACCGGTGGGCTGACCAAGGTTAATTTCGCCGCCCTCGCGGATGATCAGAATGTCTCCGGGAAAGATGATTGATTCCTCGGTCAGGTTGTTTAATGTTAGCAGCTGAAGAGGCGTAATACCATACATTTCAGCAATCGTATACAAAACTTGCCCATCGAGCACGGTGTGGCGAATGCCGCCATCCAAACCGGGCGTGGCGGTCTGGGAGTAAAGCTCGATCGGCAGGGTGGGTACGGTGGTGGGCTGTTGCTGCATTTCAGGGGTTGCTTCCTGCAAAAGGTTATTGGCAAAAACAGGGCTGAGAAAGCAAAGTAGCAGGCAGCAACTAAGGATCGCCGGCAGGATGTGCTTAATAGTGTTTTTATCCATGAATATATTTACGACTTCTTCAGACTTCTGGCTCCATTATATTCCAGCTTCAATTATTTGTTGTTCGGTTGGGATTTGCGCTTATGTCTGGCGCATGGCTAAAAATCAGGCAGGGGAACCAAATCGCGATCTCAGCGTCTGTTATAAGGAACAAAACCTGCAACCTCAGGTTGCTTAACCTTAACCGCCTAAACTATAATCTGGAATGATTATGACAGAAGATACTACTCAAATTCCGGTAGCACCCACGCCTACCATATCCGCCAAGCGGGCGCACATGAAAAGACAATTCGGATTTGTCTTCATATTTGGTTTTTTGCTTGCGCTTGCGGCACTCTTCGCGATCGTCATCAACTTTGAAGCCAAACACGAGAATGCCATCTTCCCGGGTGTGTCGGTTAATGGTACCGATCTTTCGGGTCTCACGATTGGTCAGGCTGTGGTCAAAATCAACGCGAGCCTTACTTACCCCAAACAAGGTCAGATCTTCATTACCGATGGAGAATCCCGCTGGGCTTTCAACCCTGGCCAACTTGGCTACACCTTTGAACCGATCAGCGCAGTTGATCAGGCTTTCCAGGTGGGACGGGGGCAGGGTTTGCTGGCAGACCTGAGCGGGCAATTCCTCGCCATGAAATCGGGTGTAAATATTGACCCGAGCGTGGTCTACGACCAGCGCGAAGCGCATGCGGTGCTTCAGGAGATCGCCAGGCAGATTGATATGCCCATGATCGAGGCCGCCATAACCCTGGAGGGTACAGATGTGAAAGTCAGCGAAGGCCAGGTGGGGCGTAAGGTCGACATCCCGGCTACTTTAAAAAAATTGGAACCTTTTTTCCTGACGCAAACCAGCGGCACAATCTCACTGGTTATTGAGGAGACCACTCCGGTTGTGATGGAGGTGCAGACTACAGCTGATCTCGCGAAGAGCATTCTCAGCCAGGATTTCACCATCCAACCAGCGGATTCCAATTCTGGCGCAGGTCCTTGGGTCATCAAGGCGAAGGATCTGGCAAGTTTGCTTCAACTTGAACGCACCAAAGAAGCCGGAACTGCCGGATATCAATTGAGCCTGAACCGCCAAGCCCTCCTCAATTATCTTGGCAGCATCGCGCCATCTTTGATGGTGGAACCAGTGAACGCGCGTATGTTCTTTAACGACGAGCGCAGGGAAATTGAGGTTGTCCAGAATGCTGTTATTGGTAAGGAGCTTGATCTTGAGAAGAGCGTCGACCAGATCATTCAGCAGATCCAGACAGGGCAACATAACGCCACGCTTGTCATGAAAGATATTGACCCAGCAGTTAAAGATGACACAACGGCTGCCAGCCTTGGCATCACTGAACTAATTTACGAGGGACACTCTTACTTCTATGGCTCGTCTGCTGACCGCCTCCAGAACATACGCACAGCCGCAGCCAGCTTCTATGGTGTGATGGTTGCGCCAGGCGAAGTGTTCTCGATGGCAAAATACCTGACCGACATCAGCCTTGAAAACGGTTATGCTGAAGCTATTATCATTGTTGGTGATCAATCAGTCCGGGGGGTCGGCGGCGGTGTCTGCCAGGTGAGCACAACGCTCTTCCGGACCGCCTTCTTTGCGGGGTTCCCGATCGTGGAGCGTTATCCGCACGCCTATCGCGTCAGCTATTACGAGCAGGATGCCAACGGCTGGGTGAATACCAACCTGGCAGGTCTGGATGCTACTGTATACGTGCCGGTCGTGGATTTTAAATTCCGCAACGACACGCCTTATTGGATCCTGATGGAAACTTACGCCACCGATTATTCACTCACCTGGAAGTTCTATTCCACCAGCGACGGGCGCAGCGTGGATTGGACCACTACGGGTGTCACAAATGTTACCCCACCTCCCGAACCAATATATCGTGAGGATCCCACCCTGCCAACCGGCACCATCAAGCAGGTGGACTGGGCGGTTAACGGCGCGAGTGTTTCGGTGCAGCGGACTGTCTATAAAGACGGATCGGTTTATTTCACCGACTACATTCACACCACTTATGTTCCCTGGCCTGATGGTTTCAATTACGGTCCGGGTACCGAGATCCCCGAGCGCTAAAGGTAGCCAAGCCCGCCCTATGGTAAAATTTATCCGCTATCGGAAGCATGATCCGAAGTTAAATGATGGAGGCTGATGTGATCAGTAAAGAATTGTTCGACAAACTGGCTTGTCCCGTTTGCGTAAAAGAGAATGCCGGCACCCTGGAAATGTTTGGTGATTATTGGTTGATCTGCCAGGATTGTGGTCGAAAATACCCCATTTGGGATGGTATTTTGATCATGCGCATTGATGAAGGCGATAAGTGGCGCGCCACTGAGAAGGAAGCCTTACCCGTACCCCCACCCATGCCGGGATAAGCAAAGCCTCGCCTGATTAAAGGACTTATGAAAAACACTGAAAAGAAACGGTGGGCACTTCCCCGCGGGAAGTCCCTGATTGCGTTAATCGCATTTGTAGTGTTGGGCCTGGTTGGAGGATATTTCCTCTTCAGCTTTACCAGTGATTTTGTTGCCAAGGCAACAATTTTCAACCCAGGTGGCGCGCCAATCCTGACTGATCCTACTGCAGACCCAAATATCACGCTTGAACCCGGGGTCACCCAAACCCCAACCGCTCCGCCGCTTGACACATTTACCATGCCCGAAGCGTGGGATGGCAAAACCCGGGTCAATCTTTTGGTGATGGGAATCGACGCCCGCAGCCCTGATGCTGCCAACCCGCTGACCGACACCATGATCCTCTTCACGCTCGACCCGGTCAACAACACTGCCGGCATGCTCTCCATTCCGCGCGACTTGTGGGTGAAGATCCCTGGCTCTAATTACGGCAAGATTAACACCGCCTACAGCATTGGCGAAAGCTTCCAGCTGCCTGGCGGTGGTCCGGCGCTGGCTGCCAAGACCGTTGAGAACCTGCTCGGTGTGCCGATTCATTATTATGCCCAGATTGATTTTGAGGCTTTTGTTAGCTTCATCGATCAGATTGACGGCGTCAAGATCACCTCAACTGAGAGAGTGCAGCTTAACATCGTCGACACCAAATTCTCCCAGTGGCTGGACCCGGGCACCTATACGCTCCCGGGCGACCTGGCACTGGCATACGTGCGCTACCGTGAGCCAACCGGCGGCGATATCTCCCGTTCGCAGCGTCAGCAGCAGGTGATCCTGGCAATTCGCGATCGCATCCTTGAATTTGACATGCTGCCCAAGCTGATCCAGCGCGCGCCAGAACTCTATGCCAGCCTCTCCCAGGGCATTCGCACCAACCTGGATCTCAACCAGGTCATTCAACTTGGATTAAAAGTGCTTAATGACATTCCACGTGATCAGATTGCAAATACTGCCATCGGTTGGCAGGATGTCTCATCCGGCACATCCCCGGACGGGTTGGCAATCTTGCGACCGATTCCTGATCGTATTCGCGCACTGCGTGACAGTATCTTTGGCGGAGGCGGGGCAATCGACGTGCAGGACCCCACCATCCTGCTGAATGTCCTGGCAGAGGAAGCCGCGACAGTTTCCATTTTGAATGGCTCGACCACGGAAGGATTGTCTGAGAGAACCGCGGCATACCTCAAAAGTCAGGGTATCAACGTGGTTGAGCAGGGCAATGCCGCCTATTCCTTCTATACCACTGTCACTTTTTACGGTGCCAAACCCTATACCCTGCATCACCTGGTTGATTTTTTGGCGGTGACTGAACCTTACCGGGTTACCTATGCTTACGATCCCAATGCTCCCATCCACATCGTGGTGGTGTTGGGAGATGACTTTGCCGCAAATAACACCTTACCCTAACAAATGAAGAATTAGTAAGAGGCTGTCCTTTTTTCTGGACAGCCTTTTTTGTATGTTTCAGCGACAGCCTGGTAATCGCGGTCAGCTAATAGTTCTATGTGCTGACCTGCGGGATTAACAAAGGTTCACTGTTTCAGCGAAGTCAGCCAACTTTTGAGCCAGATACTCCAACTGCCTCTGGTTGGTGTATTGGTCAATCGCCAGGGTAAGGATGTTCCGGGTCATCTCGACCGCAAGCGCGTTGCCGTTGAGACGCGGGTCGGTGAGCAGATCTTCCCAATGGATGGTCAGACCGATCCCATTCTCCCCTAAATATTCATTTAATTGGTCACGCAAGCCATCCCTGACGTAGACTGGTAAGCCCAAAGGCATATTATCGGGCTGCAGGGCGGGAAAGATGGGGGAGATTAACTGATTCCCGGAAATTAAGCTCAAGAGATTGGTATAGTTTTGGCGGCGAACCCACTTAATGGCTGACCAATCGAGATGTTCAATCTGTTGGCGCTCCTGCTCATCCCCCAGGACCACTCCATCAGTTGCGTAATTGGATTCGGCCAAGGTAAATAGTGCCTCCAGCGACTCGCGGTCGCCGATATCTTCAAACAAATAGTCTTTCAACTGGCTGCGGTATTGACGAATAAGCGGCAAACGGCGGTTTTCTCTGCCCGTGTAGGCTGCCAGGTATGGCTCGAGGTCGTGGCTGGTTTTCAGGTAGCCGCCATCAAAAGGGCAAAGTTTGCGCATGCTGTTAAAGGCAAAATCACCCGTGACATGGGTCAAAAATCCCGCCTGGGCGTTATCCTCGATCACGATTCTGCCAGCGTGTTTCAACTCAGACAAGTAATTTAGGATATTAGGGTTGGGGGAGAAGCCAAAGTAGTTGATAAAGTAGACCGCTTGCTTTTCGCGCAGGTGATGTTCAAGGTCATTGGTGTCGATCGTAAAAGTTGGCGAAATATCGTAGTAATCGAAGCTTAAACCGCTCGATTCAATTGTGTCAACGATGGTAGGGCAAAGATATGCCGGCAAAAGCACTCGATGGATGCCATGGTCGCGCAGGTAATCGCAGATGACCGTCAGGCAGGCTTTGCCGCCGTTCAGGAAGATTGTGCCCTCGCTTGGGAAGGATGGTAGCTCGGTGTTCCACTGGTCGTCGTAGTAAAACTCACCCCCAACGAATAAAAAGCTTTCTGATTCCATGCTGTCCACTCACAACCCGTGCTGTTAGGCACGCCTTTGCTATGTCGAAAAGAGAACAAAAAGAGGCTGTCATTTTTGGAAGACAGCCTCTTTCTTTATCGTGCGGCTACTTTTTTGCGATGAGGTTCTTGATGAATCCCACAATTGCGGTCAGAGCGCCGCCGCCAACGCCGCCACCAAGCAGGCTGATCAACATCGGGACGATTTCGGTTCCGCCAGTTTCAGCTCCTAAAAGACCTGCCAACTGCCCGCCGCCAAAACCGCCGATAAGACCGATGATGGTGTTGCCGATTGGACCGAGGTCGAGTTTCTTGAGCAGTTTGGCGATGAGGTTACCGCCGGCTGCTCCGCCAGCCAACTGCAAAATGAGGGGTAATAAATTGTCCATGATTCTCCTTTT
>DAISYV010000095.1:5654-7495 GCA_036825115.1 Anaerolineaceae bacterium | reverse complement strand
TCGTGCCAGTTTTCGCCGAATTTGCCGATCATCATCGGCTGCCACATGCTTTCGTAGACTTTGTTGCCGGCGTACTTGCGCATCCAGGCATCGGTGGTAGTCTTCTCGAGCTTACGCCAGTTCTTGGTAAATTTCAGGTAAACCCCTACCAAGCCAAAGCGGATCTTGTTGATGCCAAATCCCAACCCAGGGTATGCCAGGGCAGCCGGAATGGAATCAAAGGGGTAGAACTTGCCCTTGTGATACATGACGCTGACCGGTCTGGGGAAAAGCACCTGGTCAGACCAGCCCAATTCTTCGATCAAGCTGAGCAGATGGGAATCCGTTTGAAACCAATGGTGATAAAAACGCTCGACCGACCAATCCCAATGGGGTTCTTTAAAACCTGAAGCCAAACCTCCCGGTTCGGCTGAAGCCTCGAAGATGCTCACCTTGTGCCCGGCTTTAGCCAGGTCCCAGGCGGCACTCATGCCGGCAAAACCTGCCCCAATGATGGCGATATGGCGTTGATTCTCAGTCATGTCACGTCCTTCTTAGCTTAGTTTTCCGTTCCTTCATCCGAACGGTATTCTGTTTGTATTTGCTGCAGGTTGGTGCCCAAACTGAAGCCTTCTTTGACGAAAAAGACCGCGCCGAGAGCAGTAATGGGGATCCACAGCGCCACGCGCAGGATCAATGCATAACCCAGTGCCTGCTCTGCCGGTATGCCAAACAGCGAAAGCATAGACTTGGCAGCGACATCAAAGGTGCCCAATCCGCCAGGAGCGGCAGGGATAAGCAGCACCAGGTTGACCACTCCCTCGATTAACAGCAGGCTCATGAAGCTCAAGTCTAGCCCGAGCGCTTTCATCACGCCCCAATACAAGCCGCCCTCAAAGATCCAGACCAGCATCGAAAGCGCGAGCACCAGTAGCGACTGCCCCGGAGAGCGTAAAACACGCAGACCGTCGATAAACTTGTCGAGTATTCCGCTCACTTTCGGGCGCAGTTTCTCTGGGAGCAACTTTTTGATGAACCAGCCGCTCACAGCCTGGGTTTGCTTGGGGAGGAAGAGCATTGACAAAAAGACCAGCAGGATCAGCGCGAAGATCGCGCCTACCAGGATCGATCCAGTTTGGATGCGCCCCATCCACTCAGCATCCGGCGCGATTTGCACCAGCTGGCGGAAGTTCAAGAGCACCAGAGCCAGGATGGTGATCCCGTCAAATAAACGCTCCACCACGATCGTCGCCAGGGAACCCGAGATGGGCACATCGTCTGTTTGCTTCAGCAGGATCGACCGCAGCACCTCACCAGCCCGGGCGGGATAGACGTTGTTGCCCATGTAGCCGATGCAGACGACCGGGAAAAGTTCCCGCTGCGGGATGCGCTTGAGCGGATTGAGCAGGACCTGCCAGCGCCAGGTGCGCACCCAGACGCCCATAAAGTAGAAAACCAGCCCCAGCAGCACCCACGCCCATTTCGCGCTGCGCAGGTATAGCCAGAGCTGATCAAATTCAATTTTGCGAAATGCCAGGTAGAGAAAAACCGCGCTGATCAGAATTCCCAGCGCTATATGCCAACGCTTGATTTTCATAAGCCGATTGTACCATCAGCCCGCGTCATGGGCACTATCCTGCGAGAATGTGCGTCACTGCAGCAGCGCCCGTACCAGCCAGAGATTGGATCATGCCGTAGCGGGCGTGTGAGATCTGGTTCGCGCCAGCCTCCCCACGCAGCTGCAAAGTGGCTTCGACCGCCTGGTAAACGCCCGAGGCACCCAGCGGGAAGCCCCGCCCCATGTGTCCGCCCATTGTTGCCACAGGCAAGGAGCCTTCCAGCGTCAGCGAGCCGTCCATGGC
>DAISYV010000095.1:0-5554 GCA_036825115.1 Anaerolineaceae bacterium | reverse complement strand
GCCGCCAGGTCAAAAGCGTTTAGCGGGGCTGCCGCTGAGGCAGCCTTGTTATAAGCTTTGCTTGTCAACCCCCGCCGGAACATGGCGTTCTGGTTGTTGACCGCGTTGTTATGGGCAATCATCGGAAATCCCTGCAGCACTTCGCGCGGGAACTGGTTTTCGTACAGATAGCGCTGCAGCAGCAAAGCTGCCTGCCCGGCTGGGGTCAGCCCCTCAGAGGCTTCGTAATCCGCGTCGAGGCTCGCACCAAGCAGGTTCAGTTCCTGCCCGGCGCCGACGACATCAGTGACCTTTTCCACGCCCACCACCGCTGCCACGTCCACAAAACCGGAGCGGACAGCCTGCCAGGCGAGGTTCAGCGCGGCAGCCCCGGAGGCTTCTGCTGCCTCAGCGGTCATGCCTTCCGCCTGCCCTGCCAACCCCGCCACCTCGCAGACAAGTGCGCCAAGGTTGGCTTGGTGCGAGGCGCTGGCAGCCAGCATACTGCCGGCATAAACCGCCTGGGGTACAAGATCAGCGGCATCCTTGCGGGCAGATCTCAGGGCTCGCCCTGCCAGTTCCCGCAGCGAGACATCCCAGTGCTCACCCACCGCCACCTGGCCAATCCCGACGATTACAACTTCAGGGTAGCCTGTCATCTCAGCCAGTCACGATCTCCCCGCGGTAACGGAGATAGGTAGCATAGTCGATTCCCACGCGATTGGCGATGTAGTCCTGGGTGCTTTGGGCTTTGCCGCGGCGTTCTTTTAGGGCGCCGCGAACCTTCAACACAAAGGCGTCAGAACCCGCGCCACTACCATAAGAAGTCATCAGGATCAGGTCGCCGGTTTTGGCTTCGTCCAGAATAGCCGTCAGACCAATAATCGCTGCGCCGCTATAGGTGTTGCCAATGGTGGGCGAGAGCAAGCCGGTTTCGATCTGCTCATCTTTGAAGCCAAGCATTTTAGCTACCCGGCGGGGAAATTTCTCGTTTGGCTGGTGGAAGACCGCGTAGGCAAAGTCGGCTGGTTTGAGACCGGTCTCGCTCATGATGGTTGTCGCCGCAGTCGAGACATGGTTGAAGTAAGCCGGCTCGCCGGTGAAGCGCTGACCATGCTCGGGATAGATGGCATGCTGCCGCCGCCAGAAGTCGGGCGTGTCGGTGACAAAGGAGTAAACCGCTTCAATGCTGACAAGCGAGCCCTGCTGCGGTCCAATGATGTAAGCCGCGCCGCCAGAAGCTGCGGTATATTCCAACGCGTCGCCAGGTTTGCCCTGGGCGGTATCCATGCCGATCGCCATGGCGTAATCCGCCATGCCAGAGCCTACCATGCCAATCGCCGCCACCATGGCTTCGGTGCCAGCCTTGCAGGCAAACTCCCAGTCGCCGGCACTCACGCTGCCCGATGCGCCAATCGCTTCCGCCACCACCGTGCCGCTGGGTTTGACCGCGTATGGGTGCGACTCGGATCCCACCCAGACTGCCCTTAACTGATCCGGTGATATTTCCGCGCGCTTTAACGCGTTGCGGGCAGCTTCGATGGACATGGTGATCACGTCTTCATCCAGCCCTGCGACCGCTTTTTCGGTCACGGGCAGGCCGTCCTCGTTCCCTCCCCAAACACGGGCGATCTCCACCCCGGGCAAGCGGTAGCGCGGTACGTAGGCGCCGTAGCCGGTGATGCCGACCTTGCGTTTAGGGATCAAAAGTTTGCCAGCTTCAGAGTCATGATTGTGGGTTGTTTCCATGGTCAGTTCCATTCCATTGTTCAAGAATACGTGTGGCTTCACTTGCCGTGATTTTGCCAGACGCGATTAATGCCTGCGCCAGCAGTTGCACCTGCTCGTCCTTCGCGCCAGCTGCCAGTGCCACCTGGCGGGCGTGCAAGCTCATGTGCCCCTTTTGGATACCTTCGGTGGCGAGCGCCCGCAGTGCGGCCAGGTTTTGCGCCAGACCCACCGCGGCGATGATCCCGCCCAGGTCCGCGGCGTGCTCGACGCCCATTAGTTTCAGGTTCGTTTTCGCGGCAGGGTGCACGCGCGTGGCACCGCCAACGACGCCAATCGCGAGCGGCAGGGTCAGGCTGCCCTTCAGGCTGCCGTCTTCTGTCTTACTCCAGGTGCTCAGGCTTGTGTAGCGACCGTCACGCGCCGCAAAAGCATGCGCGCCAGCTTCCACCGCCCGCCAGTCATTTCCTGTTGCCAGTAACAAAGCATCCACACCGTTCATGATGCCTTTGTTGTGGGTGGCGGCACGGTAGGGGTCTGCCTCGGCGAAAGCCCAGGCTTCAATCACGCCATCCCTCACCTGCTCACCGCTGAATCCTTCAAAAGCCAGTACATCAACGGGCAATGTGACCTCGGCAGTTGCCAGCCGGCGGTCGGAAAGGTTGCTGAGGATGCGCAGTTGCGCCCTGCCACCTGTCAGCTCCTCAAGCAAAGGCGCCAGGCTTTCGACCGCGGTGTTGACCATATTGGCGCCCATCGCGTCCGCGACGTCCAGGATCAGGTGCACCACCAGAAAAGCTCCAATCGGAGATTTACTGATGCGTCTTACTTCCAGGTCGCGGATGCCACCGCCGTGGCGCGTCAGACCCGGGTTGAGGGCGCTTGCCTGTTCCAGTAAATCGTGCTTGTGGGTTTCGATCAATTTTCGAGCCGCGTCGATATCCGCCAGGTCGAGCAACTGCAGCTGGCCGATCATCTCCTGGGAACTCATCCAGGCTTTGAAGCCGCCGGTGGACTGCGCCAGCTTGGCCATGTACGAAACTGCCGCAATTACGGATGGTTCTTCCACCACCATCGGTACCAAGACCGGCTTGCCATTCACAATGAAATTCTGGGCGATGCCAAGGGGCAGGCTAAAGAGACCCACCGCGTTTTCAATCATTTGATCGGCAGTTCCCAGGTTCAGCCCGGAGCCAGGCAGCCAGGTTTTCAGGTCTTCCTCAGTCAGGCTGCTGTTATGCAGGAGGAACTCGTGGCGCTCTGGCAGGGTCATTTTGTAGAATTTTTTCGTCATAACAATCTCATTGTACTGAAATCTGATCAAATATAGTAGCCAAAGCCTCTAAAAAACTCTCAATATACTTCATTTTCGAGGAAGATCTTAGGCGTAAGAGTTCTTACAACGATTGGAGAATACTTTGTCTGCCCGGTATACTAAGTGAGGATTTTGGAAAGAAGGTGAATTTTGGAAACATCTGACTCATTGCTTTATGACATTCTCATTATCGGCGGGGGACCTGCTGGCGCGACTGCTGGCATCTACGCCGCTCGTGCAGGGCTGAAAGTGGGCATCCTGGATAAGGGCCTCACCACCGGAGCGCTTGGCACCACCAATAAAATCGCGAATTACCCTGGCATAGACGGGGAGATTGGCGGCTCGGAGCTGCTCCAGGTGATGCGCAAGCAAGCCATGGATTTTGGTGCTGAATTTATCAACGACAAAGCACTCGGCACCGACCTCTCCAGCAGTCCAAAAGCTATTTTTGGCAACTTTGGGGTTTATTCCGCCCGCTCGATCATCATTGCCACCGGCTCAATGGGACGCACCAACCTGATCAAAGGTGAAGCAGAACTGCTGGGACGGGGTGTTTCTTATTGCGCCGTTTGCGACGCTGCGTTCTTTAAAGGCAAAGATGTGGCGGTCATCGGCAAAAGTGACGAGGCGCTGGAAGAAGCGCTATATCTGACCCGCTTTGTCAGGACTTTGCACTTCTTCTCACCTACTGAACAAGTCAACGTGCCGCCGGAAGCATTGGCAGAATTGACTGAAAAGGGAAATGTCGTGATGCATCCGGGCAGTGTGGTAAGAGAGATCTGCGGTGAGAAGCAGGTGGAATGCCTGCAGGTTTCTGCGCGGGGCAGCAAGGAATCAGAATCTTTGCCAGTGGCGGGTGTGTTCGTCTACCTCCAGGGTGCCAAACCGATCACCGATTTTGTTACGGGGCAGTTGGAGATCAGCGATGAAGGCTGTTTGCAAGTGGATCGCGAGAACCAGACGGCAATCCCGGGCGTCTATGCTGTGGGAGATGTTTTGTGTTCGCATGTGAAGCAGGCAGTCATCGCCGCATCCGATGGAGCCGTAGCGGCAATCTCGGCAGAGAAGTGGTTGAGAGGCAAATCCAGGTATCGCATGGATTGGGGCAATTAGCCGCAAGTCTGGTCATCGTGCTCGAAGAGTTTGCGAATTTCAACCCGACAACCTGAATAGACTAGTAGGGTGGGTTGGCGTAAAAGGATGTTGATTTTTGAGAAATTTCAAAAAGCCAACCCACCAGTGTCAACACATCTACTACTGCGATGTTTCCCAACTCTTTCTACAGATAAGTGCCAACGCAAGATTATTCGGTGGGTTGGCTAAACCTGTACTCAGGCAGGCAAAAGTTAATGACGCCATCCCACCTATCAATTTTTTCCCAACTCTTCCAGCAGATAAGTCCTCTACCCGTTACAATTCGGAGATGAATGCCATGCTAATGGAAGCTAACCAACCAACGGACCCTGTGACTTCTTTGCGCCCACATCATGCTTTGTGCGTATTGTTCTTTGAGGGCAAGGGTTACAGCCAGGAGTTTGTTGAGAACATGACCGCTTTCGTGAGTGAACCCAACATAATGCTGCAACTCACAACCAGATGCGACACTCTCTGCCAGGCTTGCCCCCATAACCAGAATGGGTACTGCGAGGATGAAGCCAAAGTTTCGCTTTTTGACCAGCGCACCTTGGATCTCGCTGGTGCGGGTTTGGAAACTGATCAGCCTATCCCGCTTCATGAACTCTGCCAGCAAGTCTACGATGCCATCCTACAGCAAGGGCTTCTGGATGAGGTCTGCGGCGGGTGCGAATGGGCAGCACTCTGTCAGAGCAAATGGCTGCGGAGTGAATTCAACCGCCAGCTGCTCCATTCCAATCCCACCACCAGCCCTTTTGACGTCTGCTGAGGGGAACCGCTATAATTAACTGTATATTGCTTTTGGAGGTACTATGACCAACACCAACCCCGGCGGTCAAACGCCCCCGAACAAAACCCGCAGTCGCACTAAACGCGCTGAGCTGGAACAAAACGCCAGGAACGCTTCAAATTACTTCTTCTGGATTGCCTTTTTCTCAATCTTTAATCAGGTCATGGATATACTCAGTGCCAAGCGCCGCTTTGTTTTTGGACTTGGCGCGCCTCAATACTTCGTGAGGTCGTTAGCCGCGCCCAACCCCGCTTTGATCTGGGGCGTCATCATCGTGCTTGCAGGCATTTTTGTTCTTTTTGGTGTCTTCGCGCGGCGTGGAAACATTCCGGTTTACATCATTGGCATTATTTTCTACCTGGCAGACCTTGCTTTATCGATCATTGCCAGCGATCTGGTTGGCGCTGTTGTGCACGTGGGCTTCACGATTCTGCTGGTGATGGGGCTGATCGCGACAATCAAACTCAAGGATCAACCACCTGCCTGAGGAAGTATCCACAAAAGAGCTCAAAAACAAGTTCCGCGGAGTGGCACGTTCTACAATTTGGGGGATGAGTTAACCGTTTATTAACATTTATAGTAAAATTGACTACCTCGATAAATTAAGT
>DAISYV010000094.1:0-7526 GCA_036825115.1 Anaerolineaceae bacterium | reverse complement strand
AATACTTTGCCAGCTCAATCAAAGCCTCCAGTGAACCTGCTGAGGCTGCTTTCTGCCACAAAATACTGGCCTCTTCCAGGTTTCCTTTGCGTTTCTGGAGTCTCGCGCGTAAAAGAAGGCTTTTCTGACGATCCGTATCAGGAAGTTGCTGGAGGCGATCGGAAGCGTAAACCTGGTCAGCCATTTGTTCACGCTCAAGGATCTCCAAAACGCGTCCGACCGAGAGTAAATCGCCAGGATCTGTGAAGCGGTCGTCGGAAGGGTCCTCAAGGATGGCTGCCAGCCAGCTGAAAAGCGCTGAGAGGCTGAGCACATCTATTTCGTTGTGATAAAAGATACCAGGCATGTGGGTGGCATCCCCAGTGAAGAGATATTCTCGGTAAAAATCCGGGACCAGGTAACCGGGAATGTCTGCCTGTTCCCGGTGAAATCCGAGTACCTGTGTTTCGATATTTCCAAGATTGCATTGACCCAGGCGGGACTTCCAAATTCGCCGGGTGAACGGCAGCAGATCGAAGTGCGTGGTTGTAGTGAACGGGTTTGAGAGGCGCTGCATGATGTAGCGCGTATTGATAATCGGCAAGTCAAACGATTTGCCGTTGTAGGTGACGATGCCTTCAACACCCTCAACAAACTCCGATAAAGCCGCAAGTTGCGCAGTTTCCTCGGCGGGGTTGCGGACAAAGAATTGTTCAACCACAAATTGGTTTTCGATAAAGCGGCCAGCGCCAATCATGAAGGGCATGGTACCCGTGCCACCTGAAAGACCTGTGGTTTCGGTGTCCAGAAAAATCAGTGATTCAAGAGCGGGTGTGGCAGGCGCTTTTGCCCAATGTGCCAGCCAATCATAAGAAGTGAGAGGCTTGAGAGGCAGGTGACCATGCTGGCGATCCTCAGGGTAAGCGTGATTGAGGGAGAAAATCTCGCCGAAAATGGTCTTAAGATTGCGCCCTGGAACGAGCTCCTCAAGCCTAGCGACTCTACCTGATTTTTCCACCGAGGGTTGCGAAATGCCCAGCTGGACGCCAAGGCGCTTCAATCTCTCCGAAAGGTTATTCCAATCACTCATGGAGCAAACCCTTCAGCAATGCCAGGGATTCACGTTTGCTGCCGTATCCATCCTCACCAAATGGACCGACACAAGCGGGGCAGCCATCCTCGCAGGGACAATCGCTAATCATTTCAGCCGCCCGTTCAAGCCAAAAGCGGTGATCCTCGAATAGTTGGTTGGAGAGACCCACTCCGCCGGGAATCGTGTCGTATACCAAAATGGCCGGTTGACCGTTATTGAGGATGGATTTTGGTTCGGAAAGCATGGCAATATCGGCATCGTCGCACATGATGAGCAGGGGGGCAATGTTGCGCAAGGCGTGGCGCGCGCCTGCCATGCCCGAAATAACCCGCACACGGGTTTCCACCACCGTGTGGCACTTGTGGCACAGGGTGACGAGGTTGGATGGCACGTTAGCCTGGAGAGCATCGGCAAAAGTTTTGAAGGGTTGGATGTGGTGAACATGCAACTCGCCAGAAGGGAAGGTTTGATGGCAGGCGGCGCATTTGTATTGATCCCGTAAGAGGATTTTTTGCCTGAGTGCGGGCCAACCTGGACCATAATCGTTAGGATCGGAGTTCCACAAGGCAAGCTCTTTGAGGTGGTTCACGAGGTTCTCACCGATGGAAAACCAGGCGCCTTCCGTTTCCAGACCGCGTGCCGGCAGGTCAAGCGGCAGACGTTCGAGCGTCTCGTTGGTCTGCCAGCGGATCTTCCTGAATCCTTCCACCCGGATGGAGAGAGAAAGCGGTCCAGAGCTGACATTGGAGGACCCGACTGGTTGGCTTGACCGAACTTCAAAGTTTTCAATAGTTGTTTTGATTGTAGGCAGGGTGTAGTAATCCGGCTGGGCGTGTTTGAGTTTGCAGACGCCTTGCTCCAGGTTGAGATCCTCGACGAGGTAAGTCTCTGCTTCGTGTAGATAAACTGCCTGGGGATGCACCAACCATTCAGCACTATGAGCGTCCATCTGACCAATCAGGGTGGGCTTGTCGGGTCCATCAGCCAGCAAGGAAACAATGTTCGGCGTTGAAGATCGTAATGAGATGCCTGCTGAAGGGTATGCGTCAGCAACCCAATAATGGGTGTTATTACGGCTGAGGACTTCACCAGCAGTAGTCATGGCATTGAAAATTTCACTGAGCTGCGAGGGATTGATAGGACCGAAACTTTCGTCCGGCGAAAAAGGCAGCTCAAAGGTAGCACAGCGCAGGTGTTGGTAGAGGACAAGTAGATTGTTCGGATCGACAAGCGCTTTTTCGGGCGAGTTGCTGAGATATTCCGGATGATTCGCCAGGTATTGATCCATGGCGTCATTAGTGGCAACCAGCAGGGCGAGTGAATCCTGCTGCTTTCTGCCCGCCCGACCTGCGCGCTGAAGGGTGGTGGCAATCGAGCCTGGATAGCCGACCAGGATGACGGACTCGAGTTCACCAATGTCGATCCCAAGTTCGAGTGCAGAAGTGGCTACTACGAGGCGGATGCTGCCGCTCTTGAAACCCTGCTCGATCTCGCGCCGATCGCTTTTTAGGTAGCCGCTGCGATAACCGCGCACTTTAGAGCGCTGTTGGTATGGCAGCCTCTCGAGCAAATAAGTAAGGAGCATTTCCACCGTGCGGCGGGTTCGCGCGAAAAGCAGCGATTGGCGATTGGCTTCGAGCAGCGACAGCCCAATATTCACACTGGTTTGCACACTGGATTTCCGCAAGCCCAGTTTTTGGTCGACCAAAGGCGGGTTATACAGCAGGAAATGCTTCTCTCCCTGGGGTGCCCCACTTTGGTCAATCAGGCTAACGCGGTCATCGATCAGCACTTCAGCCAGCTCAACCGGATTGGCGATCGTGGCAGAGGTGAGGATGAATTTGGGAAAAGCACCGTAGAAAGCCGCTATGCGCTTGAGGCGACGCATCAGGTTGGCAAAATGTGAGCCAAAAATACCGCGATAGGTGTGCATTTCGTCAATGATCACCAGGCTGAGCCCCTGAAAGAACGGTTGCCAGATGGCGTGGTGGGGCAGAATGCCCTGGTGAAGCATATCCGGGTTTGTCATCAGGAAGACGGACTGCTTACGCATCGCAGAGCGCATATGCTGGGGTGTGTCGCCATCAAAAATATTGACTGGCATGGGTTTTTTGGACGGAACCGCTTTCAGTAACTGATCCAGGCTGGTAAATTGGTCCTGGGTGAGGGCTTTGGTCGGAAAGAGGTAGAGTATGCGGTCATTGGGATTGGAAAGCGCTTGCTGAACCGCGGGCAGGTTGTAGCAGAGGGTCTTGCCGCTGGCAGTTCCGGTGGCAATCACCAGGTTTTCTCCATCGTGAGCTCGCTTGACTGCTTCAGCCTGGTGCGAATACAGGTGGGTTACTCCAAGCGCATTCAGCGCGGTGTGCAGGCGGGGATCCAAAGAAGCGGGAATTGGGGTACTGACTGCCTGGCGCGCGGCCGTGACCTGCCAGTAGGTTATGTTTTCCCGAAATTCCTGATCCTGCTGCCAGCGATCAATCAGAGAGCGGATACCAGCACCGCCTTGGTGCTGCTTGAGGTCATTTATCAAGTCGGGCTTTCTTTTTAGTTGCTCGGGAAACCATAAAGTCCATGATCGGGTTAAACCAATTGCCCACACGGGTGGCAACAAAATAGGTTAATTTCGCATTAAACCCCGGAACTACTTTGTAGCGACCCCGTGCAACCGCTTTCAAAGTCTCCTCGGCGACTAACGATGGCTGAATAGGTTGATCGGAACCTGCCAATTCGCGCGTTTCAAACGGTTTGTATTGATCCTCCCAGGCGAGTTGAGGAGTGTCGGTATCTGGAGGGTAGACAATGCTGACCTTGATGCCTTTAGGTTTGAGCTCGGTCCGAAGGGCATCGCTGAAGCCTTTGATCGCAAATTTTGCGCCTGAATAAGCCGTATAACCAAATACACCAATGACCCCTGCCAGAGAAGAGAAATTAATGATGTGTCCGGAACCTCGCTCTATCATTCCTGGTAAAAGGACTTTGATCGTGTTCACAGTTCCGTGGTAATCGATATCCATTGTCCATTTGTAGACATCCAGCGGTATTTCTTCGACATAACCCGGACGGGCCACACCGGCGCAATTGATCAGGATATCGGGTGTGTCATGGTTGCGAACATATTTTTCATGCAACACAATGAGTGTCTCCGCGTCCGTTACATCGGCTGAAACGAGTTTGACTTTGGCTTTTGGAAATTTTTCCAGGATTGAAGCCTTTGCAGCCTTGAGTTTCTCGTAATCTCTTGCCAAAAGGATAACCACGGCATCCATTTCAACCAGGGCGTTCGCGATGGCAAAACCGATCCCGCTGGATCCACCCGTGATCAAAACGGATTTACCGCGAAAATAATCTACGGTTTTCATGAGTGCCCGCAGCTTGAGCAATTTCCAGAAGTACAGGAACTGCAGGAGTTGCTTCCTCCGAGGCTTTTCCCGGAACTGAAAGCGTTCACCAGCGAGAGTTGCCGCCGGGCATCCGTTTTCCCACAGCTTGGGCAGGAAATGGGTTGATCCGCCTGGCTAAAGGAGCGAATTGTTTCAAAGGTTTGTTTGCATGATTGACAAACGTATTCGTAAAGGGGCATGTGGTTTCCTTAGTTATTGATATCGGGCGCGAATAGCAGGCACCAGGTATTCCGAAAAAGCGCGTCCAAAATCATAGTCTGGCTGCCAATCCCAATCCCGCTGGGCTGCAGAGTCGTCTATGTCCGCCGGCCAGGAATCGACGATGCACTGCCGATGACAATCCGGAACAAAGTGAAGATCAGCCGTTGGAAAAGCGGCAATGGTCAGATCGTAGATCTCCTGCGCGGTCGGGCTGAAACTGGTGACGTTATAAACAGTCTGAGTCAGAGAATGCCGGGGGGCTTCCTTAAGCGCGATAAGCGATTTGACAGCATCGGGCATAACCATGAAAGGCAGTTTCGCGTCAGGGCGCACAAAGCAGTTGTAAGCAACACCTTTTGCGGCGGCATGGAGCATCTCAGGACCGTAGTCGCTGGTGCCGCCAGTGGGGACGGTCTCAGAGCTGATCAAACCCGGGAAGCGTAAGCACCGGAAGTCGAGCAGTTCATCAGGATTGGCGTTGTTCGCGAGCTGTTTGTAGTGCTTGCTGTAATAGCACCCAAGATTCTCGCAATAGAGCTTATTAATGCCATACATGGTGGTAGGAGTGGTGAATTGGTCTTCGCGAATCTTACCAGCCGCTTGTTTGGTCTCAAGGTCAGGCATGCAATAGACTGCGATGGAACTGGGATAAATAAACTTCACGGGCACGCAATCCCGCCTGGATTGAATTTCCGATAAGCGAAGCAAATTCAGAGTGCCCTCAACATTGATCTTGTGGGCGAGTTCAGGATTTTTTTCAGCCTTCGTGGAAAGGATCGACGCCAGGTGGACGATGACACTGAAGTGGTGTTCCTCGAAGAGTGTCTCGAGAAGCTCAAAATTGAGAATGTCACCAATTTGCCAATGGCGGACAAGCGGTTGAAGTACTTCATCCAGAGGATTGAGGTCGAGAGCCACAATTGCTTTCTTTTGCTCAGCCAGGTGGTGGATCAGACCATGACCAATTTCTCCATTTGCTCCAGTGATCAGAATGACTTCCTCGTGCATAGATCGTCTCCTTTATTTTCTGTCAAAGATCGGAAAGTGAACGCACTCCCGCCGGATGTTGGTGGGGGCAGCGGCTGAGATACGCAAAACCGTAACAGTCATATCATCACGGGGACGACCGAGATCCTGGCTAATCGCTTGGGTGAGGATGGCATCAGCCACTTCCTGGACGGTGGGTTCATCATCTTCAAAAAGAGATTCGACTGAAACCCGCAGGTCCAGGAGTCGCTCGTATTGGGCGCCAGCCTGCAGGACTCCATCGGAAATCAGGACGAAATCCCGACCTTCTTCGATCTCGAACTGGTACACCGAAGGTTTGGCAGATGACTCAGAATCGATCGTATCGTCAAATCGCAAATAATCCACCGTGCCTTCGAAAACGGTTATGACAGGGGTGGTGTTGTTCTTGGTGATGACGATCGATTGGGATTCGAGATCACAGGAGATGATGCTTAGACTGACTTGAGCCTTCCCTTTGTGCTCATCATTGATGTTTGAGAGCACCATTCTGGAGGCTGCGCCATCGTGAGATCCGTTGGAGATTAAATTCATGATGGAATGGACAGTTTTCATGGCAACAGATCGGGATCGACGACCACTGAGTTTGCCCTCAGCCATGATGATGGATATGCCGCCGCGGGGACGCTCGATAATTTCAACTTTGTCTCCCTGCGCGGCTGACGAGTAGCGATCAACTTTTGAAATTGCTGCCTGAAGTTCCATGCCACAATTTTATCGCATTCCAACCATGTAATCACAGGTGACCCGCGAATAATGTAAAATTACTGACCTGAACCTATGGAGAATGATTTGAAACGAACTATTGTCTTTTTTTGTTTGCTGCTGTTGTGCGCGGGTTGTGTTGCCCAGACGCCTTTTTCCTCCCCGACGGCAACTTTACCGAGTGCCACGCTGCCAACAGTCGATGGCGTAACCGCGATCAACCAGATCCAGGGGATCACTCATCGTTCACCGCTGGATGGTGAGACGATCGCGAAAGTCAGCGGCGTGGTGACGGCGGTGGATGGCGACGGTTTTTACCTGCAGAGCCTCACGCCGGATGGAGACGAACGCACATCTGAGGCAATCTATGTCGATCTTCAGACATATTCGAATGCCAAAGCGGGTGATGTGGTGATAATTGAGAACGGCTGGGTGCGGGAGTGGAATCCTGCAGGTTTGGGCGAAAACTCGTTGACCATCACAACCCTGGTGGCAAAGAAGGTGACTGTGTTGAGCCAAAATCAGCCATTGCCCGAGCCTGTCGTCATCGGTCAGGGCGGCAGGATCCTTCCTGACCAGGTGATTGAGAACGACGTAAACGGATATGTGGGGCAGAGCAAAAAGCCAATTGACCCTCAGGATGACGGCATGGACTTCTTTGAGAGCCTCGAAGGTATGCTGGTGCGGATCAACAACGCCAGGGCAATATCGACGCGAAATGGATACAACGAGGTTTCAGTTGTCGCAGATAATGGTCAGAATGCCGGCATTATTTCGAGTGAAGGCGTTTTGGTGCTGCGGGAAACTGACTCCAATCCGGAAAGAATCATGCTGGATGACGCTTTCATCATGATGCCGGAGATCCACGTGGGAGCTGTTTTTGGCGAACCGATTGTCGGCGTGGTGGACTACGATTTTGGGAATTATCGCGTCCAGCCTTTGGGCAAGCCGGTTTTAAGCCAAAATGTACCTTTCAAGCCGAGTGAAGCTAGAGGGGTGCAGGAAGACTGGGAACTGGCCATAGCGACCTACAACCTGGAGAACTTCAACAGCTTGCAGGAACTGGAGCGTTCAAGGCAGATTGCCCGGGAGATCGTGGAATTGTTGAAAGCGCCAGA
>DAISYV010000093.1:0-7635 GCA_036825115.1 Anaerolineaceae bacterium | reverse complement strand
CCCGTTGCCCGTGATCGACTTCATCCCGCTGGTGGCGACGCAAACCGGCATGGTGCTGACCATCGCCCGGATCTATCAATACAAGATCACCGCCAAACGCGCCCGCGAGATGATCGGCACCTTCGGGATGGGCTTGTTGGGCAGGGCTCTTTTCCAGCAGCTTTCGAAGTTCGCGAACGTGCCCGGCTGGATCCTCTCCTCGGCTATCGCGACCTCGATGACGGTGGTGATGGGCTATGCCGCGATCGAGTGGTTCGAGAAGGGCGAGCGCATCAGCAACGAAAAGTTCCGCCAGCTCAGCCGCGACCTCTCGCAGTCGTTTGTTCAAAAAATGCGCGAGGCCTTCACCCGCAAGCCATCGCGAAAACAATTGAAAAAGGTTGTGGGCGACCTCGTCGGCGAGACCGCCGCCGCGACCCCTGCTGACAAAGAAACTAAAAGTTAGCTCAAGCCGTTACCCCCGACTCACTTTCGCGAAAGCCTTTATCATCCGTTCCGGACGATTGCGGCTGTGGGTCGCTTTGCGGTTGGCGCGAAGCAGCTGCCGCCCACGCAAGGTGGCTTCAACCTTTGCCGGCGGAATAATAGGCAGCTTTTACTATAAATATCCCCAACGAATCTGGCAGAATTGATCTGTCGTAGAATTTTTTATAGTAAAATTATTAGCATCAGTTCCAAAACATTTTTGAAAATTGAAGAGTTTGACCTGCTGTTTCTTATCTGTTAACAAGTAGTTGCTTTATTAATTCACCACAAGCTTGATTTCGATGCTTGCTGAGTGAAACCACTGACATTACGCTCACAATCAAACAAGTAACAAAAGGAGTCACCATGAGAAGGCCCCTCTCCAATACGATCAGAATCATCCTGGTTTTGGTACTTGCTTTAAGTTTCCTGGCCGGCGCGAACAAACCTGCACAAGCGGCAGAATGTGTTTGGGAAGGGGATACAAGTGCCGATTGGTCCAACCCAGCGAATTGGAGCTGTGGTCGCGTTCCGATAGCAGAAGACGATGTGTCCATCTCAAGCGGAACGCCACCCAACCAGCCGACAATTCCGGCAACTTACCTCGTAACCGTAAACAGCATTACGATAAATTCGGGGGCTACCTTAACGATCCTCAAAGGTTCTGTTGCGAATGCTGCCACCTGGACGATTAATGGCGCTTTGGTTGCTAATGCCACAGATAGCCCTATCGCCCTCAATAGTCCACCGTGGTCAGAAGGCGGTGTTATGAATGTGAGTTCAACTGGCAGCATCACGAAACTTGGTGCTGATGATTTGTTTATCTACGCAGCATTAAATAACGATGGGTCTGTGATCTTTACTGAATCTGGAACCTATACTGGCGGTGTTGTACTCTATCGTGGTGGGTCGCACACGGGAATTTTTCAGGGTGAGTACTTATTTGTGGGTGATAATGATTCTGCATCCGGACAGATTTTTAATTTTAACAGTGGGTCTGAGATACGCGTAAATCAATTACACGCAAGAGGAGGCACAGTAAATTTATATGGCACATATTCACAGCCTGAAAATACTGGCACATACTTAATTGTCCAGCCGACAAGCGGAACCAGTACGGTCTATTTTAAGACTGGTGTAGGTATTTTAAAGACACCCGAGAATTTCGATATTAATTATGGGGGTAAGCTGATTCTTGAAAGCCAGGCTTACAACTACAACATGAGCAAATTAAGGCTGGATTACAATGGCGAGCTCCAAAACCTGGGAAATTTGTCTGTTTCAACTCAATTCCTTTGGGGGGCAGGAAAAATTACCGGTAATGGCACGACCACCGTTGATGCTGGCGCAACCTTTACCATGGGAACGTCCTCTTACACTCAAAATGACTTCACACTGAATAACCAAACCCTGATCAATAATTCAACAGCAAACTGGAATAAACGTGATTTGACTTTGACCAATTTTGCGACATTTATCAATAATGGCACCTTTAATGCCAATGCCACCACGACCATGACTGGCACTGAGACGGAAGTCTTTACCAACAACGGCAGCTTCATCAAAAACACCGCCGCCACAACCACCACCATGAACGTCCCCTTCACCAACAACGGCACGGTTGATGTCGTCGCCGGCAGCCTGGTTTTCCCACAGGGGATGGATAACGGCGAGGATGCGGTGATTGACCTGGGCGGCGGCACGCTCGACCCAGGCGATGAACTTAATCTCGAAAGCGGCGATAGCCTGATCGGCTCAGGCACGCTTTCTGCCAACCTGGTCAACGCCGGCACGGTCAGCCCGGGCGCTTCGCCGGGCATCATCACCGTCGAGGGCGATTACACGCAAACAGTAAACGGCATCCTGGAAATCGAGCTAGGCGGCACGACCCTGGGTATAGAGTACGACCAGCTGGTGGTCACAGGGACGGCAACTATGTTGTATGGGACATTAAACGTCACGCTCGAGCCCGGCTATACACCCCAGGAAGGTGATGAATTTTTAATCATTGACCACGTGACCGGCACAGGCACATTTGAATATGGTACGGTGACCTTGCCGGACCTGCCTGGGGGCTTGGAGTTGGAGATCAACTTCAGCGATCCCGGCGTGACCCTGACGGTGGTAAGCGGAAGCACAGATACTTACATCTACCTGCCCATGATCGTCAGGTAGAAACAGCTCCCCGTGGGCGGGTTGAAAGAGTTTTGACCCGCCCACAAATTAGCGCTTTAGCAGTCCAATCTTGTTTGGTCAAGCACAAGCCGGAAATAACCAGTGGAACTCGGAAAATTTCACCAAAAAATAGTGAAAATTACCCAGAATTTGTTATACTCATTTTATCCATTTTGCTTAGTGTGTCTCTACAACTTAATAACAATGAAGGTATCTTTCTTCCAAAACTCATCGCAGTATTGTTATTTTGATCAAAAGCTTAATTCATTTAAATCAGCGTATTTCAGATTTTTTTTGTTGGTGTTTGCTAATTGAGGCGATCGAACAGGGGTGAAGCAGGAAAACACACAGCGGCTTGCAAGTGAATTCCTGGATAGTCTAATGGAGGTCAGCGATGAAACCAATTAATCGGACTTTTTTGTTCTTTGTCGTAATGGCATTGCTCTTGAGCATGCTTTCACCCACGCCAGTTGAAGCGCTTGGCGCTGAAGACGGGTTCAACCCCTCACCAAGCGGCAGCGTGCAAACGATAGCCGTTCAGCCGGATGGGAAGATCCTGGTGGGTGGTTATTTCACTACTATTGCAGATCAGGCTATTGCGCGGCTTGCGCGTTTAAACCCGGACGGCTCACTGGACGCGGACTTCACCACGCCCAGCCTGGACGCCCACGTGCAATGGATCGCGCTGCAGGCAGACGGAAAGATCCTGTTAGCTGGCGGGTTTACTGATGTCGATGGAGAAGCCCATTTGCGTATTGCCAGGTTGCATTCGGATGGCAGTGTCGATTCAGATTTTAACGCCAGCATTACCCAAGGCGAGTTGTACACAATTGTCGTTCAGGATGATGGGAAAATATTACTTGGCGGCTTGTTCGGAGAGCTAAATGGTATTTTCCGGAACAACCTTGCGCGTCTGAATGAAGATGGAAGTCTGGATGAAAGCTTCACCGCGCAAACGGCCAACATTGGCTCGGTCAAATCAATCGCGGTGGATCCGGACGATAAGATCCTCGTGGGTGGTTCTTACGACAATCTGGCAGGCAGCGGCAAGAATTGGTTTGGCAGGCTTAACTCCAATGGCACTTTCGACAGCACTTGCGGTGGCACCGTTGGTGGAACCGTCGATACCATCGGACTTCAGGCGGACGGAAAAATTGTGATCGGGGGATTGATCGGCGCGGTAGATGGTGTTACCCGAACCCAGATTGCCAGGCTGAACGCGGACTGCTCGCTTGACGCTGACTTTAACCCAGTCTTGACCGGTGGAGCTTTGAGGGTGATGTCTTTAGCTGTGCAGCCAGATGGAAAAATCGTGATCGGCGGTTCTTTTGGAGCGATTAATGCGATCACACAGCAAAATCTTGCCCGGCTTCACAGCGACGGCTCGCTGGATACCAGTTTTGATTCGGTAGCCAACTCTTATGTTTATTCAGTTCAAATTCAGCAAGACCGAAGCATCCTTGTGGGCGGTGATTTCACGACCTTGGGGGACGTTGCGCGCAACAAACTTGGGCGTCTGAACCCGGACGGCTCGTTGGACGCGAACCTTACCACTGGGACTGACTTGTATGTCAATGCTATCGCGCTTCAACCGGATGGTAAGATCCTGATAGGCGGTGGATTTGATAATGTGGGAGGCAGCCCTTCATCCAAGGTCGGCAGGTTGAACGCGGACGGCACCAGGGACCTGGATTTCACCAACCCGGCTGTCACTGGAAATTATGTTAATGCCCTGGCGGTACAATCGGATGGCAAAATCATCCTGGGTGGAAGTTTTTGGCAGATTGGGGTGGAAACTCACCCAAATATCGGCCGGTTGAACCCGGATGGAACAGTAGACTCCGGTTTTACCACTAATCCAAATGGCGAGGTATACGCCCTGGCGGTGCAACCTGATGGCAAAATCTTGCTTGCAGGAGGGTTTACCTATATAGGTTCTACGCCACGCGATTTTTTTGCCCGCCTGAATGCTGACGGAACGCTGGACACCAGCTTCAACCCAACTGTGGGGGGATTGGTGCGAACAATTGCAGTCTTGCCCGATGGCAAGATCCTGGTCGGTGGTAACTTCGTCACTGTTGGTGGCGTAAGCCGCAGCAAAATTGCCAAACTGAATGCAGACGGGACCCTGGATACGACCTTCACCACCTCTGGGGCAAACATGATGGTATATAGTCTTGTTGTCCAGCCTGATGGCAAAATCCTGGTTGGGGGGCAATTCACCTCGCTCGGCGGTGCATCGCGCAGTCGTCTCGGAAGACTTAACCCGGATGGCAGCATTGACGCGGATTTCCTGGCAACAACGGATTGGGATGTATACACGCTTGCCCTGCAGGCTGATGGCAAGATTCTGGTTGGTGGGCAGTTTACGACCCTGGCAGGCGAAACCTGTAACAAGATTGGCAGGTTGACACCCGAAGGAGTTCTGGATTATGCCTTCAATGGCGGAGCGGATGATAACGTCTATGCCGTCGCGCAACAATCAGATGGAAAAATCCTGGCTGGTGGATTTTTCTCATCTCTGGGTGGGGTAGCCCGGCAGACAATTGGCCGCGTTGCTGCCAGCGAAGCAGCCCTCCAGTCTTTTAGTGTTGACGAAGGCGGAACGACGATTGAGTGGCTGCGCAGCGGTTCTGGTCCGGAGTTTGTGATTACAACTTTTGATGTTTCCACCGACGGGATTAGCTTTACTCCGCTGGGAGTTGGGCAGCGCATTCCAGGGGGCTGGCAGTTGGACGGTCTAAGTCTGTCTTATGATGAAAACCTGTTCATCAAGGCACGTGGCTATTTTGCTTCAGGTTTTGATAGTGGATCCAGCTCTGTGATTGAGACAGTCTGGAATGTTTATGTGGAAACGCCCCCCTCCTATATCTATCTCCCAATGATCGTCAGATAGGAATCTGCTCAAAAAAAACAAGCTGGCGTTTTATACAAGCGCCAGCTTGTTTTCTATTAAAACATTAATCTACCTTACGATCATCGGCAAAAAGATCTTTTCCGGATCCCAGGCCATCACGCCGAGTGAGAACTCGCTGGTGGCGACAGGGGTTATGCCGTCCATCAAAGTGGCAGTGGCTGTCAGACAAGGACCGATGATGTTAGTTGGAAAAAGATCGCTGATGTGCCAGATTCCTGAGTTACCGCTGCTGTCTGTAGTAATGCTGCCGTTATAAGCAAATACTTGCATGCCCTGTCCATAGCCATTACTACCGCAAAAGGGGCTCGAAAACACTTCAACGTAGTATTGCTTATTTGGTGCTGAGTGTAAACTCACATCAAAATCAATAATTTTCACATTGCCAAAATCCTGCAGAACAAGGTTTGAAATCACCGGGAAGTTTTGCAGTCCGTTGGGTCCGCTATCGATGTCCAAATTGTCATTCAGGGTGACCCCGTCATCATCGAGATCAATGCCCATCTCTCTGTTTCCGTAAATTTTATTCTTTGATATCGGCACGACCGAATTCCTGAGGATGACAATACCTTTATTGAAATTTGTAATTTGGTTGAACGAAATTTCTGGAAAACCGGTTGCGTCTTCAACGAAAATGCCATCCCGGTCCGGGTCAATCGGGTAAACATAACCACCTCTAGATATCCCCAGGAAGTTATGTTTGATCCGCAAATTAACGTTATTGACTGAATTACTCTCAACCGTAACACCCTGCGGAATGACGTTGCCATATGCAGTTGTGTCACCGCCAATCCTCAGGTAAGGGCTGTCAAAGACTTTTACATCCCCCATTTGGTTGGGGATGTAAGCCGATCCAGCCGCGTTGGAGCTGAAGGTGTTCCCTTGAATCGATGCGGAATTTGACTCCGCAATGTAAACACCAAGGTTGTTATTACCTGCGATCAGGTTTCCCTGTGTAAGGTAGTCCCCTCCAATATTCAAATTTCCCGCGCTCTTCACCACTTCAATTCCGTGATTGTTGTTAGGCTCCGGCGTGGTATCGTCCACCATGCCAATGAAGTTGTTTAGAATGACAACATCAGTATTTGGATTCGTGTTTTCAATGTAGATGCCAGATAAATTGTTACCTGCAATCACGTTGCCATCCGCAGCGCTGTTTCCGCCAATCCAAACCTCGCATTCACTAGAAACAGTGGCCACATCCTTTATGTATATGCCCTTGGTGTTAGGGTCTCCTGACTCAGTATGAGGGTTATACCCCACATAATTGCCGGTTACGTGAACCACACCTTGCTCTTCATTGTTCAAGTTGCTAATGGCAATTCCATTCTCATTATCAACAAGTACGTTGTTGGTGATGAAATCCGTGCCGCCAAAATACACAAATATCGGAGCTAAACGGAAATTCATAAAAATTAAACCCTCAACGGTCGTGGATTGATTACCAGAGATGACCAAGCCGAAGTTGTTATTTCCGTCTATGGTGATGCGCTTCAAAGGATCATCATTGGTCAGGTTGGCTTCGGTGTAACTTGGCAAGTCCGAAGTGATCTCAATCGTCGCGGGTGAGGGGAGATCAAAATCGATGTTCACAATTTGATCACTTTGGGTTAGAGGTCTGGATTGCTCCAATGCCGCCCGCAGGGAGCAGTCGTTTTGAGCATCGGCGCAGATATTATCCGTTAGGTTAGCATCACTGGTGTCATTTGTAGTATCCACCGTAAAGTAATAGGTCGCAGCTTGCACTTCGACCGATGTAGAAAAAAGGCAAAGGAGCAGGATTACGCTTGCTAAAATCCGGTGGAACGCTCTAAAGTTCATAACAGCCCTCCTGAATTATTCGGTTTTTACCTATAAAATATCGGATTGAAAGTTGTAGAAATTATAATCTACTTGCTCATTTGTCAAAGATGAATTTTGTCAGCAGCGAGTGACAGCACTGCTAATTCTCATTTTTTTGGTCCACTCCATAACCACTACTCCTACCAAGACAGTCAAGTTCGCAGTTGTAAAGGCACAAAAACCTTGTCAAGGCAATTTAGAAATGTCCTAATCTGAGCAATTTAGAAATGTCCTATTGG
>DAISYV010000092.1:0-7827 GCA_036825115.1 Anaerolineaceae bacterium | reverse complement strand
TGGCATTGGCGCGGTCGGGCATGGTGAAGATAAAGAGAGAGGTCGCCTGATTTTGAATGAGCTGACCGAGCAGCAGCACTTCGCGGATGTCCTCAGCTAAAGGAGGAGGAGTGATGCCGAAGGTGTCCTCCAGGGCTTTGACAGAGGCAACCTGGTGGGCAGTGGAACACACACCGCAAATGCGGGGCACGATCACGGTAATCTGTTCGGCGGGCACACCGCGAACATAGTGGCCAAAACCGCGCATTTCCATGGCCTGAAAATCCGCCCGGAAGACTTCGTTATCGTGAACATCAATTACAACACGCGCGTGACCTTCAATCCGGCTGAGGGGGTAGGTGATAGTCGTCATCAGAGCATCTTCTCCTTCGTCCGCAGAGGCAGGTCGGATTCCTGGGTGTAGTCGGTGAACTGACCGAGAAAGAGCGAAAGCCAGGGCGATGCCAAAGCGGCATTGATTTCTTCGATAGGGATGTCTGTCATCCTGGTAAACACACGACGCAAGTTATCGAGGACGAATTCAGGGTCTTTGTTAAGATACGGGTTGGCAGGTCCCCGGCAGCCCACACAGGCGTGCCCGGGACGAGTGCAGAGAGCCCCACAACCGCCGCGTGTGGAGGTGCCAAGGCATAAATATCCCTGGTTGATCAGGCAGATATCCGGCAGCACCACGCCGCTGCGTGAACCGGTGAGATGCTTGGGACGCATGTCGTTCAGTTTTTGGCGCCCGCATTCCTGGCAAACAATCGAGGCAATCTTGGCGTTTTCGGGCTCTTTCAAGGCGGTCATGAAGAGTTCGGGCGTGGGAGGGCAGCCTGGCAGATAGAGATCAACGTCTACAAAACGGTCGAGCGGGTAAGCATTTGGGAGCATGTCCGGCATGCGCAGGCGATGTGAGGCTTTGATGAAGGACTCGCGCGCGATGTGGTTATCCTTGAACTGGGCCACACCGCCAGAGAGCGCGCAGGTCCCGACCGCGATCAATTTCCTGGCGCGCGAACGCCCTTTGCGCAGGTTGTGGATGTCTTCATCTGTGCGTACGCCTCCCGTTACCAGCAGAACTTCCACGTCTTCGGGAATTTTATGGGTGCTAACCACCAGGGGCATGTAGACCAGTTGAAAATTGCTGATCCATTCATCCGAATTCATTAGTGAGACTTCACAGCCGGAGCATCCGGAGAGTTGAAGCACAGCAAATTTGGGAAGATCTTTTGAGGTGTCCATGAGCTCATTTCCACAGTATTAGTTGGGTTATCCACAATTATAAACAGTTATTCCCCAATTTTGATGTGGTTTATCCACCAGTATTCCACAAATCTACCGTTGAACAGAAGAGAAAATGCCGACCTGAGAGGAGGATGGAGTAGAATTGGACGCTGAGGTGACTATGGAACCAACGTTGCAGATGGTATTAAGCTGGGTTAAGGAAGCCGCGGTTATGGCACAGGATATGCGTGGGGAGGATCTGGAGGTGCGGCACAAGAGCAAAGCTGACCTTGTCACGGCAGCGGATACTGCCGTGGAAGCCTTCATGATTGGAAAGATCCACGCCCACTTCCCTGGTCACAGTGTCAATGCGGAGGAGACCGGGCAGCATGTGGGTGATCAGGAACATGAGTGGTTCATTGACCCCATCGACGGCACACTTAATTACGCCCATGGATTGCCGGAGTATGCCATCTCAGTGGCTTATGCCTGCAAAGGTGAGCTCAAGCTTGGGGTGATAGTCAACCCGCCGATGCAGGAATATTTCTACGCCGAAGCTGGCAAAGGTGCCTGGCTGAATGGAAAGTCCATCCGCGTCTCGGAGATCCGTGAGTTGATCGATTCCATGCTTATTACCGGTTTTCGTTATAGCCTGCTCGACACTCCCCGCTCTAATATCAACAACTTCATCCGTCTCTCACACGAAGTGCAGGCTGTCCGCCGCCTGGGTTCAGCGGCATTGGATATGGCATATGTGGCTTGCGGGCGCGTTGAGGGCTTCTGGGAGATTGCGCTCCATCCTTGGGATGTGGCGGCAGGTGTGCTGCTGATTCGTGAGGCTGGTGGCATTGCCAGCACGCTTCATGGAGAGGGGCATCTTCTGAAAGGCAGCGTGGACATCCTGGCTGCAAATCCGACCATCTTTCCGAAATTGCAGACCATCCTGAACGAGGAACGCGCGAAGACAATCTAACTGTTTGGAGTCAGGCAGGCATCGAGAAATTGTGCCAACATCCTTGCAGAATGAACACGCTATTTTGCTTTTCTTCGGTAGCGTTGTAAGCGGATATAATCCAGTTAACCCTACTTGAAGGCGGTACGTGTGGAGTTCATTCAGGATATTCTGGCAAATCCTGCGCTGCTGATAACAGTCATTTTGACCATCGGGGTTATTTTGGTCAATGGCTGGACAGACGCGCCGAACGCGATTGCTACTTGCATTTCCACCCGCGCTATTAAACCAAAAAACGCTATTTTGATGGCTGCCGCATTCAATTTTCTTGGCGTGTTTGTGATGACGCTGATTTCAAGGGAAGTAGCCATGACCATCAGTAACATGGTGGATTTCGGCACGGATATCCGAGCCAGCTCGATCGCCCTCAGCGGCGCTTTGGCATCAATTGTTATTTGGGCGACTGCTGCCTGGTACTTTGGCATTCCAACCTCCGAAAGCCACGCGCTGATCGCCGGACTGACAGGCGCGGCGGTTGCGTATTTTAATAGCTTTGAGGGTGTCAACGGCGCAGAGTGGATCAAGGTGGTGTTTGGCTTAATCCTTTCCACCTTTGGCGGCTTCTTCCTGGGTTGGGGAATCGCCAGGCTGATTGAAGTAATCTTTAAGCATCAGGACAGGCGCAAGACAAACAAGTTTTTCAAGAATGCCCAGGTGGGTGGAGCAGCCGCGATGGCGTTTATGCACGGTGCGCAGGATGGCCAAAAGTTCATTGGTGTATTCCTGATCGGAATGGCGCTGGCAAAGGGGCAGGCTGTGCAAGGAGCCATTGACATTCCAATTTGGTTAATGTTGTTTTGTTCGGTCATCATGGCGCTTGGAACTTCGATCGGCGGTTATCGGATCATTAAGGCGGTCGGAATGGACATGGTTAAGCTCGAGACCTACCAGGGTTTCAGCGCAGACCTTGCAGCTGCCCTCTCACTACTGGCCGCAACGCTCTTTAGAGGATTGCCTGTCTCTACCACGCACACCAAAACCACCGCCATCATGGGGGTTGGCGCTGCCAGGCGCATACGCGCGGTCAATTGGGGTGTGGTGCGGGAGATGGTGCTGGCATGGGTGCTCACCTTCCCGGGCTGCGGGTTGCTCGGTTATCTCGTGACGCGTCTGTTTATTTACTTATTTGTGTAAGGATAGATCATGGCTAAAAAAGACAATAACTACTTCAGTATGTTCAGTGACATTGCCGGTGACGCGATTGTTGCCGCGCGTCAGCTTGAAAAAACGGTCAGGAATTACAACCCTGACAAGATCGAGAAGCTCAATAAAAGCATGCATGAGATTGAGCATGGTGCGGACGAGAAAAAACACGCGATGATGAAACTGCTGATCGCTGAGTTTATTACCCCTATTGAGCGCGAAGATATCGGGACCTTGTCCTACATGCTCGACGATGTTTTGGACAGCATCGAAGAGGTCTACCAGATGTTCTATATGTACAATGTAAAAGAGATGCGCCCTGAAGCGATTGATTTTGTGGAACTGATCGTGCGATCCACCGAGGCGTTAAAATCTTGTTTCGACGAATTCGAACATTTTCGGAAATCAGACCTGATTGCGAAAAAGATTATTGAAGTAAATGTGATCGAAGAGCTTGCCGACACGCTTTATTTTAAATCCATGCGCGAGCTTTATACCAAGGAAAAAGACCTGATGCAAGTGATGGTCTGGGCACGGATTTTTGATCGTTTTGAAAAGATCTGCGATCATTGTGAGCACGTTTCTGAAACCATCAGTTCGGTGATCATGAAGAATTCGTAAATATCCACTCGTCCAAATAAAGTGCCCTGGCAGTCAGTGTAATGCCAGGGCGCTTTCAGTATCCTTCGAGAAAAACGCTAAACCTTTGAAATTGTAACGAAAATTACCGGGCGGCGCTTGGTCTCTTCGTTGAGGTAAGAGGTTGCGACGCTTTGGATTTCTTTTTGTAAATTGTTTGCCGCAAATTGTGTCAGCTTTACCACGCGCTTACGCAGCTCACCAAACAGTTCCTGTGACTCTTCCTGGGCGATAAAACCGCGGCTGATGATTTCGAGGTTTTTGAACTTGCCGTTATTTTTATCCAGCTCGAGATTGAGCAGAACCACGCCGTCCTGGCTGAGCAGTTCGCGGTCGCGCATTGTGGAGCGGTCCACATCGCCCACGCCGATGCCGTCCACAAACACGTAACCGCCAGGGATGCGTTCGCCAAGTTTTATCTCGCCATGATTAAACTCAATAATGCGACCATTTTCAACCAACGCAATTTGCTCCTCCTCCATGCCTACTTCGAGGGCTAAGCGTTTGTGTTGCTTGAGCATACGCAATTCGCCGTGGACGGGGATCAGGTAGCGCGGCTTCACGAGATGCAGCAGCAGTTTGATCTCTTCCTGGCTGGCATGCCCGGAGACGTGCACCGGCATGATGGATTCATAAACAACTTCTGCGCCTTGTTCCATCAGGCGGTTAATGGCGCGGTAGACGAGCTCTTCATTGCCCGGTATGGGGTGGGAGGAAAGCACGATTGTATCGCTCTCTTTGACGCTGAATCGGTGGTTGGTGCCGTTAGCCAGCCGACCAAGGATCGAAGTCGGTTCGCCCTGGGAGCCGGTTACCAGCAATACCACTTTGCTATCCGGCATGGAAAGAGCCTGGTCTGTTGAGACAACCAGGTTCTCGTCATAATTCAGGTAGCCAAGTTCTTTGGCAATGCGGGCATTTTCGGTCATACTGAGACCGACAAAAGTGACCTTGCGGTCATGTCTTTTCGCGGTATCCAAAACCTGCTGCATGCGTGAAATCAAAGAAGCAAACGTGGCAACGATAATCCGACCCTTTGCCTGGTAGAAAACCTTATCGAAGGCGTCATTGATCACGCGCTCCGAAGCCGTCCACCCGGGGCGTTCGGCGTTGGTGGAATCAGACAGCAGGGCTAGCACGCCTCTGCGAGCAAATTCTGCCAGCTTGCTATAGTCGGTAGGGCGACCGTCGATGGGAGTGTGGTCGAATTTATAGTCGCCGGTTTGCACGATCAGACCGGCAGGGGTGTCGATGCCCACACCGACCCCATCAGGGATGGAGTGGCAAACGTGGAAAAAGTCGACCTTGAAAGGTCCGATCTGCACAGATTCGCCCGCCTGGATGTCGACTAACTTGGGTTCAACTTTCATCCCACGCCGATTGAGCTTGTTTTTGATCAGGCCATTCGTCAGGGGTGTGGCATAGACTGGCGCGTTCACGTATTCAAGCAGGTGACCAATGGCACCGGTGTGATCTTCGTGACCATGGGTGATGACAATGCCTTTCACCTGGTTGGCGCGCTGTTTGACGTATTCAAAATCGGGAATGATGTAATCAATACCGATCATGTCGTTATCCGGGAACATCATGCCAGCATCAACAATCAGGATTTGCTGATTGTATTCATAGACTGTCATGTTTTTGCCCACCTCGCCCAGACCTCCGAGGGGGATGATTCGTAATGTTTTTTTACTCATATCTTTTTTTACCTAACATAATAAACCGGCTGATGCCGGAGATTTTTTTAATATATATAAAGATTGTACCCTGAAAAAGGCTTCTCCGCGGTGACTTGTGGAACGATACTGCTTACCTCACGGGATTCTTATAGACTGTATACGTTGTTTTAACCTTTCTCTAACAAAAATTTCTTAAATTGGAAGCATAAACAGAACAAACGGAGGTAAATATGGCTTACATGATTAGACGAACTCCTTATTGGAGAAACCAATACAATTTGGAACGAGCAATGAACCGCTTTTTCGAGATTGACTCTGAGCAGCTTCCGTCTGGCTTTCCCCTGGATGTGATTGAGAATGACCAGGAATACATTGTAAAAGCCAGTGTGGCAGGCTTTGATCCCGAAAAGATCGAGATCACCTATGATGACAACACTTTGTCCATCAAGGGCGAGGTTGAGGAAGAGAACCGGGAATCCGAAGAAGGCAAGTACCACATCCGCGAACGCAGTTACGGCAGTTTCTATCGCAGCATTTCGATGCCTGGCGTGATCGACTCTGAACAGATCAGCGCGGAGACGGACAATGGCATCCTGGTGGTTCATCTGCCCAAGAAACCCGAGACCCAGCCGAAGAAAATTTCGGTGACTGCCCGGGAACCGAAAAAAGTAGTTGAACACGAAGAGTAATACAGAATTAGTAAGTACCAACAAAATGGCTCCCAGATCGGGAGCCATTTTGTTACATCTTGAAGTAGTTTAACAGGCAAGTCCTTACTCAATCCCTCCGGAATAAACTGGTCAGCCAAAAATGGCCTTTATGATCAACATCACGCCCAGCAATATCATGGGAACGCCGATAATTGCACCAATTACGGTAATTGAAAGCACCACGCCCACGATCACTATAACCAGTCCCAGGATTGCGCCGACGAGTCTGCCAGTCAACTTAAGGATCCACAATACCAACTGGAACAATGCCCAAAACGGCCACAGCAACAAGGGTACTTTTCGTTTTTCTTCCATCTTTCCTCTTTACCTGTTTTGAAAGTAACAGTTTGTGATTTTGATTATAGGTGGGTGGGGTTAATCGTGGGATAGATAATATGGGGATTGTAAGCGTTATTGTCGATTTTTTTGCGAAGGAGCGTAGCGACTGTGGCAATCTGCCTGGAAAAATGAGCCAGGTTCAGAGGCGGAACCCAGCCTGCGGAAAGATTACAACCCAATTTGTTTATACTCAACCACTCACCTACCATTTACACACTATAATTGTCTGACAATCACTGGAAGGAGAAACCCCATGGACTACAAGAAATATCGTGTTCCCGGCAAGGGCAAGATCAGCCTCAAGGATTTTGACCCCAATGACTCAAGTGAGTTTGACGGCAAGAAGAACGAGGGCAAGGAAGCTCTGATCAAGGTAAACAAAGATATTGAGGCTTTGCAGGAGCAGATGTTTGCAGAAGGGAAGCGGCGCTTGATTGTGTTGGTGCAAGCGATGGACACGGCAGGCAAAGATGGAGTCATTAGGCATGTCTTTGACGGGGTCAACCCATCTGGCGTGCGCGTGGCGGCGTTTAAAACCCCAACTCCTATAGAGCTGTCGCATGACTATCTTTGGCGGATCCACAAGCAGACTCCCGGTAAGGGCGAAATCGTGATTTTCAACCGCTCGCATTATGAAGACGTGCTGGTGGTGCGGGTGCACAACCTCGTTCCCAAGGAAGTCTGGTCAAAGCGCTTTGATCACATCAACGACTTCGAAAAATTGCTGGTGGATGAGGGCACTACCATTGTGAAGTTCTTCCTGCTTATTGACTTGGAAGAGCAGGCAGGGCGCTTCCTGGCACGGGTGGAAGACCCCACCAAGCAGTGGAAGTTTAACCCCGGGGATCTCGAAGAACGCAAGCTCTGGCCGCAGTACATGGAAGCTTATGAGGATGTACTCAATAAGACCAGCACGGCATATGCTCCCTGGTACGTTATTCCCAGCAACAAAAAATGGTATCGTAATTTGTTAATTGCAAATATCCTGCGTGACACGCTCAAGGGGTTCAAGATGGGCTATCCTGAACCGCCGGCTGACATCGAGGGTTATCACAAGAAATTGCTCGAAATGACCCTCTCCAAAGAGGGATAATGATCG
>DAISYV010000091.1:1753-7926 GCA_036825115.1 Anaerolineaceae bacterium | reverse complement strand
GTGGCGGATGAGAACGGCGTTAATCCACGCCTTTTGCTGGCGCTGCTTGAGTATCAGAGTGGTTGGGTGCGCGGTGAGGGCAAGAACGGCGTCCCTGCCGACTATCCTCTCGGGCTTCTCAATCCGTACAGCCAGGGGCTCTATAAGCAATTGGGCTGGGCTGCCAACGAACTGCTGCGAGGCAGCACGCTCTGGGAGCAGGGCAGCCTGGCAGTCTGGACGATTTCAGATGGCGAGGTGATGCGCATCGATCCCACAATCAACCCGGCCACCGCGGGTGTGCAGCATTTTTTCAGCCTGGTGAAGACAAAAGCTGAGTGGAAGGTTGCGGTTTCTGAGGCGGGTTTATACGCCACCTATGAGCAGATGTTTGGTTACCCATTTACATTCACCATCGAGCCGCTCGTGCCCGAGGGGCTGACCCAACCCGAGTTTATCCTGCCGCTTGCGCCAGGTGACATCTGGCTGCTCACCTCCGGACCTCATTGGGGCTATGGGACTGGCAGCATTTGGGCCGCGTTGGATTTTGCGCCTCCTGGTGAGGAGGACGATTATGGCTGCTATGAAAGTGACGCACCGGTTCTGGCAGTAGCTGATGGCCTGGTGGTTCGGTCTGGAGCCGCGGCGGTGGTCTTGGACCTTGACGGTGATGGATCAGAACAAACTGGCTGGACGGTGCATTACTTCCATATTGGCACGGAAGGGCGCATACCCTTTGGCACACAAGTTGCAGCAGGAGATGTAATTGGTTATGCCTCCTGTGAGGGCGGGGTGACCAGCGGCACACACTTCCACATTGCCAGGCGCTACAACGGGGTCTGGATCGGAGCCGCAGGAAACATCCCTTTCAATCTCGGAGGTTGGATTGCCTCAAGTTATGGAACAGTTTACGACGGGACATTAACGAAAGATGGAGAGACAGTTGAAGCTTACAATGGCCGTGCCGATTTCAACGAAATCGGAAACTAAGAGCCAACGCGAAATCCGCCTTGAGCGGCTTCACCGCCGTCGACGCCAGCGTTTGATCATCAGCGCTGTGGTCATGCTGGCTGCAGTTGGAGCTTTTCTGTTCTTATCGACCAAGTCCCCGGAAGCCCTTCTCACAAGTGAACTTCCCAAGCTGGCAGACCCTGCTCAGATTCCTCCCGCGCCCGAAGGTCCGGCGATTTTTACAGGTGTGAATCTGGTAGGCGCTCAGTCGCCCACCGCCACACTTCTTCCAACAGAGGTCGAACCAACCGCAACACAACCTCTCCTTGAAGTGGAAGAGATAGTTATCGAACCAGAGTCCGCACAACCACAACCCGTCTTGCAGACAATTCCGACCCAGGCACAGATGATCACCTATGCTGAGGACGCGCCGATCCTCTATTATGCCCAAAGTGGGGACAGCCTCGGCGTGCTGGCAGTCCGCTTTGGCGTCGAAGTTGCGGACATCACCTCGCGTGATCCTTTGCCCACGGATGGATTCATCCCGGAAGGGCAATTACTGCTCATTCCCAACCGTCTCGACGAAACTACTTCGCCTCTCAAACTCATTCCGGACAGTGAAGTGGTAAACAGCCCTTCCTCGGTGGGTTTTGATGTCAGCGAGTTTGCCCGTCAGGCAGGCGGATACCTGGCCAGCTACCAGGAATCGGTCTACGGCAATGGAGTTATGAGCGGGACTGACATTGTTGAAAAGGTCGCCCGCGAGTTCTCAATCCATCCACGTTTGCTTCTTGCCCTATTGGAATACCAGAGCGGCTGGGTTTATGGCGGACCTCAAACCAGTCAACAGAAAACCTACCCGCTTGGAATCTTGTATCAGGATCGCGTCGGTCTTTATCAGCAACTTGAGGCTGCAGCCGGAATTGTTGAAACGGGCTATTATGGCTGGCGCGAAGGAACCATGGTTATATTGGAATTTCCGGACTACAGTAAAGTGCGCCTTTCAGCGCAGCTCAATTGCGGTACAGTCGGTTTGATGCATTTCTTCTCCAAACAGCAAAAATTCCCCGCATGGGCAGAAGCGCTTTATGGTGAAAAAGGATTTGCCTGGACTTATCAAAACATGTTTGGCGATCCCTGGCTGCGCGCGGTGGAATTTGAGCCCTTGTTCACACCAGACGTGCGGCAGCCAGAATTGCAACTTCCCTTCTCTGAGGGTGTTACCTGGGCGATGACTGTTGGTCCGCATGCGGCCTGGGGAGCAGCCGATGTCCGTGCAGCCCTGGACTTTGCCCCACCTTCATCAGAATCAGGCTGCCATACCAATTGGTCCTGGGTGACCGCGTCCGGTCCCGGGTTGGTCGTCCGATCGGGAAACGGTGTGGTGGTTGTGGATATGGACGGCGATGGGTTTGAACAGACTGGCTGGAACATCATTTACCTGCACATTGCCACCAATCAGCGCGTGCCGGCGGGCACCTGGGTTGAAACCGGAGATCACATTGGACATCCTTCCTGCGAGGGCGGCGTTTCCACCGGCACACACCTGCACATTGTCCGCAAATACAACGGCGAATGGGTGCCGGCGGATGGTCCACTTGGTTTCGTTTTGAGTGGGTGGAGGGCTAAGGCGGGTTCAGAATCCTTAAGCGGATGGCTGGTGAGAGGGGATCAGGTTGTCAAAGCCAGCGTCGTCAGCGCCAGCAGCTCGCATATCTCCCTGGATTAATGAGTCTTTTTTCCGTTTATGGTATAGTAAAAAACGGATAATTACCGGTTGTTGACCCATGAAGAGCGCAAAATTTTCCCAATTCAGATGGCTGAACCTTCTCAGCATTTTGTTGATTCTTGCCAGCTGCGCTCCGCGTCAACGACCAACTTACATCATTTCTGAGGTCGTTCCGACAGAAACCCTCATCGATGCGACGGCCACTCCATTCGACACACGCCCGGTCTATCCGCCAGGCACGTTGGTGGATTATGTCGTACAAAGCGGTGACAACCTCGATATGCTTTCGCTGCGTTTTGGCACAACCCCTTCTGAAATCCTTTTCTCCAACCCCGAGATCCCAAAGGATATTACCACTTTGCCGCCTGGCTATCCCATGAAGATGCCAATCTATTATGTGCCTTTTTGGGGACCCAGTTACCAGATCATTCCTGATGCCGCGTTTGTGTACGGTCCGGACTTGCTCGATTTCGATCTGAGCGTTTTCCTGGACTCGACTGACGGCTGGTTTAAGAATTATGGCGCCTTCATCCAGGAGAGATATCGTAATGCTGTGGGAATCATCAAGTACTATTCCGAAAACTACAGTCTGAATCCAAAACTGCTCCTGGCATTGGTGGAATATCAGACCGGCGCTCTCAGCAATCCTCAACGCGACCGATCAAAAGAAGCGACTTTCCTGGGTTTTGAAAACTACCATAGCAGTGTTGAATTGCAGATATCCTATGCGGCAGATCTACTAAATGATGGTTTTTACCTCTATTTCAAGGGTGAGATGGCATCCCTGGCGCTGGAAGACGGGACTATTCAAAACATCGACCCCTGGCAAAACTCCGCCACGGTGGCATTGCAATACTATTTTTCACATGTCTACCAGGGTGAGGCTTATAAGAAGGCGATCGGACCTGACGGCTTCGCAAAAACCTTCCAGGACTTGTTTGGGGACCCCTGGCAACGGGACCTGACCGTGTTGCCCGGGTCGCTCACTCAACCGCAGTTCATATTGCCCTTCCAGGACGGGACCACCTGGTCCTACACCGGCGGTCCGCATACTGGTTGGGGCTCACGCAAACCCTGGGCGGCGATCGATTTTGCTCCACCCCTCCCAACGCAGGGCTGTGTTGAGACCGAGCAGTACGCCCTGGCGGTGGCTGATGGCGTAGTGGCGCGAGTTGATATTGGCACAGTCATGCTTGATTTGGATGGCGATGGCGACGAACGAACGGGATGGGTGATTCTCTATCTTCATATGGCTGAAGAAGGTCGGGTAAAAGTTGGCGACCGTCTCAAGCAGGGCGACAGGGTGGGAAGACCCTCCTGCGAGGGCGGCAGCGCCACCGGCACGCACGCTCACCTGGCACGCAAATACAACGGTCAGTGGATCCCAGCTGCCTGGAGCGTTTTACCCTTCAACCTGGAGGGCTGGACGCCGGTGGAGGGAATTGCCGCATACCAGGGTACCCTGGTAAGGGGAAATCAAGTGGTGCGTGCCAGCACGCTTTCAGACTCCGCCAGCATGATCCCGGCAGATTGACCAGTTAGTTATATTAACACTAATAAGTGGGGGGATTTTCGAAATACTGTGTGAGCAGGACACTCATGTCTGCATCACTGTGCTCGCGTAAAATGATGAAAAAATCAGTTTTCGTAGCGATTTTGTAGGTGTTTTCGATAGCGTATTGATTTATGACCGCAAAAAACGCCTCATCATCCATCAACTCCCGCAGACTCTGCAGGAATTTCGCTCCGTTCAGGTAGACAGCGTTGCGATAGGTGGTGTAGCCTCCTGGAATGCTGGTGGTCGAATCAACCCAGCCGCTGGGCTTAAACCCTTCCACCCGGTTTTCCCACCACCAGCTCAAATGCTCGGGATGAAAACGCTCAAAGTACAGGGCTTCGCTGTAGGTCGCGAAAGCTTCATCCAACCAGGGTTCCCTGGCAGGGTCATTCCCCACAAGGCTGTAGATCCACTGGTGCGAAATTTCATGAGGGACAAGGATTGTGAGATTGTTGAGTGGCGCGTCGCGGTAGAAGTCGATCACACCCTTGCTGATCAACAGCATGCCGTCGGTTTCCATGTTGTGCAGAAAATCAGCTGCCACCAGGCTGAGCGTTTGGCGCGGGTAGGGGTAAAAGAGATCCGCGAACATGTCGAGCGCGTTTTTGGCGATTTCAAGGATTGCCTGCCCGGCATCCTGATGCTGCGGGAAGACGTAGGTGCGGATGTTGACACCCTGGTGCTGCGTTTCCTGTGTCACGAAGCGGTCGCTGATGGAAAGAGAAAAGGTTCTCGCCAGGGGCAGCTGGTATTCAATGAAACCGGACTGTTCTATGCCCTCGCTGCTGGCAGCGATGGTCAGGTTTTTGGCTGATCCTGACAGGCGCAAACGTAGGTTGAAATCTGCGGATTCAGCCGCAATATACTCGCCCACGATCGTGTTGGTTGCGTCGACTACTCTCTCGTTTACCTGCCATCCAGATGTCGGGTCGATGGGAGGAATGATCGGGAACCAGTCCACCAGGTTGGTTTGCATGTCCGACCAGCCAAAAACGCCCTGGCGGCTTGGGAGCAGCAGCGTAAATAATATTTGTATTTGAGTGGAGGCTCCGGGCTGCAAGGCAGGCTCAAGACTAAGCATGGTCTGGATACCGTTTTCGCGGGATTGGGTAACCAGATCACCACTGATTTTTGTCTGTGAATAGGCTCCCGTGAAGTAACGGGGAGGCACAAGCAGCAGTAATTCGCTCATTGCCTGGTTGGTGCGGTTGAAATAGGTGATGCGCTCCAAGACACTCACGGTGTGTTGCGCGTAATCGAGAGTGGCATCCAAATCGTAGACCGTTCGATTTTCAGGTACCGTGGGATGTTCGCTTTCGGTAGATTGTGTCGGCTCTGATTGCAAGGTGGGATTTGGAAGGCCTTCAACTGGTCCTGTGATTTGGGCGATTGGGGTGGGGAGATCTGTTGGTTGCGTCGCGCGCTGGCCGCAGGCTGATAGCAGCAAACTCAATACAATGATGAGGGCAAATAAGCGTCTAGGCATACGGACCATTCCCATTGGCAGTATACCAGTTTTCAGGCAGTCAGATTACCACAATTCACCTAAGACGAAAAACCAGCTGTCATTCTGAGCTTCTTTTGCGAAGAATCTAATGAGTTGTTGTTGTGGGCCGGCTTGCGATCCTGCCCTAGAAGCGCAGCGAAAAGGGTTCAAGTCGATAATGCGTGTCATTCTGAGCTTTTTTTGCGAAGAATCTAATAGTTAACGATTAGATCCTTCACTGCGTTCAGGATGACAAAGGCAGGATAGGGTGGGCAAGCGTCACAAAACATATACAGGAGGCACATTTGGTTATAGCATACCCACCGCAAAACCTGTCTAGAAGCGCAGCGAAAAGGGTTCAAGTCGATAATGCGTGTCATTCTGAGCTTTTTTTGCGAAGAATCTAATAGTTAACGATTAGATCCTTCACTGCGTTCAGGATGACAAAGGCAGGATAGGGTGGGCAAGCG
>DAISYV010000091.1:0-1653 GCA_036825115.1 Anaerolineaceae bacterium | reverse complement strand
TAGATCCTTCACTGCGTTCAGGATGACAAAGGCAGGATAGGGTGGGATGGCGTCAGAAGTTCCAGGTCGAAGACCAGTAGTTATAACCAACCCACTACATGCAGCCGATAGGAAAGGATGTCCCAAGGTTGTAGAGAATGGTCGTGATAGTGGTTCCACGCGCCATTAAACACAAAGGCTGGTCATGCCGACCAGCCTTATGGAATTCAAAAGAAATTACAGCCCAAAACTGTGCGGGTTGACCGGGCTGCCGTTGAGGCGCAGCTCGAAGTGCAGATGGGAACCAGTGGAATTACCGGTGGAACCCATGTAGCCGATAGTAGCCCCGCCATATACTATCTGTCCGCACGAGACTGCAAAACCTCCATCCATGATATGAGCATAGAGTGACAGGTAACCGTTTCCATGATCAATCACAATCGTATTGCCATAGCCGCGGTCAGACCAACCCGAGTAGATGACTACGCCGTGATCCACCGCATAAAGGGGATCGCCCGTTTCTCCGTCATAATCAAGACCGTTATGGACTGGCGGGTTGTATTCATAACCACTGATGAGCCGCGTGTTTGTGGGCAATTGGAAAATCTCACTGCCCGTAATCCAGGCGGTTGTGTTGCAGGCAAAGGCGCCTAAATAGGACACATTTGGGTGCTCTCCACTGGCAGGGTCAGACACGACGCTGACCCATGATGGAATGGACCCTCTTCCGCCTGGAATGTAAAGGAAAGTACCGGTCATGATGTGGGGCAGGCTCAGATCACCGATTTCCTCTTCCTCGAGCTGGTTGAGCGGTTCGTTGAGAATTTCTTGCGGCGTGACGCCGTAGCCAGAGGAGACACCGTTCATACC
Organism: Anaerolineaceae bacterium; assembly: GCA_036825115.1. Lineage (GTDB taxonomy): Bacteria > Chloroflexota > Anaerolineae > Anaerolineales > Anaerolineaceae > Mesolinea. The sequence goes on along the minus strand of DAISYV010000091.1, from coordinate 804 downwards.
TTCTCCATACAACCAGGCGTGATAGACGCCGTCCTCAGGCAGGATGATCAGCTTTTGACCGGGATTGATGCCGTCAGGCGTGTCGCCGATGAGATAGCGGTTTGTCCAAAGAATCGTTTCGGGCGAAATCTCGAACTTCTCAGCGATACTGAAGATCGAATCAAGCGGCTGAACCTCATAGGCAATGATTTCCTCACGGGGAGCCGGATAGCTCTCGGCGTCGCCAAGTGGCAGGGAACGGAGTTTCTCGACCGCGGCATAGTAAAGCAGCGTGTCACTGGCAAAGTAATTGGGCAGCGTTCCACCAGGCACCACCAGGCGCGTACCAGCAGCAATGTTGGGTGAGGCGTAACTGCCTATCGTATCAGGGGAGAGGTTATTGGCAGGGTAGTTGATAATGTCTTCCGGGGTGACGCCATAGTAGTTTGAGACAGCGCCAAGACCCTCGCCAGCTGACCAGGTGTGATAGACACCGTCCACCGGCAGGATAAAGATCGTGGTGCCAGGAGTGAAATTGCGGATGTCATCGCCAAGTTCATAGCGGTTACCCCAGAGAATTGTTTCTGGCCATAAGTTGTATTTTGCCGCGAGAGTGGCGACGGTTTCGCCTTCCTGGATGGTGTGGGTGATCACTTCAACGCGGGGTATGGCTGTTGGTTGAGGGGTGGGCTGTGCTTCGGTGGGAACGGGAGCAATTGTTTGGGTCGGCACTGCGGGGCTGGTGGGCAGTTCATCTGTTGCCACCAACACCATCGGAGCAGCCACTGTGGGGGTGGATTCAGCTTCGGATGGCGTGTTTCTGCC
>DAISYV010000090.1:4025-7946 GCA_036825115.1 Anaerolineaceae bacterium | reverse complement strand
TGGTTCCGATCTCAGGGATATTGATCGTGTTTCTCTTTATTCTCGTGGTTTTTCGCATGCCAAACGCCAATAAAGTTATCGAGCAAGCTCCAAGAGATAAGACACTTCAAAAAGGATTTCTTCTGCGTTATCCAGCCTTTACCTTGATGCTGTTGGCAACCTTGCTGATGCTCACAGCTCACAGTATTCTGAACACGTATCTTTTACAGATCATCCAATCAGTCGGCGGAAATAGTAGCCAGCTTGGAATCGCGTTGGCAATCCAGGCAGTGGTGGAAATGCCGGTATTATTCGTTTTTTCAAGGCTTATTAAACGCTTCCGCTCGAAAACCTTGATGCTAATTGCTGCGACCGGCTTCGCTTTCAAAGCCCTGATGTATGCTCTTTCAGGCAGTGTATCCATGATCTACGTGATCCAGTTCGCACAAATGTTTAGTTATGCCATTTTCGCCTCCGCGTCTGTATATTACACCTCGGAGATGGTTTCAAAAGAAGACCAAACCACCGGTCAGGCATACTTGGCCAGCATGATGGGGGTTGGAGCAGTGTTGGGCAGCCTGAGTGGAGGCTGGATGCTGGAATTGAGCGGCATGAACACCATGTTGTCTATAAATGTTGTTATAGCCCTGGTTGGGGTAGGTTTCGCGCTGATTTCTGTAAAGAGCAAAAGGCTTTTTCAAAATACATAGTTTCAAAATTGGCTTATACTGAAATTCCTGGCGAATTGACACGGGAGAATAGTATGACCATTGAAATCAAACCTTTATCCCCCGATTTGATACCGAGTTATATCGATTTCTTTGATAATCGGGCATTTTCGGATGACAGTCCCTGCGGACCGTGCTTCTGCACCTCGCCCAGCATGGACGCTGCCAGCGAAGCGCAGATGGTCAGCGAATTTGAGGACGACATCAAAGGCACCCTGCGCAGGGTTGCGATAAACCTTTTGATAGCAGGCAGGATCCACGGTTACCTGGCATTCGATAACGATCTCCCGGTCGGTTGGTGTAACGCGGGTGACAGAGATGGCTATCCAAATTGGATCCCTGAGATAGCCAGCCAAGTGTCTTTGGGGAAAACCATTTCTGTTGTATGTTTTGCGATCGCGCCAGATTATCGAGGGCAGGGTCTCTCCCTCGCCCTGTTGGAACGCGTTGTTGAAGACGCGAAAGCACAAGGCTATGCTGCCGTGGAAGGCTATCCCAGGATCCAAAAAGACCGTGAGCCTTACGACTTCAACGGTCCTTTACGGTTGTTTGAAAAAACTGGTTTCGCGGAAATTGCGCGTCAGGGAGACATTGTCGTCATGTCAAAAGACCTGCAAGATGATCCCCTCACGTCCGATTAGGAAAATCTCTCCAAATTTTAAATTATCCGGTCTTGAAGCGGTAACCCCGCAGTCTCAAGGCATTTGTTACCACGGAAACCGAGCTCAGGCTCATGGCAGCCCCGGCAATCATCGGGTTCAGCAACGGTCCGCCAAAGAGGTGCAGCACGCCCATCGCGATTGGAATGCCGATAACATTGTAGGCAAAAGCCCAAAACAGGTTTTGCTTGATGTTACGCAGGGTTTTCTTGCTCAGGTCAATCGCCACCGGCACGTCCATCAGCGTCGAACGCATCAGCACAACATCTGCCGAAGCAATCGCCACATCTGTCCCGGTGCCGATTGCAATCCCCACATCAGCCGTCGCCAGGGCTGGGGCATCGTTGATGCCATCCCCAACCATCGCCACGAAACGTCCTTCTGACTTTAGCTGGTTGACAATCCCGGCTTTTTGATCAGGCAGCACTTCGCTAAAGACCTGGTCCAGGCCCATCCTGCGCCCAATCGCTTCAGCTGTACGGCGGTTATCCCCGGTGACCATCGCCACCTGGATTCCCATTTTATGCAACTGCTTTATTGCTTCTTTGCTGTCAGGCTTGACGGTATCTGCCACGGCAATGATGCCCAAAAGGCAATCTTCAAGCGCCACAAACATCGGCGTTTTTCCGTCATTCGCGAGATCAAGCGCCAACTTCTGAGCATCCTCACCCAGTGACAGGAATTCCTCGATCATCTTCTGGTTGCCAATTTTCAGAGGTTTTCCTTCGTAATCGACCACCACGCCCATACCAGGTAAAGCCTTAAAACCGCCAACTTTGGGAAGGCTTAAGCTTTTTGCCTCGGCTGCTTGTAAAATCGCCTTACCCAGCGGGTGTTCAGAGCCCTTCTCTGCCGCGCCAGCCAGCGCAAGCAGATCCTGCTCGTTTTGGCCTGCCAGCGGCAAAACGTCTGTTACTGACGGTTTGCCTTCGGTGATGGTGCCGGTCTTGTCCAGCAGGATCATGTTTACCTGCTGGGAATTTTCAAGGGCGTCGCCGTTTTTGATCAACACACCATGCTCAGCCCCTTTGCCCATACCAACAGTCAGAGCCGTCGGCGTGGCAAGTCCGAGCGCGCACGGACAGGCTATCACCAGCACCGCCACAAAGATCGTCAGTCCAAATTCCACGCTTTCTTTGTCGATCAGCACCCATCCCAAAGTCGCCAGCACTCCCAACCCAATCACAATTGGGACGAAAATGCCCGAGATTTTGTCCGCCAGTTTCGCTATTGGTGCTTTCGACCCCTGGGCATCCTCAACCAGGCGGATGATCTGCGCCAGAGCCGTATCCTTGCCAACCCTGGTCGCCTTGAAATGCACGGCCCCGTTGATGTTCATCGAAGCACCTGTGACATTATCGCCGACAACTTTCTCTACCGGCAGGCTCTCACCGGTCAGCATGGACTCATCCACACTGCTGGAACCTTCGATAAGAACACCGTCCACCGGAAAGCTTTCGCCTGGCCGCACAACTACCTCGTCCCCCACCAGAACCTGGCTGGCGTCAATCTCGACTTCCCGCCCATTGCGGATCACGCGCGCCTGCTTCGGCGAGAGCGCCATCAGCTTCTGGATGGCCTCGGAAGTTTTGCCCGTGGCACGCGCCTCCATGAACTTGCCAAGCGTGATTAGTGTCAAAACGACTGCTGCTGACTCGAAGTACAACGAGTGGGCAAAATGGGAGTGACCGCCGGTGATGTTCCAGAGAGCATACAAACTGTAGAGGTAAGCTGATCCAGTTCCGATGGCAATCAGCGAGTCCATGTTGGGGTGCAGTTTCACCAGGTTGCGAAAGCCGTTGACGTAGTAGGACCAGCCCATAATCACCACGGGAGTGGTCAACAACAGCTGTGCGATGGCATTATTCAGAGGATTGATTGAAGGGTCAAAGAAAGCAGGCAACTTCAGCCCGAGCATCGGTCCCATTGAAATGACAAGCAGTGGAATGGTCAGGATTGCGCTGATAACGAAACGCATTTTTAGATTTTGCAGGCGTTTGGCTTTGTGCGCTTTTTTACGTTCAAGTTCATCTTCGAGGCTGTTGTCAACTGGCAGAACGGCTTGATAGCCAGCCTCTGCAACCGCGCTGACCACCTGCTGCAGGCTGATCTCGGCCGGGTCGTAATCGAGCGTGAGCGTTTCAGCAGCCAGGTTGACGTTGGCGTTCTGCACGCCGGGCAGCTTGCCCACCACCCTTTCCACCGTTGCGGAACAGGAAGCGCAGGTCATCCCGTGCACTTCGAGCTGCGCATGCTGGGAAGGAATAACGGCCTTGTAGCCGGCATCATCCACAGCCTGGACGACGTTTTCAATGGAAACCTGAGACTCGTCGTAACTCAGATGCAGATTTTCCGCTGTCAGATTGACGTTAGCTTTCGTCACACCAGGCAGTTTACGCACGGCGCGTTCCACTGCAGCCGAACAAGCCGCGCAAGTCATCCCCTCAATCGGTAAGGTTTTAGTTTTCATAATTTTTCTCCTCGTGAGAAGCATCCGAAAGGATCGTGCCCTTTGTGTGCAGATGGCAGGTGCACTGCCCGGGGAAGCAATCGCA
>DAISYV010000090.1:0-3925 GCA_036825115.1 Anaerolineaceae bacterium | reverse complement strand
GGATCGTGCCCTTTGTGTGCAGATGGCAGGTGCACTGCCCGGGGAAGCAATCGCATGGCACTTCAGCTACCACCTGCTTGTTTTGCAGCACTTCTTCCAGCATCGCGCGGTCTTCAGCAATCATCGGGGTATTCTCGATCAGGTAAGCCAGTAGATTCGGTTTCTTTCGGCTGCAGATGCGCCCAAGCAAGCTCTCAACCTCAAGTTTTAAGCTCTCTGGTTCTTCCAGATGCGTTGTGTAGACGAAATGGCGCCCGTCCTTTCGCGCTTGCAGGTAGCCTTTGCTGGTCAGCCTGCCGATCAGGGTTTTGACTGTCGACTGACTCCAGCCGCGCTTTCCGTTTAGAATCAGGGCAATTTCCTGGCTGGTGGATTGACCACTCGCCCACACCACCCGCATGACTTCCCATTCTGCGTCGCTAATATTGAGGTTTTCGGACATGCTTCGTTCCTTTCGTTCTATTGGATATAGTTTACAATTGTAAACGTACGGGGGCAACTGTTCGTACAACCCCTGTGTCAGCTTGCATAAGCTGGAATTTTATTTCACGCTCTGGTCAGATTACACTAAAGAAAAAATGGAGGAAAGGTGACACAGATCCAATATAAACATGAACCCGATGCCAAACGCATCGTAGCCACCAAGCAAGACGGTGAAGAAGTCGGCAAGATTGAATACACGGTAAATGAGAAATACTGGAATGCCAATCACACCTGGGTAAACCCCGACTATCGCGGACACAGCATCGCCCGCAAGTTGGTGGACACGCTGACAGATACGGCACGCGCTGAAGGAGTGTGGATCCTCCCCACCTGCTCGTATGCCAGGCACGTCATGGAAAAGGATGCCGCTTTTGCGGATGTGCTGTTCAAACAGGACTCGCTCTAAAATTTGCCGCTTTCTCCAGCAACCTCTTGATGCTAATCTGAGTTATTGCAACCAGGACACGCGCAAAGATAAATACTCAAAGAATTCAAAAACAAACCTGCCGGCACCAAGGCTGGCAGGTTTGATTAACTCCAACAGTCGAACAAAGTCCAGCCCTCACCTTGAGTATCCTGCCAGTGACTCATTGGAATGCCTTTTTTGGCATATTTGTGTTATTATCGACGCCTGAAAGGTAAAAATGAGCTCAGAAAAGATAATCTTCCTCGACATTGACGGCACGCTCATTGACTATACGCAGCAACTTCCCCCATCTGCCGCCGAAGCGCTCAGCCTCGCGCAGGCACGCGGGCACAAACTCCTGATCTCCTCCGGACGCAGCAAACCCTCCATCTATCCCTGGTTGCTCAATCTTGGATTTGATGGCATGATTGCGGGCGAAGGAGCCTACGCCGAATTTGGCGGAAGGATCGTTTTCGAAAGTGCCATTCCCGAAGCGCAGATCAGCCGTGTTTACACTTACCTTGACGACCGAAAGATCGGCTTCTACGAAGAAAGCAACAGCGGCCTTCATGGAAATCGTTATTTTCTGAGTGAAACCGCACGTTCCTTCGGCATTTCTGAAGAAGTAGCCGCGGAAAATTTGCAGACAGCATTCCCAGGATTGACTTTTGACCACCAGGACTACCACCTGGATGTCAATAAAGTCAGTTTTGTCATGTCTCCAAGGATTAGCAAGTCCGAATTAGAAAAAGAGTTCGGTGAGTACTTTCGTATCGGAATCTGGAATATCTTCGGAAAAGGCCGGGATTTTGGTGATTTCACCCAGAAGAACCTGACCAAAGCCACAGCGGTTGCTGTTCTGCTCGACAAACTCGGTCTCAAAAAAGAAGATACCTTTGCGTTTGGGGATTCCTTCAACGATATCGAAATCCTGCAGTACTGTCAGACAGGCGTTGCCATGGGCAATGCTGTGGACAAGCTCAAAGCTGTAGCAGACTACATCACAAGCGATGTGACAGAGAACGGAATTTTCAACGCTTTTAAGCATTTTGGCCTGATATAAACCAGAACTTCACAACTTGTTGTTATACTCAGGTAAAATTCATTGAGTAACAAACGCCTTTAGCGCTTTTTCATTGACTGTGATATCAACTTAGCAAATTAGTAGTACTGCGAAAAGAATGAAACTAAAACCTCTGGGGACAACCTGCTTGATCTTGTGCCTGATCAGCGCCATGCTGGTTCAGCCAATTCTGCCTGCCAGAGGGCAGGAGTCCACCCCCAGGGTGGTAATCGAAGACCTGGACACGCGTGAGTTTCCAAAATTGACCCTGAATTTTTCGATTCAGGGTGGGCTGGAACAAGAGACCTCTCTTGCAGCCACTCACGTGAGTGTGATCGAAAATGACACACAAATTGCCGTGGATACGATAAATAGCGAATATGTTGGTGTGCATTTTGGGCTCGTGATCAACCCTGAACGCACCCTGGTGCTGACCTATCCCAGCGGTTTTTCCAACTACGACCGCATGCTGGCTGCCATGCGCGAGCTTGGCTCTGACCTTACTCCCGTCACTGGCGATGTGTACAGCCTCTTCATCAACCCAAACATACACTTTGATCAGCTTGAAAACTACACTGATTGGGAGAACGCGCTGGAAGGATACACCGAAAATCAGCGTCAGATGAGCAGTTCTCTGCAAAGCTTCCAGGATGCAATCGGACAACTGACAAGCAACCCATCAGTTAAAGAAACTGTGCTGGTCTTTATGACTCCCTACATTGAACCAGTTGAGATGCCTGCGCTGACTGCCCTCGTTCAACAAGCCGGTGAAGCCGGCATTCCTGTGCACATTTGGATGACAGCCGCGCCAATCGTGATCGGCTCAGCCTATCAGACCGACCTGCAGGGAGTCTGCCAGACTTGGGGAGGGAGCCTGACCATATTGAGCGGCAGCCAGATACCGCCCAATCCACGAGATTACCTGAAAGGGAAGGGTTATCGCTATACCGTTACCTGGCAATCCGAAATCCGTTCCGGCAGCACACAGCAGATTAGCCTGCGTCTTACACCTCCCGGAGAAGCCGTGTTGACCTCTGATGTTAGCGATTTCGCTCTGGAAATTCTGCCAACCAGCCTGCGTTTCAGTATTTTGCCTGAACAGTTAACTGTGGACATTCGCGGTGATGGATTGATAGAGCCAGCCGAACTGCCCATCCAGGCAGTGATTGAATTCCCGGATGGCTTTCCGCGTGAGGTCCTCAGCACCAGTTTGTACGCCAATGGCAACCTGGTTGAACAGCGCGAACAGGCGCCCTTTGGCGACTTTGTGCTTGATCTCAGCCCTTATCGAGACCAGGCTAAACTCAGTCTACAGCTTACGCTTAAAGACGCTCTCGGTTTTGAAACGCGCAGTGAAATGGAGTACATCGCGTTGACCTGGTCGGATCCAACCGCAGACCAACCCAAGCCACTGGTCAACAATCCATGGCTCTGGTTGGGCCTTGGTGTGGCAATGCTTGGGCTGTTGTTAGTCATTTTTCTTCCGACTCGTCTAAAGAAAAAAACCATCAAACCCACTGCCTCTGAACCCGCGGTTCCAGTTACCAAATTAGAGCCGGAAAGTTATGTACCGGTCAAGACATATGGCAGTCTCATCAAACTTGACCGCGACAACACCCCCTGTGCTGAGAAACCTCTCTTGCTTATCAAAGAAGTTACCTTGATTGGCAAAGATCCGCAACTGGCGAATTTAGTTCTCAGTGACGAAGCGCTGGAGCCATTGCACGCCGAAATTCACGCCTTTCCAGACGGTCGCACGCGGCTGACGGACTTTCACTCGATTGCAGGCACATATGTCAATTTTAAGGCTGTGGACACCAAAGGGATGGAGATCCATCACGGAGACATCCTCCACTTCGGGCGGCTTTCGTATCGTTTCAACAGCCCCAACCGCGTGACCAGCCCAAAAAGCTGATCCATCGATCGCCAAATCGGTACTGAGCCAGCAGATGGTATCCACTCCAGTCACCGAG
>DAISYV010000089.1:0-8216 GCA_036825115.1 Anaerolineaceae bacterium | reverse complement strand
GATCGCCAGTAAACAACTTTTTGCGCCACTTGCGGTTGATCAACACGAGCAAACCGGCTGCAAGGAAATTTAAAAGGCTCTCATAAAGAAAGAGGGGATGGTATTTGGCAACCTGCTCAAAGCCGGGCATGCGGTAAGCCGGGTCTATTGTAATAGCCCAGGGTAGGTTTGAAGGACCACCGTAAACTTCCTGGTTGACGAAGTTGCCCCACCTGCCAACCCCCTGACCAATCAGGAGACCTGGAGCGATGTAATCAGCCCACTCAAGAAAGTTAAGCTTTTTTGCCTTGCAGTAAATGATCAGGGCAAGCGCCCCACCAATCACACCGCCAGGGATCCCGAGACCACCTTTCCAGATTTTGAGCATCTCGATCGGGTTGCGCAGATAATTTTCTGTGGTGATCCCCATAGCCTGGTTTGATGCCGAGGGGGTAAAAATGTGCCATATACGCGCGCCGATGATGCCGCCAATCAGCAGCCAGGGAAGGATATCCAGGATAATTTCAGGATTGCGACCTGCCCGCTTTGCCAGTCTTGCGGCTAGCCACGCGCCCAGAATTGCACCAAAAATGATAATAATCGCGTAAAAACGTATCGTCAGAGGACCAATATTAAAAAATTGAGGCATAAAAATTCCTTTCTGTAACCACTGAGTGTTAGTTTTGCTTTGACTGCTTCCAGACGAAGAATATTCGCTGAAGCGCGGTTACATTTGCCAGGATTGCAATTATACCAACGGAAATGAGGAGTTGATTAAACACCAGGCCGAGTATAAGCACTATAGAGCGTTCAATCCGGCTGAATAATCCCGCTTTTCCTGAAAAACCAAGCCCTTCCGCCCGGGCACGGGTGTAGGAAACCAGAACTGAGCCGCATAAGGCGGCATAGGTCAGCATAACGCCCAGTGTATAAGCCTGGGTCTGAAAATAGTAGAGCACGCCCGCGAGCAGGATCATCTCATCGTAACGGTCAACCACCGAGTCGAGGAAAGCCCCAAACTTGTTGGTGATACCGGTCTTTCTCGCAAGAGCCCCATCCAGGGCATCCAACGGAGCCATTAACGCCGCCACCAAACCGCCAGCCAGCAGCTGTCCGCGAGCAATGAGGTATGCCGCCACGATGTTTCCAACCAAGCCCAAAAGCGTGATGAAGTTGGCAGTAACGCCTAGTTTGAGCAAAGATCCCGCGATGGCATCGAGGGGTGCCTGGAAGGTTTTCCGCAGAAAACCCTCAAAATCGAACTTGGCTTTGCTCATCTATTCTTCCTCTTCAGTTTCAGGAGGGTCAAGCAGGATTTCGCGGTCTTTTCCACCGCTTTGCGGGGGGCCAAGCACGCCGCGTGCTTCAAGCTGGTCGATCAGCCAGGCAGCCCGTGGGTACCCCAGGCGCATTTGGCGCTGCAGATAAGAAGCGCTCGCCCGCCGGCTACGGCGCACGAGGTCGATCGCCTGGTTGATAAGCATTTCGTCGCTATCCTCGGGTTGACTTTCTTGAATGACCTCTTCCCACGGTGCTTCCTCTTCCAGCGGAACTTCCGCTGTGGTTTCTGCAGGCTGTGCTGCGGGTTTGGCAGGCTCAGGCACGGGCAGATCGAGCTGCTGCTTATGCCTGGGATCGGTATTTTCCGCCCACCATTTGATCACTGATCGAATTTCCCCATCGGTGATCATCACACCTTGTGAACGTTGCAAACCGGTTTCAGGATGCATGAAGAGCATGTCGCCCTTGCCAAGCAGCGTTTCGGCACCAGGCTGATCGAGGATTACCCTCGAGTCCACTTGTGAAGCCACAGTGAAGGCAATGCGGGTCGGGAAGTTTGCCTTGATAACGCCCGTGACCACATCCACACTTGGGCGTTGCGTGGCAACCACCAGGTGGATACCGATCGCGCGGGCTTTCTGAGCCAGGCGTACAATTTGGTCCTGGGTTTGTTCGGCTGAATTGAGCATCAAATCAGCCAACTCATCGATCAGGATCACGATGCGCGGCAATTTCGGTTTACCTGCCTTAACCATTTTGGCATTGAAGGAATCAAGATTTCTTGCCCGGATGGTCTCCAGCAGGCGATAGCGGTTTTCCATCTCGGTTGTAGCCCATCGCAAAACCCCCATGATTCGTTCGACTTCTGTCTCAACGACCCCATAAAGGTGCGGCAATCCGCTGAAGCGCTTCAGCTCCACCCGTTTCGGGTCGATCATCACCAACTTCAAATCGTCCGGATGGTTGTTGAGCACCAGCGACATCGTAATTGCCGCGATGCAGATGGACTTACCTGAGTTGGTTGTGCCGGCGATGAGCAGGTGGGGCATGGTGGAGAGATCGGAAACAACTGGTTCGCCTGAAACTCCCCTCCCAAGGGGGATCGCGAGCGGTGAGTTGATGCGGGCAAACTCTTCCGACTCGAGCAGAGGGCGCAGGCGCACAAGCATATGCTCGGTGTTGGGCACTTCCACCCCCACGTAGGATTTGCCTGGCACGGGAGCCACAATACGCAGGCGTTCCGCCTTCAATGCCAGCGCCAGGTCTTTGGAAAGACCAGAAATTTTGGAAATGCGGACTTTTTGTTTGTCGTCCTGACCAAATCTTTCAATGTAGCCAGGTTCGACCGCGTATTGGGTCACAGTTGGGCCCACGCGGTAGCCGACCACTTTGGCAGGAACACCAAACTCGGTTAGCGTTTTCTCCAGCAAGCCGGCGTTCATGTTGATGGTAGCCTGGTTGGTGGCGACCGTTTTCTCGTTTTCGAGCAAAGCCAGGGGCGGCAAGCCCTCCGGACGGTGGTACTTGATGGGCTTCAGAACCTCATCCTCTTCCATCTCCGCATAGTTTTTCCGGTATTGCAGCGGGAGTTGTGCCTGCCCTTGCGGTTTTCTAACCGGTTTTTGCTCTATGGGTTTGGGCTGGACTTTCACAACCGATTCTGCAGGTTTTGTTTCCTGGATCCCGGGAAACTGCTGAATGGTTTGAGCGGGCTCACCAAGTTTTGTCCTGACCCATCGATCCAACCTTCCAACCAGGTCGAGGCCAAATAGCAGAGCTATCAGCCCAAGAATCAGCAATACTATTCCAGCAGGAAAACGCGTGATCAGGCTGATGAGGGGAAATGCAATCCCATAGCCGCTAATCCCGCTGGCACTTGTGCCGGCATTTACACTGCTGACGGAATCTTTGAAGAATGCCGAGAGTGCGCCTAACAACAAGAAAAAGGCAATTTCAACAACAATAACGCGCAGGATGTTCACTTGCCTGGCTTGATTTTTACGCCATAGCAAGAGCAGCCAGCCCGCGGCAAAAACAGCCGCGGCAACAATGAACCGTCCGTAGCCGAACCAACGGCGCAGCATTGCCGCTCCGCCATCCACAAATTTCCCATGTGTGATCCCGAGCACGGCCAGGATCAAGAGCATCCCCAGCACCAGAAGAACCAGACCAGCGAAGTCCCACCCCACTCTGATCAGCCGTTCCTTGTTGGCTTGTGCCTGGGCTTCAGCCTTTTGGGCTGCAGCTTCTGCTGCTTGTTTCACTTTGGCTGAGTCGCTTGAGCGGCTCTTGTTGGCAGTTTGGCTCACAGGTTTTCTCCGTTCATGCAGCATAAGAGGCTGAAGTGATATTCAGCATAAAACATTGCACCAATCGTGCCAGTTAGGCGTCAGGTGTGATTTCGGAAGAGGTGTTTTCGGAAGAATTACCTTCGATAGAATGCCCAGAGGGATCGCTTTTACCGTCCAGTTCCATGTCCGCAATCACATGGGCAACGCTCTCAAGCGCGACTTTCTGCTTGCGATAGAGGTCGGCTTCGGAAACCGAAAGTTTTCGTGCAACTTCGCGTACTTTCTTTCCCTGCAAGAATTTTAGTTCGAGAATGTTGTATAGCAGCCAGTCGCTGGTGAACTTGCGTTCGCCCTCAGGTCGGATTTTCTCGATGGCATCCTTGATGATGCTGCGCAGCGCGTTAACGCGGTTGCCTTCGTTTGCCTCACTGGCACTCTCAACCACTTTGAAGTTCATCAGGGGATTATTGGTCAGTTTTGGACCGCCCCAGTAGTGCGTGAGGGCATCCTTGACCCAATCGGTCATCTCATCCGGCACGCTGCTGCTCTCGGCATTGTAGATGCGCTGCTGGTTGTAGCTGGCGCTGGCACGCAAGTCCTGGATGTAATCGACTTCCAGCTGGAGACTTGTGATGGATCGCAGCACCTGCTGTTGGTAAGCCCGGTCCTTCAACGCAATCGTGGCGCGTTCAATCAACAATTCCACTGCTTTCAGGTCTTCTTCTTCCACCTTGCCAGGATCATATTTGAGAAATCCGCAGACCCCGAGCAAAGTCTTGTTGCCATTGCCGTTAGCATGCTCCAACCGGACCACATTCAGCTCCCCCAAGGACTGGAAGTCAGCCTCGTCGCTGTTCGGATTGTCTATATCTTGCAGCATACTGTCATCCAGGTTGAGGGATATCAAAGTTTTCTTATCGCCAGTCTGGATAACCCGGTCGATCTTAGCGCCTTCCAAAACCGCGATAAAACCAGCTTTCACCTGCAGGCGGTCGCAAATCGAAGCGCTGACCATCTCCAGGAATTGATCCAGATCTTTGTTCGTCAGCATGCGGTCTTGCAGGGACTGGATCACTTCCAGGTCAGCCCGGTCTTCTCCCCAGAAAAAGACTTTTTCGAGGTAAGGCGAAGCGAGGGTGATAGCATACTCAAGCAAGAGAATGACTGCCACCATGACCACTGGAACCAGGAAGAAGTTGGGAACGCCCTGGGATTCGCCAAAGCGCCGTACGATGGTGGTCATTGCCAGCACAATTGCAGCCACAAACGGACCCCGTAGCATCCAACGTAAAAGCCGGCTCTTGATGGCGCGGTCTGTCCAGTTGAGCCCGAAGAACGAGACGACGTAAGCCATCACGATCAGGAAAAAGCCAGTAACGAACGAACCAACGATCGAAACCAACCAGAAAAAGTCGGGATGGGTCGCCAGGGTCAGGTTGCCGTGGAAAAGGAACAGAATGCTTGTGAGGGCTGGAGCAGCCGCGCCCGCCGAAAGATAAAACAATCGGCGCTGGCTGGTACGCGTGGCACTGCGCAGCACAACCCTGATCAGGTTGTAACTGACCATCGACATTACGAGGATGTAAATGACGCCAAAAAAGAATGTGACCAGGTTGCGTTCCAAGTAAGGTCCGGGCGCGCGTTCAGGGGCAAGCCCGCCGACGGTGATACCAAAGAAGACCAGGATTGCCATCACCAGCGAGAGAATGTAAATCACCAACACCACGGTCCGGCGTCTGCCGCGGCTGGGGCGACCCGTCAGGGTGAGCAGGGCATCGGAAAAATGCAGATAAACAGCCGGCAGCATTACCAGCCCAACCCACTTCATTTGCAGCAGAAACTCAACATAATTTGGTGTATTCGAAACGCTCGCCATCGCTTCGCCGGCGTAGATCAGCGTGACACACACCAAAAGCAAGATGTAGGTCTGCACCAGCCGGTCGCGAATATTGAAACTGGTGGCATACATCACTAAAGCCACCGCCGTAATTGCCACGCCGGCAGCCAGGATCTGGTAGACCGTTTCGAAAATGCCGGTCAAGTCAAGCGCGAAAGGAAGGATCACAAGCCGTTAACTCCCAAGCCTCTTCTCAAAGAACAAAGCCGGATCGGAATTGGGGAAGTACTGGTCCAAAAAACCACATTGTTCATAGCCACATTTTCGCGCCAGGCTGATCCCCGGGAAGTTGCGCATCGGGATCTCGATCAGCACGCGGTCCAGGTGCTTCTTGGCAGCCCAATCTTCGCAGGCGGCAAGCATCGTGGTCGCAACGCCATTCAGGCGCACTTCCGGCGTGACCACCAGGTCGCAGACGCGCGCAGTCTTGGGCAGCGTCTTGGCTTCGAGCGTGACATAAGAAACCAAAAGATCGTCCAGCATACCGGCATAGATCAGGTCGGCATCCGCCCAGGAACGCAGAAGCGCATTCTCGTCGCGATGGTATTTGATGGTGACTTCACGCGGCAGTTTCACCCGCTGAAACGTCAATCCCCAGCCCAAGGGATCCGGGCTGGTTTGTAAGCGGTAAGAATAAACCGTGTTGACACGATGGTCCATTGCCATCATTTTTTCCATATGGGTACGGGTTGCCATCAGGATTTTCAGTTTTGCCATCGTTTCCTCTTATTCATCTGCCGTTACATTGACAACAATAACACACGTTGATGTTTCGCTGCCGTCATTATCCAGCGCTACCAGGCGCAGCATGTAAGGTCCAGGCGCCAGGTCACTGGTGAACCAGCTGCCGAGGCTCTCATCTATGCGCACACCACTGCCGGCTGCAATCGTCTGCCACTTCGGCTCGCCCATCGTCGAAAAGTCGTAGCGATAGGAGCCCAGAGAAGGCGTGTTGACCGAGCCAGTGATCTCAACCACACCGCTCACTTCGCCGTCATGCAATGGGCTTTCGATCTCGAGGACGTCATTGACGCACTGGGAATCAATCCCCTCAATTTGCGCCTGGGGATAGAGCGTGGGCGTGGGCGTGGCGTCGGTGGGGACTGGTCCGGGCAGAGTGGTGGTGGGGGTGGTGAGCACCTCGATCGTGGGGGTGGCATAGGTCGCCCCTTGCGAGAGCTCCCCTGCTAAAAACGTCGCGACAACAAATTCCATCACGGTCAGTAGCCCAACCAGGATCAGGATCGAGGCAGCGGCAGTCACCTTGCGTTGGGCAGCTTCGCGTTCCAGCCCAAAGATGGCGGTACGCTTCTCCTCGAGCGAGATCACAATACGCCGCAGGTACACCACGGCCACGATCCCGAGTATCAGATAGATCGGGACCTCAAAATCCGCCAGGAATTTGATCACGTATTCCATATTGTCAGCTAATAATGTTTAGAGGCGTCGCAAAACACCCCTGAGCAGGCTCATCAGGTTCGGGGCGATCTTGTCGCCGACCTCAAGCACCTCTTCGTGGGTGGCTTTGTTGGTGCCGTCCGGATCGATCTTGTTGGTGATGGTGGCAACGCCCAGGATATCCATTCCGCCGTGCTTGGCGACAATCGCTTCAGGTACGGTGGACATGCCAACCGCGTCGACGCCGACCATCTTCAGGAAGCGACAGTCAGCGGGGGTCTCAAAAGAAGGTCCGGAAAGGCAGACATACACGCCCTTTTTGAGCTTTAATCCAAGCTCATCGCCGGTTTCTTCGGCGAGCTGGATCAGTTCGGGGTTATAGATGGCGCTCATATCGGGGAAACGCGGACCGAATTCGTCCAGGTTGGGGCCTCTCAGGGGGTTCTCGCCAGCCATCGGCAGAAGCGCAAGGTGATCCTTGATCAACATCAGGTCGCCGGGGTGGAAATCGTCCTTAAGCCCGCCGGAAGCGTTGGTGAGGATCAGGGTTTTGATGCCCAGGCGCTGCATTACGCGGATGGGGAGTCCGATCTGCGAGATGGCGTGACCCTCATAATAGTGCGTGCGGCCCTGCAGCACGAGCACCTCTTTGCCCTCGAGCTGCCCGATGATCAGGCGACCTTTGTGCCCCGGGACGGTGGAAACCGGCCAGTGGGGGATCTCGCGGGTGGGAATGATGGTAGGGTTTTCGACAGAGTCAGCCAGCTCACCCAAGCCGGAGCCAAGGATGAGGGCGATTTGGGGCTGCGTGTGAATGCGCGCCCTGACGGCGTCTGTCGCCGCGTCGATTTGTGCGATGGTGATGAATTCAGCCATTATTACCTCAGTTAAATGTAGTTGAATCATTATATCATCCGCCACGGGGGTGGTGAGAGTCCAAGGATGTTAAGTCGGCACATTGTTGAAGCATGGCCTTTGGCAGCATTCGTTGCAGGGGTTTGGCAAGCCAAAGCCGTGTTCCTCCAACAGATCTTTTTCCTATGACCGTCGGTGAGATCATTGGCAGGGCGAAGCATTTCGATTTATAAGAAATTACAAATCCAGACCAACCATATAGAATGCTTCGCCCCTACGTCGAAATATTTGTGCTGTTCTCAGGATCGCGCAGGATTTGACCGCCAGGTCTCCGGTTACAATCACGGATGGACCAGAGGCCCATCCCTACAGTGGGGGTCGCGGGCTCGAAAGTAACCCGATCGCGCCGGTGCCTTCAGTGCGCAGCCTCCCCGTGGGACCGCGCACGGGATTTGACAGCCAGGTCTCCGGTTATTATTGCGGATGGGCACAAGGCCCATCCCTACTTTGAAGCA
>DAISYV010000088.1:4397-8303 GCA_036825115.1 Anaerolineaceae bacterium | reverse complement strand
AGTTGTTACGTAAAGCGGATAGATGACCCTCTTGATGAGTAGACACCAATAAGGAAAATCCCCACAAAGGAGACCTCCCTGCGCAGGCGCATCGCTCTCAATGTTATCACCACTCAAAAAAGCACAATTCAAAAATAACGTAGAGCCTACGCTGCAATGTAAAGCTGTTTAGAAAGATTTCTTACGACAATAAGAAAATTACTTCTTATCCTTTTTCTTGTCTTTCTTATCCTTCTTATCCTTCTTGTCTTTCTTATCCTTGTCCTTGCCCATTTTTACCTCCATTTCTTCAAGATTGATTTCGTCAGGATCCCAAAAACTGATCAATTCGGCGACGGTAGCCTTGGTAAGATCTGCCCAGTGTTTGAGGTCCAAAACAAGATAGGCCAAAGAACCAGTTGGCAGGGAATCCACCTTGCCGTCCAGCAATTGCAGGAGCGCTTCCAACCCGGGGTTATGACCAACCACCATCACACGTTCGATCTCATCCGGCAGTTCCTTTAGCGCCTTGATGTAATTCTCAGGCTCGCCCATGTAGAAAGAATCGACAAATTTCAACTCGCCTTTAAACTTGGATTCCTCAACAACCAATTCGGCTGTCTGCTTCGCCCTTTGCGCGGGAGAGGAGAGGACGACCTGGGGAACCAATTCTGTCTTGACGAGCACTTTGCCGATCAGATTGGCAGCTTCTTCCCCACGATGCTTCAGGGGGCGGTCGATATCCTTCAATTTTTCATTTTTCCAACTGGATTTTGCGTGCCGCATTATCAACAAGGTTTTGGTCATTTTTTCAACTCCCGGAAAAACCACATTTGTCGAACAACAAAATGATAACACATGAATCTGAATCGTATTGTTAAGGTTGTTATAACATCACCCGCCTAACCTTTCAAAAAACAACATCTACATAATGAGATAAAATGCCACCACGGAGATCACCATGATTTTCTTAACCTACGACATTCAACTTTTGTTATTGGCGACTGGCTTTGGCTGGGTTATCGCACGCTTGGTGCGCTTCGCGATCCACAGGCGCGGCAGCTTGCTGCGCGAACTTTCTCTGACCGTGCTGTTTCTTTTCCTTTGGTTCCTGATCCAACGCACGCTGGAGCCCTTCATCCTGATTCTTGACCGGACTCCCGAACCTCCCAACCTGGTGCCCCTGCGGGGATTGGTGCTCATGCTCGAGCGGGCAATTGCCGTCGACCACACCTTCACCTGGTGGGTCGTCGCCATCAACATTCTGGGCAACATCCTGATTTTTGTTCCAATCGGTTTTATGGTCTCAGTGCTCACCCCCCACCGCCAAAAAGGCTGGCTGGCGCTGACTATCGGCCTGGCTATCTCGCTGACCATCGAAATCGTTCAGCTCAGTTTTGTCATTCGCGTCTTCGACGTGGATGATCTGATCCTGAACAGCTTTGGCGCCTTACTTGGCTTTATCACCTTCCTGCTCTTCAACCAAATCAAACCCTTCAAACAACTTTTCTGGCAAATCGCCAGCGCGCAAAGACCACGTGCCTGGCTCTTCGTGCTGCTTTATGGCGCCTTCGCGGTCGCGACTGCCGCGGTGATTTTCTGGATAGACTACACCGCCTATCTCCAAATCCCGCAATAACACCGGAAACGGGAACTTTCTGGCACGTATCAGCGTATTAACTTTATAGTGTCATGAAATATGACCATCTTTTGCGTGATGGCATAGAAATCGAGGAGACATGAAAAAAATAGTTCTTGCTATTGTATTGTTAGGCATGCTGGCGGCTTGCAGCTATCCGCAGCCGACCACCTCGCCTTCCGACTCTGCAACCCAGGTAGCCCTCTTTGCCCAGGCTACCCTGACCAAAGCTGCGGTTGAAGCTCAAGCGCAGCAGACTTCCACGGCGATTGTCCTCCAGCCCACCAACACTGAAACTGTTGCTGAAGCAACCACAACGACCGTTCCACCCACTGCAACCTCAATCCCACCCACGCCTACCAACGTGCCAACCGTAGCCGTCACCCCTGTTCAACCTACAGCAACCGCCGTGCCAACTATTGCTCCAAGTGAAGCCATCAGGCTCAATTTTGTCCCTGGCACCACGAACTACACCGCTGAAGGTCAATTGGCTGCCCAAGCCATCAGACGCTTTGTTTTCTGGGCAGATAAAAATCAGCTCATGGATATCAGCAGCAGTGGCGCGTACATTGCCGTCACAAGCCCCAGCGGCAAAAAACTGGTCGATTTTGACCAAAATTGGACCTGGTATCGCGATTACACTTCAGAAAAAGGCGACTGGTATATCGACCTAAAGGCTGGAAATTACAACACGGATTACTCGCTTTACCTTGCCATCCCGCAGCGCTTGTCGTTCGAGCCTGGCACCTCCAGCATGACTGCCAAAGCAACCATACTCACCGGGAAGGTTCACAACTTTGTTGCCTGGGGCAACAAGGGGCAGACGCTCGAAGTAAGCATATCGCCAACCCAGAACTTCAAAATCTCCATCTGGCATGTGGATGGGACCGTGCTGCTTTCAGGGATGGGTGATTCGACCAGCTTTGAGGGAGAGCTGCCTAAAGCCGGCGATTACATCATCAACGTGATCTCAGGCGCGGCAACACCAACCGAGATAACCTTAACCTTATCGATCGAATAAATACTGGCACAAAAAACCACCCTGGCACTTACCAGGGTGGTCTGCTTTACAGCTTTTATTGGCGGTGTCCAAAAACATACTGCTGCTGAAACTGGGTTTCAACCGCGAAGGGGATGAACCGCCGCACCCACTCAATCGATGCCTCAGGCGAAAGCCCAAGCAGATCCTGCGCCAGGCAGGCTGTGAAGATCCCAGTGCGACCCACGCCGGCATGGCAGTGGATGGCAACATTTTTCCCCTCTCGAACCAGCGCGGCAACCCTATCCAGCGAATCATCCCATGTGCCGTGAGAAGGAGCGGAGAAGTCTGGCACGGGATCATAGATCACCTGGATGCCGGCTTGCTTGTAGAGCGAAAGGAGATCCCTCTCACTGTAGCGCAGGTGCTCTTCGACCGGGTTCAGCACGACCACCGCGTCGATGTTTGCTTCATTGTAAAGCCCCAACACCTGGTCCTCCGGGTCAAAGTACGAACTGCCAGGGGTCGGCGAGCGGAAAACCCGTCCGGGCTGCCCATAGAGCAGCTCAGTGAAGAGCGTCGGCTCGGGGTGGATCAGGGCATCAGGCAGGCTGATATCCCCATTTTCATGATGCCCGAGTTGGTGAACGGTCCTGACTGCTCCGACCAATAAAACACCATAAAGATGCGGGTATGGCATCTCGCCGCCCTCAAGGTTTTCGTAAACCAGCTCCGCGTCGGTCAGGTTGGGATCGATTTCCAGCACGATCAGTTGCGGAGTCTCACGATAATACCGGTTGGCTGTCGATTTGATTTGGTAGTGATCCGAACAGTGAATAAAACCGTCTGTCTCGAAACCGCCGGGGATATAGACGCCTTCTTCTTGCGCTTTTTGCCATTCAGGCAGGGTGGTCAAATGATAGATCATAACAAACCTCAAATTGTAGTTGGCTAAATATACCCTCTTCCATTGGTCTGCGTCAATCGAAATTATCACCAGGTAGAAGACCTCCTTCGTAGGGCTGGGGTTCAACCTGACGTCGGAAGCCTTTTTTATTGAGGACAATATTTGCCAGCACTCGTGATGTCAGGTTCACAAGCAGAACCTGACCTACGCGATATCTTGGTAGGGTGGGTTGGCGTAAGAGGATGTTGGCTCAGACAAGCGATTAAAAGCCAACCCACCACAGAAAGCCAATCGGTGGGTTTGCTATAGCGAATCATTTGGAGACGAAGATGGGACGTGACGGGTTTGTGTTGGTGGGTAGGCTATCCCGAGGCAGTTGTTGGTATAGGTTCTGTGACGCCA
>DAISYV010000088.1:1757-4297 GCA_036825115.1 Anaerolineaceae bacterium | reverse complement strand
CATTCTAATTGACCAATTTCCAAATTGGTCTTGACTTACTGTGCGATATACACTATAATGGTTTCAACAATATTGCAAGGAGAAGAATGAACGAACTAAATGACATCTATGCAAATTTCGTGGTCGAACTCCGGCGGGGAGTGACCAACCTGGTCGTGCTCAGCCAGTGCCAACAGCCAACTTACGGCTATCAGCTGGTCAAAGAGCTTGCCGACAGCGGCATCCCCCTCGAAGGGAACACGGTCTATCCCCTCCTGCGCCGCCTTGAAGACCAGGGTCTTCTGCGCAGCGACTGGGACACCAGCACCGATAAGCCTCGAAAATATTATCAAATCACCGAGTTAGGACGCCAACTCCTGGCCCAAATCACCAGCTACTGGCGCGAGTCTGTCAAAAATATCGAATCAATTCTGGAGGCATGACATGGAATCAAAGGAATTAATCAAGCGTTACATCTACGCTGTCACCAAACACCTGCCCGAAAACAAACGGCAGGACGTCGGTCAGGAACTGCAAAGCCTGATCGAGGAAACATTAGCTGAGCGCAGCCAGGGCGCCCAACCAACCGACGCGGATACCAAAACCGTGCTGATGGAGTTGGGTCGACCCGCAGAATTGGCTGCGAAATATGATCCACACGCCAAAGACGCGCTGATCGGGCAGCCCCACTTT
Organism: Anaerolineaceae bacterium; assembly: GCA_036825115.1. Lineage (GTDB taxonomy): Bacteria > Chloroflexota > Anaerolineae > Anaerolineales > Anaerolineaceae > Mesolinea. The sequence goes on along the minus strand of DAISYV010000088.1, from coordinate 3,625 downwards.
TCAGTTTACCTCCGGGTCCTGAAAATCGTCTTATTAGCCGTCAGCCTGGGGATGGCAATCGCATCCCTTCTGCAGGTGATCACTGGTTTTGAGGGCAGCGTCTTCGAGCTCTTTGGCAACGTGTTGAGCAATATCTGGCAGGCATTGCTGGGCGCTTTTGCCTGGGTTACCGTCATTTTCGCCATCCTTTACCAGAAAGATGTCAAGCTTGACGTGGAAATGGAAGATATGGAAGATTTGCCGGAGGTACCTGAAAAGCGTCGACAGATTAAGCTGGGCGAGATTATCGCCAGTTTTATCTTCACGATCCTGTTTCTGATCCTGTTTGTTGTCGTGCCGCAGGTCAACATTCCATTCTCAGTGCAGGGTACAGATTGGATTCCGATTTTTAATCCAGAAGTACTGATCCGCATGCGCTGGCTCTTCATCGCCGCGGCTGGAGCTGCAGTTTTGAACCAATCCGTGCGTTTTTTCACCCGCCGTCACTCACTGCCAGTTTTCCTGACCACCGTGATCGAAACAGTAATGCAGGTGGCACTGCTCTTCACCTGGTTCACTTCGCCAAACGTTTTTAATCCTGACTTTACCGCGGTGATGGGCAGTTTCATCCCCTCCTTCTTCACCCCTGCCAACTGGGCTCCCCTTCAGCGGTTCCCTGAGAACCTCAGCGCCATGCCTCTCTTGCTCCTGATCATTTTCGGCGGCGTGCTTTTGGGCTCACTGATCGAACTGATTGAAACTGGCGTGAAAACCTTTATTGGGGAAAAGCCATAACAATAGTCGAAATAGGAGAATTGTTAATCGAATTCCTATGGGTCAAATATGCAGAGAGTGTTATACTTACTGCGGTAAATTTTTGGCTGGCTTGCCAGTTTGTAAGCTCGAATAAGGAGTAGTTTGATGAGAGTACATGTTGACCCCGATCTTTGTATCGGTTGTGGGATCTGCGAGGGCGATGCCCCCGACGTTTTCAGCCTTGCCACAAGCACCGTGGCAGAGGTGATCATGGACCCGGTCTTGCCGGAATTCGAAGCAGACGCCCGCATGGCGGCAGAGGATTGCCCCGAAAGCGCCATCAGTATTGAGAATGGCGAAGAATCAGATACACCAACGGCACCTGGCGCGGATAGCGCGGATGACGCTGAGGAATCAATAAACAATAACGATCTTGAAAGGAAAATTGAAATGAAAGCAACTGTTGATCAGGGCCTGTGCATTGGCTGTGGTATTTGCGAAGGTATCGTCCCCGAGGTTTTCAGCCTCCAGAATGAGCCCTATGCGGAAGTTTTGCTGGATCCCATCCCCGAAGAATTCCAGGATGCCACCCGCGAAGCTGCAGAAGAATGCCCTGAAACTGCCATCACGATCGAGTAATCAGCGTCTGGCCTTACAATCAAAAACCGCCCTGGATAACCAGGGCGGTTTTTCGTATATTTGGTATTTTGATGCAGGGAATGGCCCCCGCCCTGGTAGCGAAGCGGATAGGGTGCACCATTCCGGATGAGGCGTCCATTCGCGTAGGTCAGGTTGCGAAGTTCAACCTGACATAACGAACCTTGGCATGCATCATTGCTTTTATTTGCCGTCGATTGGTGTAATTTAATGCGCCAAAACGTGGTTGTTTTTAAGTAGTCCTTTGCAACCATTCGTCACGTCAGGTTCAATTGCGGAACCTGACCTACACAAACATTTCCGTGTTAGAAAAGAACTCGAAAAGTCTGACCTACCCAGATTTCTTTCCTCTTACTCCAAGCAAGCCTTCGCGTAGGTCAGGTTGCGAATTTCAACCTGACATAACGAACCTCGGTATGCATCATTATTTTAATTTGCCGCCGATTGGTGTGATTCAATGCGCCGAAACCTGGTTG
>DAISYV010000088.1:0-1657 GCA_036825115.1 Anaerolineaceae bacterium | reverse complement strand
TACTCTTACGCTTCATCCCTGCGCAGGTTTGTCAACACATGGCGGATAAACATCTCGGTGTTGTTGATCTTCCCTTGCACGGCTGGTACGGCAATTTTGTTGTGCATCAAAAACGCGCGCGTGGTTACGTCCCGAATATCGCCGGCGATCGCTGATAACCCGGGCGTGTCCAGCACAACCCAGTTGATCGTGCGATGGCGTTCATCCGTGTTTTCCTTTAAAGGCACCATGTAGAGGATGGTGGTTTGATCAAGTTTCTCAAGCAGATTGCGTTCGCTTTTCTTCACCAGGTGCTTACGCCATTCGCTTATAAGGCTATTTGCTGATTCGTCCAACACGCACCCAGCAAACTCGAGCTGCTGAGTGGCATAGTAGGCATTGATGATCGGTCTGCCGGCAAAACAACGGTCCTCGATAAAGAACTCGCCTACCGAGATGGCTCCCCGCAGCGGAAAGCCCGCGGAAAAGCAGCGGTTCATTAACGACGCGCACACGATCGAGAACGCCAGGTAGTTCTGCACCAAATCGCGTTCCGGCAAGGCAGGGTCAAAGGGCAGGCTGATCAGGATCGAATCGGAAAAGATAATCCAACTCACCCGGTCCAAAATCTGGCTCCAGTCATCCCTTTCGGTAGACTCCGGCGCCACTTCCAGCGGTCGGATTGCCTGGTAAGGCGAACGCAGCGAGTCGATCATATCCCGCGGGATATTCATCAACGTATCGGAGACAAATTGGGCGGTCTTGTGGATGTTGTTATTGAGCATGATCTGGGTGTATCCCAGGATGTCAAAATAGCCCACAAAACCAGTGGCAGGTTGGATCTCGCTCATAGTTCCCCTTCCGGTTGATAGGCTACACTTTGCCAGATTTGCAAGTGTTCCTTGAGCTCATCCGAGTCATCCAGGTAAAACGAAGTTTGCAGGCAGCCATATGGCGCGGTAGTGAAGGCGTGCAGTGCCAGGCGAGTGTGGCCCGGTTGGATATCCTCGGTTTTGAAGTAACCAAAGCGCTCAATGTCCCCATCCAGGTCCATGATCACTTCCAGCTTTTCCGCTTCAGCGCGCGCCTTGAGGTTTGCCAGCAGGATCTGGCGGTTCTTCTCGCCACTGTAGGCAAAAATGGTGGTCAGGATCGTGGCGCCTTTGCGCCAGAAAATAACGTGGTCATCCTCCTTGCGCCGCTGGTAGTCCTCCGACACATCGATGCTCCACTCGATTGAAAGTTGGTATCTCATACCTTCGATTATAACCGTCTCCACTCTTTTTTTCTCGCACGTAAGCAAAAATCCACAACGATCGCGCCTAAAAACTTCTCCATTTTCCTAACTCTTTTTGAAGTGAAAAATAACTGTTTATGTTGTGAGTTTCTATGCCAAGGATTTAGCTGAGAAGACTATTAACTTATTACAACGTTGACTATCGCGCTGATATTCCTTGCGCACTTTCTAGCGACTTTTATAGGTTGTTTATCACTATCCGGTTATAATTGCCAAATATTGACATTATGAGGGAGGGTTTGTCTGCCGAAAGCAGCAAAAAACTGATCATGGATCTAGGGAAATATCACATATTTGAAGAAATCGGCCATGGCGGCTTTGGCACCGTCTACCGTGCCAACGACACCACCCTCGACCGCATCGTCGCCCTTAAAGTCCTCC
>DAISYV010000087.1:0-8345 GCA_036825115.1 Anaerolineaceae bacterium | reverse complement strand
AACTCGTATGACTTATCTAAAAAGTGTATACCATGTGCTGACCTCCTCACAATCGGATTAAATTTGGGCTTGACCCAAACACAAAATGGGGTTAGAATCGCAAGTCTTGTAGTAACGTCCTCGTAGCTTAATGGATAGAGCACCTGCTTGCGGAGCAGACGGTTGCGCGTTCGACTCGCGCCGAGGACATTTTCTTTTTAAGCTCCCAGGAACCATCATAATAGAGCGAGTACCCCAAGGGCACTTATTCGCCCCCCACCGAGGACATTTTCTTTTAAGTACTCAAGAACCATCACAACAGAGCGAGTACACCAAGGGCACTTATTCGCCTCCCGCCGAGGACATTTTCTTTTTAAGCTCCCAGGAACCATCACAACAGAGCGAGTACCCCAAGGGCACTTATTCGCCCCCCGACGAGGACATTTTTTTTAATCTCCCAAGAACCATCATAACAGAGCGAGTACCCCAAGTTTTTTCAACTCCACCAAACAACCGCATACACCATACCCCAGGCTTTTGAGCGGTCAATACCGATCAGCTCCGTCCCTGAACGCCTCATTTGGCGTTGTTTACTCCGAATATCCCGCCGAAAACCATCCTAAATCAAACCAGGCTGCAGGACAATGCCTTACAGCAGTCCCTTGCAGCGAGAATGTTTCACGTGAAACAACATCATCTATCCCGCAAATGGTTTTAAAAGTCCCAACAAAACGACCTCGGCCATATTTTGTACGTTTCACGTGAAACACCGCCTACCCAAATGGGCAATCGAATGGGCACAGTTCGTGCATCGAATTGACTGACTGAAACAATCTGGAGGCGTTTATGACCAAGAAACGATTAATTCTCACCCTGATTGCTGCATTTCTGCTGCTCACGGGTTGTGTGCGCACTTCCCCTGCTCTTACCCCTACTGCCGAACCCGTCCAGCCAACAAGCAGCAACACGCCCACATCTACAGCAATTTACCCTTCTCCCTTGTATAAGTTGTACGTTTTTGCAGGCGGTCACGGCTGGGCTGGCAACGTGGACCAGAGTATTTTTTACAATACCCGGAACTTTGGTGAGCATTGGCTCACAGTCACCCCCGCAGGCTTGACCTCCAGTGAATCTGGCTGGGCTACTACCACCTCATTTCCCAACGGTGATATCGGCTGGATCTGTCGGTCAGAAACAGAATCATCCGCAAATCTCTTCACATCTACTGACGGCGGACGTACCTGGCAGACCCTCCATCTGGATTTTCCATGCGGTCAAATCTCAGTACTCAACGCGGACGAGGGCTACATCCTCTCCGATCTAGGCGTTGGCGCTGGCTCTCAGTATGTCAGCCTCTATCACACTGCTGATGGCGGCCAAACCTGGGAGCTACGCTTTGAGCACGACCCGGCTAACCCGGACGATCACGGGCTGCCAACCGGAGGAATGAAGAGTTATTTCGGCTTTCTCAGCCGTGAAATTGGCTTAGTTGGTGGATCTGTTCCTATTTCTGGCTCAGTTTATCTATTTCGTTCTAGTGACGGCGGCACTTCTTGGTTTCCGAGTGAGTGCCAGGGCTTACCCCTGGGTGAAAACCAGGAGACCAGTGTGGATAACATCATCCGTATCAACGCGACCACTGCCGTGCTCCCTATCCGTTCTTACCTGGCTGACGGAAATAGTGTCACCTACTTTTGCAGCACCACCGACGCTGCCGAGAGCTGGCAATATGTGGGATTGCTTGAAAATGTTGAGTTTCTTGACTTTGGGTCTCAATTAACCGGGGTAGCCTATGGGCAGGGAAAAATGTTCCAAACGCAAAACGGCGGTCTAACCTGGACCGAAACCACCTCCGGTCTGCCCCCCGAGGTCACTCCTGTATCGCTGGAAATGACTGACGACCTGGTCGGCTTCCTCACAGCGACGATCGCACCCGAGACGCTGATCGACAACCGTATTTACATGACGGCAAATAACGGCAAAGACTGGCAGCCTGTCCCCGGAAACATCATCGATTCAACCAACACGAACCCAACACCTTAACCGCTGGACACCGGCTTGCAAAAAAGAAGCGCTCTACTATAATTCAAGTCAGGCAATGATGAATAAACTTTGGCTTCGAATTTCACTAGTATTAGCCCTGACACTCCTGTTTTCGGGTCCAGTTCAAGCTGAGCCGGGTCCTGAAACTGGTCCAACTCAAACCCTGACCGAATTTGTTGAAGATTGGACCGAATCTGGCGCCCAGGAACAGGCTGACGCTACCCCCTTGCCTACTGCCGATCCGGAGAAGAAAGTTTACCTCACCTTCGATGATGGTCCTGACCCTGTCTGGTCGCCCCAGGTACTGGGAGTTTTGAGAAAATATCAGGCTAACGCGACCTTTTTTATGATCGGGCGCAACGCAGCCACTTTTCAGGACACAATCGTTCAGATCGCCAGTGATGGAAACACGCTTGCCAATCACACCTACAACCATCTCGACTTAACCACGCTTGGTTATCAGGGTTTTTCACTTGAGGTAGGCGATACCGAGCAGTCCATCCGTTATGCCCTAAGGGATCATCCCGAACTTATGGGGCAGGTGACCAAATGTCTGCGTCCGCCCTATGGTAAGGCCAACGAGACCGTTTACTCCTATGCAATCGGTATGGGCTACAGTATTTCGATGTGGAACCTGGACACCCGCGATTGGGCAGGGACTGACCCTGAGGACATTCTTGCTGGATTCATCGACAAGTTGCAGCCAGACAGGGTAATTCTCTTCCACGATGGCGGGGAGGATCGTCAAAATACGATCGAATCCCTGGATCTGGTATTACACGAACTGATCATGCAGGGTTACGAGATCCTGCCATATTGTACGGAGGCTGGCCAGGCGGTAATTGGCGGCTGAGCTGGCTCGAGAATCCTCAGTCAATTATTAACGCAAGTTTAACTTTTGTATGAATTTCGTGAATCTTGGCAAAAAGCTTGATTAACCACTTGTAATTCCACGATTTTCTTGTATACTATGAATAGTTAGGCGCTTGGGTGCCCCCCTCACCCAGGCGCCTAACTATTTAATTTTGCCCGGGGGTAAAATTGATCCATGGAAACTTCTGATTCTGGTTACATCTTCTTTGAATGCAGCAATTCCTGCTGTGGGCTGCGATTCCCTCTTGACACACAGGTCTACAACGGCAGATATTGTCCTCGCTGCGGCGCATCCCTTGCAAAGCACGAGCCTGGCATTCTTGCCCAAAAGCCCCCTTCCGCAACAACCCCCAGCTTCCGGCTAATCGGCGCGCTTGATAATATCCGCTCGGCGCAGAATGTTGGGGCGATTTTCCGTACCGCAGACGGCGCCGGCTTAACAGAGCTGCTCCTGGGCGGGATTACCCCCACCCCCAGCGAACACCCAACAATCAGAAAAACTTCGTTAGGGGCTGAAAAAAGTGTGTTGTGGAACTACCACCCCAATTTACCCCAGAAATTGCTTGAGCTTAAAGCCAACAACTGCCTGATCCTTGCGCTTGAGTATGCACCTGGCGCTCGTTCTCTACAGGAATTTCGACAAAATCAGCCCTTTCCAAGTCAAGTAGTGCTTGTAGTAGGAAACGAACCTGCAGGGGTCGATCCCGCTATCCTGCGGATCGCTGATCAAGCGCTGTACATACCCATGTACGGTGAAAAAACCTCACTCAATGTATCGGTGGCTTTTGGCATCGCTGTCTACCTGTTAATGGGGCTGTAATTAACAACAAAGGGCTCCGGCAGTGCCAGAGCCCTTTGATTAATAATCCAAATCACGGTTGAATGATCGTCCCGGCGGGAATGGTGGTGTTCTTGGGGATCACCACAATCCCTTCCCGAACTTTATAGAGGGCATGGTCCACTTCAAGATCTGCGGGGAAAGGCTTGATAACCACGTTATCGCCGATGCTGGCATTTTTATCAATGATTGCACCCTGAATTTTACAGTTGCAGCCAATCCCAATCGGCGCGCCGTTGGTTTGGTTCCCATACCAGTCCGCACCCATCACAATCGTATCCTTTATTTCTGTGCCGCTACCAATGATGCTGCGCAGTCCAATCAATGCATGCTCGAGGCTGGCTTCTTGAATGGTACAACCTTCTGCCATGAGGACGTTCTTACAAGTTGTCCCCGTCACGCGTGAGCCAGGCAAATAGCGGGGGTGGGTAAATATGGGATGAGCCGGATCGAAGAAATCAAATTCCGGGCGGTCTTCTGTCAGTTCCAGGTTGGTATCATAAAAAGTACGGATCGTTCCAATATCGCGCCAATATCCCTCAAAGTTATACCCGAAGACCCGTCCGCCCTTACGAATAAGGTGAGGAATAATATCGCCACCAAAATCATCCAATTGATGGTCGGTATAATCCCGCCGCAACACGTCTGACAACAAGTCTACGTTGAACATGTAAATGCCCATTGAGCCAAGGTAAGGTGATTCAGGATCGTCACGACTGACCAATTTTGAAAGAATCTCTGGATCTTTGGGTTTTTCAGCGAAATCTGTAATGCGTCCATCCTCATCGCGCTTTAGGATTCCGAAGCGGAACGCGTCTTCTTTGAGCACGGGTTGCACGGCCACGGTGATATCCGCGCCATTGGCAATATGAAATTCGACCATCTTGGAGTAGTCCATGCGGTAGAGGTGGTCACCCGCAAGGATCAGCACATACTTAGAGCGGCTGGAACGAATCTCCTGGATCTGCTTACGAACCGCATCAGCGGTACCCTGATACCAATCGGTGTGTTCGATGGTTTGCTCTGCCGCCCATACCTGCACCCACCCGCCGTGGAAATTATCAAAATTGTAGGTACGGGTGATGTGCCGGTGCAAGGAGACCGAGAGAAATTGAGTCAGAACAGAAATCTTAAAAATACCTGAATTGATGCAATTGCTTATCGGTATGTCGATCAAGCGGTACTTCCCGGCAATTGGGACAGCCGGCTTGGCTCGCTCAGCAGTAAGCGGATAAAGCCTTTTACCCTGACCTCCACCTAAAATGACTGCGAGGACTTCGTCCAGATTGGTCATATTATCCCTTTCAGCACAATTCGTGCACTCTTTGATGAAGTAGTTAAGTTGGTAATGATTACTGCTTGGTGAAAAATCTACCTATATTGTACTAGTAATTTTTGCGACTGTACGTAATATTTCCCGTGCGGACTCCAATGTAACAGATGTGCTGGCGCCAAGCATGGCTGCCAATTCCTCGACGCGTGCCTCCGCTTGCAACTGTTCCACCTGGGTTGAGGTTCGCCCGTTATCACTTCGTTTGCTTACATGGAAGTGCTGATCGCCAAAGGCTGCCAATTGCGGCAAATGCGTGACGCAAAGCACCTGGTGCTGCTTGCCAAGATTCCAGAGCATTCCCCCCACCGTCATGCCAACCCGGCCACCAATTCCACTGTCGATCTCATCGAATACCAGCGTTGGGATGTGGTCCACCTCCGCCAGCACAGTTTTAAGAGCCAGCATCAGGCGCGAGGTTTCTCCCCCAGACGCGGTCTTCGCGAGCGGCTTAAATCCTTCCCCCGGGTTGGTTTCAATCAAGAACTCAATCTGATCCACGCCATTGGCGTCGAATGCCAGTGTGCGATCGCCCACAGTCAGCCCCTGCTCCACTTCAGCCACAGTCTGCGAAACCCGGAAGCGGGCATTCTCCATTTCAAGCAGGTGAAGTTGCTGCTCCATGCCCTCGGCAAGCTGACTGGCTGCCAGTTTCCGCCTGTCTGAGAGCTTTAAAGCTGAAACGCTAAGCTTTTCCTTTATCTGGGCTAATTTTTGCTTCACTTGGCCTATCTGCTCTTCTGCACCTTCCACTTTTTCTAACTCCGCTGTGGAAGCCTGTAAATGTGCCAGAGCTGAAGCCAACGAACCACCATACTTGCGTTTAAGTCGATTAAATAGATCAAGGCGCTCTTCGATTTGATCCAGCCGGCTGGGATTGAACTCAATCCCTTCCAGGTAACCCCGTAACTCGTACGTGAGATCAGACAGTGAACTAAGCGCGTCTTCAGCTTGCTGCGCCAGAGCCTGCATTTGCGGGTCTATCCGGGCAAGTTCTGCCAGGTCGCGCGCGGCTTGCCCGAGCATGTCTGTAGCAGCGGAACAGCCCTCTGTGCCCTCATCCAGCGACGCCAGCGCGGACTGGCTCAGTGAGCTCAAGGTTTCGGCGTTCATCAGGCGGGTACGTTCTTGAGCCAGGCTCTCTTCTTCGTCCAATTTTATGCGGGCTTCGCCGATCTCCTGGATCTGATACTTCAGCATATCAGCCCGGTCGCGGGCCGTCTTTTCAATTGCATGCAGTTCGCTTAGCTGTTTCCCCAAAACCGACCATTCCTTGAACTGACCCTGGTAAATGGTAAGGTTTTCCTGATCATGCGAGAAACGGTCGAGCAGATCGCGGTGATTTCGTACTTTTAACAAAGAAAGATGATCAGATTGCCCATGCACGTCCACCAGGGCTTCGCCAATCTCAGATTGCACACTCAAACTGACCGTTCGACCGTTCACCCTGGCAATTGTCCGCCCCTCAGCCCGGATTTCTCGTCCGAGCCAAAGCCGATCCGGCTCCTCCAGCAGTCCTTCGCGGTCCAGCAGTTCGTTTATGAACTCTTTTTCTGGTCCTTCCAGGCGAAAAAAACCTTCCACAATTGCCCTATCGGCGCCTTTTCGAATGCTGGTGGTGTCCGCCCGCGCGCCGAGAATCGCTCCCAACGCGTCAAGAATGATGGATTTACCGGCACCAGTCTCGCCAGTAAAGACTACCAGTCCGGAGGTGAATTGGAGTGTCAGATCATCGATGATGGCAAAATCACGTATGCGCAGTTCTTCCAGCATATTCCCTCAAAGACGCAATCCTCTGGCTTGAGCGTAAGCCGACGAGGAAACCAGGGCGGCATACACCGCCCTCCAGATAAGCGGCAACAAATTAACACCGCCAGTTAGAAGCGGTCCTGAACCGCTCAGCAACGGCAGAATTTCCCTGATTAGTAAAGGCAGCGCGCCAACTATCGCGCCTAACAGAACCGCTCTATTCAGCACCTTGCTGCGCCGGCGGTTCACCGCCAGGCGAACTGCGTTCGTGATCAAGGTGCCCACTCCCGGGGCGACCAGGAGGTTAAAGAAACCCAATAAGCCCGCCAGCAAACTGCCAGCATAAGAGATCACCGCAGCGATAACAAAGCCCAAAAACGGGTCAAGTCTTTTGGTCGTATCAAAAACCCGTTGTTGAGCACGTACACAATCCGCGCAGCGGTAGCCTGTTTCGGTCAGGATTGCTGTCGCGGGCGTGATTGGTTTGTTGCAGCGGTTGCAGCGCAGCTGGACCTCTTCTTCAGAATATACTTGTTGATCAGCGCTTGGGTTCTGTTCAGTCATTGGTTTTAATTTCAAGAATCGGATTTCGCTGCAGTATGCCGGCAAGATCGCGGTAAAAGTAATTGGGTTCGCCAAAACGTGCCATCAGCAGGGATTTTTTGTTGGCTGTAACGCGAATGCTATTTTCAGGACCTATAGTGATCGGTGTCGTGCCATCAACGCTTAGCACCACCTCAAAATCGCCGATCGCGCGCAGGTTGACAACCGCGCCTTCCGCCAATACGACAGCACGATCGAGCGAAAGATGCGGCGCGATGGGTACAACGAGCATATTACGTAGCTCAGGCGGGAGTATCGGACCCCCGGAAGCCAGAGCGTAAGCCGTCGAACCAGTCGCCGTCGCCACAATCAAACCATCGGCAATGTACGACATCATATAGCCTTCGTTGAGGTCCACCCGCACTTCGATTGGGCGGGCGTCTCTGCCCCGTGAGATCAATGCCTCGTTGATCACATCCCAGCGTTGAATCACGTTGCCATTTTCGAGAAACTCAGCTTGAAGCATCATGCGTCTTTCAAGGCGGTAGTCAGCGGAGAGCAAACGCTTAAGGTTGCTCTCAATGTCAATCTCGTTCAACTCGACCAGGAAACTCAGCCTCCCGGCTTGAACGCCCAGCAAAGGGATATCGAGGGGCGCGCAGAAGTGACCGGCTCTCAGAAGTGTGCCATCCCCACCAATGACAATGATCAGGTCGTGTCCTTCAATATGCGGAAGTTGCGTGGGATTCTCGTAATCGTAGCAGAAGATGTTGTGGTTTACATTATGTGTCTTCAGGCATGCAGAAATGCGATCAGCCAAAAGGGAGGCTTTTGGAACCGCTGCATTCGGCATGAGCAGGATATTCTTCGGAACAAAAGGGGTCATTGGTTGCATCCCGTTTATTATAGTCGGATTCAAATCGCGTTTTCCAATCTGAAGACCGTTGACCTACAAGGAAATCGTCAAATATCGTATACTCACTACCTGGA
>DAISYV010000086.1:0-8401 GCA_036825115.1 Anaerolineaceae bacterium | reverse complement strand
TTGAAGATCATCCAGTTGTCCCAACCCGCGCGTCCGACGGTGAAATCCGGAATATCCTGAAAACAAGCACGTGGGAAGACGAAATAATCGCTTCCAGCCCGCTCGTGCAGTTTGCCATCCCGCCAGGTGTGCCGGCGCAGAGGCTCAGCCCAATCGCCATCGAAGTTTAAAAGCTCGGTGACTTCCAAATCCCAGCGTTGACCAACCAGCAGAAACTTTGGCAACTTTTCCGCGACTTGCCCGGCAACCTCCAAAAAATTGGGGAAAAGGATAATGTCGGCATTGACGTAAGCCAGAAGGGGGCTTTGGTTAGCCTGGCGACCAAGCTTGAAAATGCCGCTGATAAGAGGTGTGCCAAGCTGGTTGACGGGCACGTCCGGCAGATGCCGAAAGCCAAACTCCACGGCAGCTTCCGCGATGCCTTCGTCGGAACCGATCAGGACAATCTCGACAGACTCTCCCAACGCCTGCCAGCTTCGGAGCGCGTTGCGTTGAATAGTGGCAATATGAGGGTTGGTGAAGGGCTTGGGAGCCGTGAAAAGGGTCAAGGCGGGCGGCATCAGGCTTCATCCTCCAGGGGCAGCCAGGTTTTGCCCGGCATGAGTTTGGTCAACAAATTCCGTTTAAGCGTGCCCAAGGTGCGTTTTAGGGCGACGTTACGTTCGGGAATTATCGCCATGCTCTCATCTGGTTCACCCTCCGGACGGGCAAGCACGGTCAGGTAGAGCTCGAGCGTTTCCGAACGCGGATGGCCGTGTTTGCGCAGGTACAAGACATTGTAGCCAGCCTGCTTGAGCATTTCGCTCAGAGTGCGTTCGGTAAAGCAGCTCAAATGCGCCAGTTCGTAGGACTCGTGCGCGTAAAAGTTGGGCACCTCCAACAGCAAAAAACCGTAATCTTCCAACAAATGGGTTTTGATGTCTTTCAGTGTGCCCAAGGGATCTTCGAGATGCTCGAGCACGTGCATGATGGTGACCAGGTCGAACCTGGCAGTTTCGTTGGCTTGCAGTTGCTCAAGGGAAGAATACAGTTTAAAACCCTTCTCTTCTGCCAGCTTACGATAGGCGTTGCCCGGTTCCACGCCGATCATCTCGCCACCATAAGCCTCGTGGATGGTTTGCATTAAGGTGCCCGAGGACGCGCCGATGTCCAGAGCGCGCGATAAGCGGCAGACGCCGTGATTCTGCATCAGATTGAGCTGGTATTCCGCGCGCAGGCGCTGTTGGCGCAGGTCCTTGGCGGTGGGTTCTTCGGTTGATTGGTACAACTTGCGGTAGGTTTCCTCGTAAAAGGCAGGATCCGCGGCAGCACTCTCTCCGGGATTTTGAAAGACGAATCCGCAGGTCTGGCAGAGATAGTATCGGACCTTGAAGCCAAATGAGTCCATTTCAGAAATGACAGTGGCTTTTGATTTTCTGCAAAGCGGGCAATGGAGTTTGGACAAGGGCTGATCAACTGTCATGAGACGGCTCATTTCTTTCTGCTGTTTGCCCCTGATCCAGCTTTTTTGCGCGTTTATCGACCTCAAAAAGGTCCTTATGCTTTACGCCAGCCAACTGCGCCTGCCACTCAGGATGGTGCGCGTTGGCGGCCAGCAGGTCTTGCAGCGTGAAATCATCCCGGTCATTGAATTCAGTGTAAACCTGGTTAGCAACCTCGAGATCCGCAGGCGTATCGACCGTGAAACGTAAGTGACTCAGGTCTTTCTCCCAATCGGCGACGCTGATCTTGAAACGGCCGGGCATATCATAAAGATATGGCATGACGTGTTCGCGTTCAAAAGGCTCAACCGCTTCCTGCCAGGCGCGTTCAAGCGCGTCAAACGAAACCACTTCTGTATCCATACCGACAGGGGTAGTCCTTCTAAAGGGGGGAGGCAGGCGGTTTGCGGTGAAGTCGGCGCAGGTCAGGTGAAACTGCGCGATCGTACGATCGATCTCTTCCGGGTCGATCATTGGGCAATCCGCGGTCAGCCTAACCACCACCGTCGCGCCGCCTGACTTTGCAGCCTGGTAGTAACGGTCCAGCACGTCGTATAGGTCGCCCCTAAAGCAGGTTGTGCCAGCGCTTTTGCAGTATTCAGCAATCGGCTCATCGCTGGGGTCTGTGGTGGTTGCCACCATGACCTCATCCACCAGGCTGGCGCGGCTGGCGCGTGCCAGTACGCGTGCCAGCATCGGTTGGCTTCCAACCAGGCGCAGCACTTTACCCGGTAATCGGGATGAGCTCATTCGAGCCTGGATGATCGCAACAGTTTTTGGATCGTTCACAGTGCTCCGTTAGGGTGCCGGTTGAACAGCGTCAATCTGGATCGAGCCCACGCTGATTTCAAAATCGTCCATTTCAGCTGCCATGTTGGCAGGAGTGGTCAGATAAAGTGCCATCCAGAGGTAATCTGCTTCCTTAAAAATATACGCAACCCAGGCGGTCGAGTCCTTGGAATAACTCAGCCGCGTAATGTTTCGACCACCAAGTTTGATCGAGTCGCTGTCCACCAGCGCGGAATCGTTGCCAAGCACTTGCTCCAACCCAAGGCTGATCATGCTCACAGGTAATTTCGAGAAAGCCTTGTTGCGCAGGATGATCAGACGGGTGGGATAGACCGCCGCGTTATCGCTGTCGTAGCCATACCAACCTATATTCCCTTCGATACTATCTACCAGGTCAGAAAGTGGTCCGGAATCGCCGCCCACAAAATCCTTGATCGTCGCAATGATTGTCGGTAGTTCACTGTCTATATCTTCCGCCACGTAGGAGGGTGGGAGCATGATCTGCATGCCGATGCCGTAGTAGAGTTGCATGCCAGTGTCGGGGGTGGGTGTTGGTGTTGGGGGGGCGGGCGTGTCCTTTGAGCCAAAGGAAGGCAGGCTGCACGCCATGGTTAGGATCGTCAGTACCAAAAAAATAAGTAAGATTCTGGTTTTCATTGAGACCCTCCTTTTGAAGAGGTCAGAGCTTGTTCCCAACAGAGGAACAGCAATTGTTTATTTCGCCGCCAGTCGGCACGTTTTTCGGCAATCTTGCGCGCTCTCGTACCAGCAGCAGGAAGATCGAGTGAGGGTATCTGCAGCAATAACTTTGCCAACGCGTGATAGTCCCCATCAGGGAATAACCAGCCGGACTGCCCCTCGGTGACCCACTCGGCGTTGGCGGGGATATTGGATGCAATCACAGGCACGCCGCAAGCCATGGCTTCCATCAGGGAAACCGAAGAGCCATCCACATGGCTCGGAGTAACATAGATGTCTGCTGCTCCATAATACGTGATTAAGTCCTGGTTGGGCACACGCCCACCGAGGAAAACCCTGTCGTTCATTTCTGCTTCTTGCAGGATGGTGAGCAACAATTCACGCTGGCTGCCATCTCCGAGCAGGATCAGGCGCAGGCTGTCATCTTTTTGGGCTGCTTCAACGAAAGCTCTGAGCAACACATCCACACCATAGTTGGGTTCCCAGCTGCGCAGGCAAAGCAGTACGCGCTTGTTGCCCCAGCCGTGGCGCTCACGCCAAACAGTGCCACGGACGCGGGCTGACGCCGGCGTGAAGTGCGCCAGGTCGACGCCCCAGGGGAAAATGCAAATCTTCTCGGGGTCGAAGCCCATCTTTTCGGCCTGCGCGGCAGAGCAGTGGGCGTCTGTGATCAAGCGGACGGAGCGCCCCAGGGCGAAACATGCTTTTTCGGCAGTGTCAGGGCTCGCGAGTACGTCGTGCATCAGGTCAAAACCCCAACTCATGCTCAGCAGGGGCGTAAAACCAGTCCTTGCGACCAGGAACGCCAGGTCCTGTAGCGGTCCAGCATGCACCAGGTCCGGCTGAACCGAGGTTAGTACGTCGTTGAGTTCCTGGGTGAGGTGGGGGATGTCGTTTTCGGTCAACTGGCCTTCAATACCGTTCCACTCTACGACTTTAATGCCGCTGGGTGTGGGGTACTCCCCGGGGTGAAGGCGCAGCACAAAACCTTCGTGCCCGCTTTCCGCCAGGGCTGCCAAAAACCGTTGATCGTGCACAGAATCAGCACGCGTGAAGTACAGGATTCGCATCAGTTCCTATCCAAGCTGGGTCCAGCGTAGTTCCTGCCCGGCGGGAATATCCTGGCGGGCGATATGTCCTACAACCAGTTCGATTTCGTAAGGCATGATGGCGCCGGGTGTGGCAGGGCGCAAAACGTCGATCATTTCGCGGGTTAGCGTCTGCCCAGCCTTGATATCCTGCGCGGCACGCAGGCAGCGTCGCTGCACCACAACCGTGTCGTGTTCATTTTCCGCGATGGTTTTATTAGCGGAACCCATAGCGCGTTCCAACTGGCGCGTAGCGTTCACCATCTCAGCCCAACTGGTCGGATTCATGGCAAAGGCATGGTCGGGACCTTCGCGGTGGTTGTCATCAGTGAAGTGTTTTTCAACCACGCGCGCGCCCAGAGCCACAGCTCCGAGAACGGTGGCATGCCCGTGGGTATGGTCGCTGAGGCCCAGGATCAGGTCTGGCCACATCTGGCGGTATGTCTTAAGCACGTTGAGGTGGATGCTGTCAAAATTACCATCGGCGGCAGTGTAGTTGGTGTTGCATTGCATCAATACAAGCTGCGGGTTCACGGGCAGCAGAGCGTCAACCGCCCGCTGCACGTCGCCAATGGTGGATGCACCCGTGGCGAGCAGGACGGGTTTGCCCTTGCGCGCCATGCGCAAACAGGCTTCAATCCAGGTGATGTCACCGGAGCCAATTTTGTAGGCAGGCACGAAGGGATCGAGCATGTCGATGGCGTCGAAGTCATAGGGAGCTGAAAAGTAGGTGATGCCCACTTTGTCGCATTCTTCCTTGAGGACAGGCGTCCAGTCAAAAGGCATAGAGGCTTCGTCGTAGACCTGGGTGACGGTTTTCTTCCATTTTGCCTGGTGCGAGACCTGAGAGTTCATGTGGCTAAAGCCATAGTCCGAGACGATTTCAGGTCCGCGGAAGTTCTGGAACTTGGCGGCATCCGCGCCGGCTTCGTGGGCGAGATGGATGAGGTGCTTCGCCCTCTCAAGGTTGCCGTCGTGATTGGCGGCAATGTCGGCAATGAACCAGGTGGGGTGATTGTCTCCAATCAGGGTGTTACCAATTTTGAGTTCCATATGTCCTCTCCTTAGTGGTTAAGTGAAAGCAATGTTTGACGCAGACCAGAATCAAAGTCAGCGTGCAAGGCGCGCAAGCCTTCAGCCTGGCTTGGCGAGGGTTTGCCAAGGGCGGCCTGGAGTTTGTCGGTGTTCATGCTCAGGTTTAGTGAACGGCGGGCGAGCAGGTCGGAGTCGAGGGCGGAAATCGGATGGATCAGGCTCGCGTCCAATCCGAATTCGTGCGCCAGCTGCACTCCATAATCATACTTGCTCAGGCTTTCTGGCGCATACACGTGATAGATACCGCATAAGCGTTTTTCAAGCATTTCCAAAAGCGCTTCTGCCAGGTGCCCAACGTAGAGCGGTGAGAAAAACATGTCTGTGAAGCCGTTTACGGGCTTATTTGCAGAAAGGTTGTTGTAGAAAAATTCCGCCAGGCTGCGCGTGCCGGTTAGAGACCAGCCATAGAAGACCACGCGGGCGATGGCAGCCTCGGGGTTTGCTTCCGCTACGGCTTGCTCACCTGCCAGCTTGCTTTTGGCATAGGTATTCAGTGGGTTGGGGGCGTCGTTTTCTTTGTAATCGCCCTGGGTGCCATCGAACACGGCATCAGTTGAAACCTGTATCATGGGCACATTGGCTGCCCGTGCCATCTGTGCCAGTTCTCCGGCGGCTTCGGCGTTGATACGAAATGCGTGTTCGGGCTGTTTTTCGGCTGCGTCCACGTTGGCTTGCGCAGCGCAGTTGATCAGCGCGTTTGGCTCGGCGGCCTTGAAGGCCTGCGCTAATGCTTGCTGATCGCAGAAGTCTACCGGACGGGTAGCAAAAGGCGCACTGACCAGGGGGCGGGAATTCGTCCAGCCCAGAACCTCGTAGCCCAGATTTTGAGCAAGGAGGGCGAGGTTTGCACCCAGCATACCGCTGGCGCCGGTGACGAGAAGGCGGGTCATTATTTCTTCACTTCCGGTGCTAATTCTGCTTCGATCGGTTTAATGATGGCATTGATCCCATCCACGTCCAGCCACTCGGTGTTGTTCGCGCTGGTGTAAGTGAAGCCTTCGGGAAGAGCGCGCCCTTTCTGAGCCCAGGCGTGTCCGAACCAGAGTGGTTCGCCGGCCGGCTGGACTACAAACATGTCATCCAGTTCGACTGTGGTGCGGGCTTCGTCTTCGGAGATGAGCGATTCGTGCAGTTTCTCACCCGGACGAATACCGATGATGCGGATTTCCGCTTCGGGAGCCATTGCCTTGGCAAGGTCTGTCATTTTCATACTGGGGATCTTCGGGATGAAAAGCTCACCGCCCTGCATCTGCTCGATGCAGCTGATCACGAAGCGCGCGCCTTGCTCCAGCGAGATCCAGAAGCGGGTCATGCGGTCGTCAG
Organism: Anaerolineaceae bacterium; assembly: GCA_036825115.1. Lineage (GTDB taxonomy): Bacteria > Chloroflexota > Anaerolineae > Anaerolineales > Anaerolineaceae > Mesolinea. The sequence goes on along the minus strand of DAISYV010000086.1, from coordinate 1,926 downwards.
TGATGGTCAAAACACCGCTGGGGCGCTGCTTGAGGAAGAGGGGAACGACCGAACCACGCGAGCCAACCACGTTGCCATAGCGCGTGCAGGAGATGCGCGTGTTGCGACCGCCTGCATAGGCGTTGCTCTGGACCATCAGCTTTTCGGCGGCCAGCTTGGTGGCGCCATAGAGGTTGACCGGGTTGACGGCTTTGTCGGTGGAAAGCGCCATCACCTTGCTGACTCCGTTCTCGATCGCGGCTTCAATCACATTGCTGGAACCGAGGATATTGGTCTTGATGGCTTCCATCGGGTTGTACTCGCAGGCAGGCACCTGCTTTAGCGCGGCGGTGTGCACCACGATGTCCACGCCGTAAAACGCGCGCGAAAGACGCTCGCGGTCACGCACATCACCAATGAAATAGCGGATCGAAGGGTGATCGAAGCCGCCGGTGGTGCGCATTTCGTGCTGTTTCAACTCGTCCCGACTGAAAACGATAATTTTTGACGGGTGATACTCATCCAACATCAGGCGGATAAATTTCTTACCAAAAGATCCGGTGCCACCGGTAACCAGGACAACTTTATTCTGCCAATCCATAATTTCTCCTTGACGCATTCGCGCATTCTACTTTTTGATCACAATCAGCGGGTACTGACCTTTTTCACCGAAGTAATGCGGAAACCATTCCTCCAGCCGATACAGCACTTTCAACCAGAAACGCCCACCCCATTCGGGTTGAATCACTGAACGTAAGAATTTTACCGATACACTGCGCCAAACGCGAATCTCGTAGGGCAGTTGATCTTTCATGACGTTGTGGAACCATTTCGCGCTGGTTTTGAGCACGAAGGTGCCAGCCGGTTGCTTTGCGCCTTCGCCATTTTGCCCGGTTGGTTGCACATCCGGGGGCATCTTGGGGGCTTCCTTGCCCGTCCAACGACGCAAGCGATTGGTGATGCGCATAAAGAAGTTCATCGCCTTCGCCAGCGGCACCTCCGCCCATCCGTCCACGGTCACCATACTGCGGCCGGGTTTGAGGGTGCGATGCAAACCCTCGTAAACGCCTACTTTTTCTTCAATTGGCACATGGTGAATGGTGTGCAGCGAAACGATCCCATCGAAGGTGTCATCCTTGAAGGGCAGGTTGGCGATGTCGGCATTAACATAGATGCCCTTCTCGCCAAGGCGCTTGCAGGCTTCCTGCAGGGCGACCACTGAAAGGTCCATGCAGACCCGGTAGCGATAGTCCTGGGAATAGGTAAGGTACTCGTCATATTGCACCGGACCAGAGCCGGCGTCCAAAAGGAAGTCTCCGGTTGGCGCGAGATGGCGCTTGACGCGCATGTGGCAGCGGTGAATATACTCGGCTGAAACCGGGCGCAGGTCCTCGTAGCGGGCGTTCTGGTAAACGTCGCCTTCCAACTGCCAGCCGATCTTGTCATAGAACTGACCAATTTCTTTTTTGACGGAATCCGGACTCATTTGGGAGTCTCCTCTTGTTCAGAAAGTGAAGGCAGCCTTGCCAGACCGCGGGCTGCCCAGTTTAGCGGTTCGCCCAGCAGATAGCCAAAGGTCTGAGCGTAACGCTGTTGACCTTCAGGTGAGAGCACAAAGCGCATTGGACGGGCTTGGAAGTCCTCGTGCAGCCATAGCAAATGCCAGGGGAAGGGCAGCGAGAACTCAAAAAAGAACAAGTAAGCGTAAAGCCAGGCTTGTTCCACCTGTTTTTGGCTCAGGCGCATGGCGCTGGGGTTAGCCACGAGCCTGGAGAGGATCGCTTCGTAATCCTGCCAGCTGGCTGGATCGAACGTGAAGCCCTTTTCGGCATAGTGGGTTTTGCCGGTGACCACCACGGGCAGCCCGGTCATGGCCATTTCCAAGCCGACGGTGGTGGTGTAGACGATGCCAAAATCGGTCGTCTCCACCAGGTCGTAGGTGTTGGT
>DAISYV010000085.1:0-8455 GCA_036825115.1 Anaerolineaceae bacterium | reverse complement strand
TGGCAGACTGCATGGATGCCTGGCGCTTCAACCCACTGGCGCGGCGCATCACCGAACTGACCACCAACTACGTGGCAGGCGGTGGGTTCGTGCTCAGCTGCCAACACGCGCCTACCCAGGACTTCCTAGAACGGTTTTGGAACCATCGCCTCAACCACCTCAGCCTGCGGACGGGCGAGCTTTCGGATGAACTCGTGCTGAGCGGCAACTTGTTCCTGCTGCTTTCCACCGACGCTTATGGCATGAGTTATTTGAGGGTCATTCCGAGCGCCGACATTGCCAGAATTGAATCAAGCGAAACAGACGTTGAGCAGGAACTTTTCTACGTGGGTACTGCGGATCTGACGGGCGATGAGAGGATCTATCCGGCTTACCAACCAGGCAGGGACAGACCCGGGGAGGGCGGCGGTTTTGCCCCGGTCATGCTGCACTACGCGGTCAACCGCCCGGTTGGCTCCCAGTGGGGGGAGAGCGACCTGGCGCCGATCCTGAAGTGGCTCTCGCGTTACAGCGCCTGGCTGGAGGACCGGGTGCGACTGAACCGCTTCCGTAACGCATTTGTGTATGTTGTCAGGGCGAGATTTGCCAATGAAAGCGCGCGCTCAAACCGGCAGGCACAGCTGGCGCTTCATCCGCCGGCGCCGGGCTCGGTGTTGGTGACGGATGAGAACGAGGAATGGTCGGTGATCGCGCCAAAATTGGAGGCGCTGGATGCCTCGAGCGATGGCCTGGCGATCAAGAAGATGATCGCGGCTGGCGTGGGGCTGCCGCTGCACTTCCTGGCTGAGCCGGAATCTTCGACCAAAACCACGGCTGAGGCGTCAGGCAGTCCAAGTTATCGCCGCTTCGCGGAACGCCAGCGGGCGATGTGCTGGATCCTGCAGGATTTGCTGCGCGTAGTCGTTGAAAGGCGGGCATATTTTGATCTGAGCGTTGATCCAAACGCCCCAATCACCGTCTCTGGCGGCGATATCTCCGCCCGGGATAACGCCGAACTGGCGAATGCCGGGCAGAAGGCTGCGGCAATTGCTTCCGGACTACATGAGAAAGGCTTGATCAGCTCGGAGGAACTGCTGCGCCTGGTTTATCGCTTTATGGGCGAGCAGCTGCCAGCGAATGAAGAAAGTCAAAGTGAATCGGAATAATTACAGAGGAGGATTTTGCGTGGGGCAAAGCAATCTTTCTGGAATGGAAGAAAGGAAAGGAGTTGAATGGGTGAATTCAGAGAACATTTGAATCTGGAGGTAAACCCTGTCAGTAACGACCGTTTTGAGATCCTGGCGATCACTGCCGGGGTGGCGAACGGTTGGGAATTCCCGGCGGAGGTGCTGCGCGAGTCGCTGGCGCTGTGGGAAGGCGTGAATTGTTTTGTGGATCACAGCCTGAGCTCCCGCTCGGTACGCGATATCGCGGGGGTGCTGCGCGACACGCGTTGGGATGAAGTTGCCCGCGGTGTGCGGGCTGAACTGACCGCCTTTGGTCCGTCCGCAAAGGTGCTGGCGGAAATCGGCAGGCAGGTGCTGGAAGCCAGCGACGAACCCGCGGTGAGGGTGGGCTTCTCGGCAGATGTTTTGTTCAAGGGCAAGGCCGGCAAGGTGGAGAAAATCCTCAAGATCTACTCCGTCGACCTGGTCTACAACCCGGCGCGTGGCGGCATCTTTTTGCGCGCGCTTAATCAACTTGGCATTGAACCATTACAAATTGGAGGAACACACATGCAATCAAATCTTAACAACGACCTTGATGGGTCAGCCGAAGTAGCAGTGGAAGAACGTCCTGTTTCAGCAAGCCCTGAACTGCAGGAGCAGCTTTCAGAGATGCGGGCAATGCGCTCTGAGATGAGCGCTTATCTGCTGGAAAGTTCTTTGGCAAGCACGCGCTTGCCTGTGGGGATGCAGCAGCGCATCCGCAAACAATTCCAGGACCGTACATTTGCGCCTGCCGAACTTAAAGCGGCGCTGCGTGAAGCCCACACCTTGCTTGGGGAGTACGATGGTGCAAAAAGCGTGCAGGGACCTGCCAGGATTGAGGGGATGGTCGAACCAAGCGAATGGTTGCAGGCAGCCGTGGATGATATGTTCGGCGCGCCGCGTGAAAAACAACTGCTTTCAGCGTCCGTGCCGCGCCTTTCGGGCATTCGTGAGCTCTACCTCAACACCACTGGCGACTATGACCTGCATGGCGGATACTTCCCGGAGCGTGCCCAACTGGCAACCACCGGCGACTTCAGTGGTCTGGTCAAGAACAGCCTCAACAAGCTGGTCACAAACACCTGGGAAGAACTCGGCAAAGCCGGCTATGACTGGTGGAAAGATGTCACCGTGCAGGAGCATTTCAACAGTCTGCATGAGATCACCGGGACGCTCATCGGCACGGTTGGTGATCTGCCAAGCATTGCTGAAGGCGGACCCTACACCGAATTGCAGGTGGGCGACTCGTCTGAAATAGCCAATTTCGTCAAATATGGCGGTTACATCCCCCTGACGCTCGAGCTGATTGACCGGGATGAAACCCGCAAACTGCGTTCCTACGCGCGCGAACTTGCGTCCGCGGGCATGCGCAAAATCTCAAAACTGGTGGCAGAGATCTTCACAGTCAATAGCGGCACTGGTCCCTACCTGGCTGATGGCAGCCTGTTGTTCAACACCACCCCTGTAATAACCTCAGGCGGGCATGCCAACCTTGGTACCCTGGCGCTCAACCACACCAATTGGGACGTGGTGAGCAGCAACGTCTACAACCAGCCGATGCTTATCAAGGATGCCCTTTCTTATTTTGGCACAGGACCTCGCATGGCTGTAAACCCCAAATATATCCTGGTGGGGCGTTCGCAGCAAAAGGCTGCCATGGAAATCTGCACCGGTTCGCTGGTGCGTGAGCCTGATTATGTCTACGACAATGTCCTCAAAGGCAGCGCCGTGCCGTTGGTGGTGCCGGAATGGACGGATGCCAACGACTGGGCTGCCGCCTGCGATCCGCGCGTCGCGCCGGCAATCTTCGTTGGAGAACGCTTTGGGCTGGCGCCGGAGATCTTTATTGCCGGCGATGAACTCTCACCGGCGGTCTTTAGCAACGACGAGCATCGCCTGAAGGTGCGCCACTACCTGGCGGTTTGGGTCAACGATTTCCGCCCCCTGTTCAAGTGCAATGTTGCTTAGGTTCAAGAGGAGAAACGCATGGATAAATGGAAAACACTCTTAGGTTCACGCAAGTTTTGGGCAACCCTGGTGGGCTTGGTTTTCATGATCATTAAAGTTGTGAAGCCTGATTTCCCGCTGGATGGGGATCAATTGGCTGGCATCCTGGCGCTTTTGGTCAGCTACATCCTGGGCACCGCCCTCGAAGACGGCTTGCGCGCCAGCAAGTAAGCGATCACTAATAGCCCCGCAGGGAGAATATCTCTGCGGGGCAGATGGAGGAATGATGCGAGAGGATATTTTGAAAAAAGTGGTTGAAGACCTGGTTGGACCCGGGGCGTTAGCTTATGCCTTGCATACGGATGGCAGCCTGACCATCGTTGATGCCCGGGGTTGGAAGCGCAGATTCACGCCTGAGGACTACCAGGCTTTGCATGATAAGTGGGTAAAAACTGGGAAAAGGAGTAAAGAATGATCACACTGACCAGCATCACAGAGCGCCTTGGAGCACAGTTTCTGGATCCACATGCCCTGGCAGCCCCGCAGGAAACACGCGAAGAAGCCGTGCGGCTGGCACTCGAGGAGATCAACTTGAGCCTGAACCACGCCTATTCCATCACCGGATTGGATGGCGAGCTCACTGGCGACTTGCCCGAAAATTGCCTGCCCGCTCTTTTCAGCGGCGCGGCGGCGATCCTGGTCAGCACGGTGCTGCATTATGATCTGAGCAGTCATTCCAACTTGTATGCAGACCGGGCGCAGCTACAGCTTTGGGCGGAGCATCTCAAGCGCCAGTTTGATTTGCAGATGGACAGGCTGCGTTTGCAGGAGTTGCAGAACGCGCAGAGTGCTCCCCATCTTCAGTGGGAGTGGCAGGAAAGCGAGAGCTGGCGGTGAAAACATCGTTAGCTTTGGGTTTTTTGAGCAACGCATCCAGCTTGAGCTGGTTTGAACTCCAGGGGGCGGCGATGCTGCCGGGAATGCTTGGTTGTGAGTGGGAAATGCGAACTGGCCCTGGTGAAAGGGTTTTGGAAACAGCTACCGTCAGCATCAGGGGCTCCCTGCAGGAACTGCAAGCGGTGACCGAAGGTTTCGAATCCCTGCGCTTGGGGGCCAAAAGGAAGGGGGATCTTTGTTTGCGGATCTGGAGCGAAACCCGTGATTGTTTCCTTTATTCCCTGCTTCACCAGTTTGATTGGCAAATCCTGCCAGCACATCTTCTCTCAAAAGAAGGCGGAAGCTTCAGCCTGAAACTGAACTGGGAACGCGACAATATTTTCTATGGGGATGAAGTTTCTTTGCCGCTATCCAACACATCCGGCTCGGGCATAACGAACGGACTGACGATTTACAACCACGACGATGCTTCAGTCGGGCACGACAACTGGTTTGAGGTCAACCTGCTGTCGATCGGGAACCTTTTGGAGCTTCCAATGCGCCTTGAGTTGAAGAACTCAACCAGCGGCGAGCCGCTGGCAGATTTCTGGCTCGGCAGCATTTGCTTGCCCGGTAGCGGTAACCTTCCAAACCTGGTCTTTGAAGCGGAAAACGGCGTTGGAGGGTCTGTGCTGGCGGATGCCAGCGCCTCATCAGGCAATTACAGTCGCTACGACTGGAGCGGCAGCGGTTGGCACAGCCTGGCAAGCTGGACAATCTCTTCGTTGGACGTAACCAGGATGAACGGGATAGGGCTGTTGCCGTTATTGCGCTTTTTTGGTACTCCCGGTGAAGCAAACCTCAAGCTGCGCTGGCAATTGCTCGTGGATGGGGTGCCAGTCTGGGTTGGACCCGCGACTGACCTGGAATTTGGGCAGTCCAGCCTGCGCATGGAACCGCTGCTCATTCCCTGGAGTGATCTGCCCCTGCGCAGCCTCGCCCTGGGGCAGCAACTCATGCTCGAAGCCTTCCATATTGGCACTGGCGCTCACCGGGTGCAATTGGACGATTTTCTTTTACTCCCGCAGCAAACCTTTGGCGCTTACCATGCCATCAGCAGTTTGAAACAAGATGTCAGCCTGATCGACGACCCGTTACGGCAGGCGGTTTGGTCCGAAAGCGGCGGATTGGAGCTCACAACTCATTTGCGCGTTGGCTCCGGACACCGCTTGCAGCCTGGCACATTGCAGCGATTTTATTGTTTTCAAACCGAGGCGACCGGGGTGGCGCCAATTGCCCGAACGCTCTCGGTCAGAGCCTGGTACCGCCCGGCATGGAGGCTGCCATGAGCTGGCGCGTTCTGCTAACTGACAGAACTCAGGTGCTGGGGTTGAATCCACTTAACCTGAGTTGGGATGCCATCGGTGGTTCGCAGCAGGCTTTGTTGAGCCTTGAATATGACTTGATGGGCTTTGAGGAGTTGCAGAGCTTGCTGGGTTTTGGTATCGAGATTTTTGACCCTTCAGACCGACTGGCGTGGTGGGGTTATGTGGACCAGGTCAGCCAGCCGGTGGGGATGACAGGGCTTGAGTCCTCCCTGGAAGGATTGGCAAATCGCGTGGCAGTACGCTACCGAAGCATGGAACCCGGAAAGGATTTTGGGGCAATTGCCCAAACTGAGTGGAAGGACGATCCAACAAGCCAGGCAATCTTTGGCATCAAAGAGATCCTGCTCAGCCGTGGCGTGCTGAGCGAGGAACAGGCGCTGCTCCTGCGGGATGCGAGCTTGAAGCGTATGGCGCTGCCTGTCAGTCAGCTGCTGCCATCAACCAAAGTAAGCAAAAGCCAGGTGCTCTGCCGCGGCTGGTTTGAGCGCATGCGCTGGCGGCAATGGTCGGCGCGCACTGATATCCTTGGGCACAGCCCGATCCAGCAGGGTTATCAGTCTCTGGGGGCATCCCTCACGCAAAAAAGCCTGGCACAATCCTGCCTATTTCAGAATGCTGTAGAAGTGGCTTCAGTGAGCGTGCGAATCAGGAAAGTTGGCAATCCCCAGGACCAGGTCCGCTTCCAACTCCAGACCGACGCTCTCGGACAGCCTTCCGGTACGGTTCGGGCAGAGGTGGTCGTGGCTGCGAGCACGATCCCAACCGAAAGTTACGGATGGGTTAGCGCGTGGTTTGCAAGTCCATGCGCGATTGCAGCCGACGAACGCCTTTGGCTGGTAGTAACGCGGGACGGCGCGGTAAGCTCCACAGCCTATTTCAGCCTTGGTCTGGATGAAAGCCTGGGCTTTCCTGATGGCGAATTCCTGATGCTGGACGCGTCGCTCAATCAGTGGAGAGCGCGCGTGCCAGACGCGGATCTGCTTTTTAAACTGAACAGCCTGAGCAATTCAGCTGAATTGATGGAGCAAATTGCACAGGCTTCCGGTTGCTTCAACAGCTTTTCATACGAGGCTGGGGCAGGTGTGAGCCTGCCTTACGTTAGCGAAGCAGGGATGGATTGCCAGGCGGCGTTCCTTCAACTACTCAGCCTGGGGACGCCTGAGTTGAACAGACTGCTGGTGGAGGTAAACTCAAAACGCCACATGCGGGTATTCTCTCAGTCTGCTCCCGGCAGCTCTGTCTTTTGGCTAGGCGAGGATGGGCGCATCAAAAATGAGGTCGGAAAGGATCTTGAACCTACCTGGCAAGCGGTCGGCAACTGGCTTACTTCTGAAACGGGTACGGTTTGCTTTCTTGAAAGCCTGCAGCTTGATACTTCTGTTGGCAATTATCAACTTCGGACGAATACTTATCCAAAGAGATAGATAACATAAAAGCTTAAACTTTTGTTAAGAAGTCTTTAACTGATAAAATAATTGTATGATCATCACCCTCACCCCGAACCCCAGCGTAGACAGGACTCTGGTAGTCAACCGTCTCAAATTCAATGAGATTCTGCGTGCTGATCCAGCTCAACTCGATTGGGGCGGCAAGGGGTTTAATGCGTCCCGCGGTCTGACTGTGCTTGGGCAGCCCAGCCTGGCGCTTGGCTGGGTGGGAGGTGGTGCGGGTAAGATGGTTGAAGACGGTATGACCAGGCTCGGCATCAAGACAGATTTTGTTTGGGTGGATGGCGAAACCCGCACAAACACAGTCGTCCAGGAAGAGGCCAATGACTGGTACATGCTGGTCAACGAACCCGGTCCACAAGTCCCGCCCGGCGCGATCGATGAGATGATGGAAAAAGCAAAAATCTATGCCAACCCTGCTGATATCTGGGTTGTTTCGGGAAGTTTACCCCCGGGTGTGCCTGAAGATTTTTATGCTAACTTGATTCGAATTTTGAAAGCAAAAGGCGTGCGGGTTGCCTTTGATGCCATCGCGGTGCCATTAAAACTTGGTGTCAAGGAAGTTCCGTGGATGCTGTATCCGGAAGTATCCGAGGCAGAGCGTTTGGTAGGCTACGAAATCAGGAACTTCGACATGGCAAAACGCGCAGCAATGAGCTTCTTGCAACAGGGAATTGAGTATGTGGCCCTGATGCTCGAGAGTGGCGGCGTGTTGCTTTCCTCTAAGAGCCTGATGGTTATGGCTTCCCCTTTGAAGGTGCATGTATGCAGAGTGACCGGCGCGAGGGGCGCATTGTGCGCTGGTTTGCTGGATGGATTCGTTCGCGGGCTGGACCTGGTGGAGATCGCCAGGCGCGCGGCTGCTTTCCGCGCGGCATATATTTCCAACAAGGACTACACCACCATCCGGCAAGAATACTTTTTGGAATTGATCCCAAAGGTAGAGATTCGTTCTATTCCGATGTTGTAAGCAAAAACCCTTTCATTCCAGCCAGAGCGTTCCTGCCAGACTCATCATCGCAATCAGCCTTAAACTTGCCCCAAGCGCGTCCTGCCTGGCTGCTTGTGCCTGGTTGAGGCGCGACCAGAGTTGAGCCGGATCTTCCCCTGTTTTTTCCAGTAAAGCCAGGGGTACACAGCAGCTGAAGCTTGCAAGACGCGAAAAACCCTCTTCAAGCTCGCCTTCAAGCGCTTCCTGGTCGGTTAAGGCGCGTTTCAGACGCGAAAATGCCAGGTCGGATCTTTCAGCAAAACCATGATCAGGAAATAGCAAACCATCCAACCCGATTTGCAGCAAACTCATGGCTTCCTGCCTGCCGGGAAGTCCATTTTCCTCGCGGAAGCGGGGTATCACGGCCTGCCAATCAGCCTTGGTTTGTGTTTGCCAAAGCGGGTCAGGCACCTGCTGGGAGATGACGTTGAACAAGAGCGGGCTGAAGATCTTTGTCCCGTTTTCAGGATTGGTGTTGTGGGCTTCGAGCAAAGCCTGTGCGTGATCCTCGAATATCTGGTTGAGGTCAAACCGCTGCAAACTGCCCCACTGTTTCCTGGCAGTAAAAAGCCCTCCAAGGATCCAGGCTTCGGCATGCAGATCGGGTTCAAGGCG
>DAISYV010000084.1:0-8477 GCA_036825115.1 Anaerolineaceae bacterium | reverse complement strand
CTTAGCTACGACCGGCAAACCTTTGTCAATCGCGCGTTATCCAGTTCATATTCTCTAATCGAAACAGATCCGGAGTTTGAAGCTTACCTAACGGAACTTGGTGAACTCTTCGATCAGTATGCAGTTGACGGGAAAATTGTGTTACCCCAGGATAGCGTGGCATACTTCAAGGGCTGTTAGCTATTTAGCGCGTTCAGGCTTTTTTAGAAGACTTCAGGATTTCTTTCTCAGCGATGGCGATTTCCTCAATTACCGCGCGGGCATCCGCTTTTACCTCGTCGGGCGTGGATGGGGAGTGGTTGATGAGCTTCACGAGCTCAAATGCCTGCTTGAGAGTGTCTTTGACCTGGGCTGTGTAGCTGAAATACTCCCAACCCACCGAACTCGGCACGGGGATTTCACGCGCTTTTTTGATCAGCTCACGTGCTTTGCTTACACGCTTTTCAGGGGGCATCGGTTTGGCCATGGCACTCCTTTCACCAGTTATCTGCATTTTAACATGCAATTCCCCTTTTAGTATGAAGTTTTGCCTGGCTCGCGTTCACCCTTCGGCACATTACTTGCAATAAGGATGTTGAGAAATGCTCTGTTTTAAGAGCAGTTGGCAGTTGCCCTCAAGAGGTTGATATGGACAAAAATAAAAAAAGGAAGAGAAATACACTGATTTTGCTGGCATTGCTGGCGCTTTTGATCGGTTTGTTGATCCCATTCACCTGGCGGTCATTTACGGCTGTAAAAGCCTCATTGATGCAAGGAAATTCCCTGGTGAGCGCGACTTCCGCAATCGACTCGATTGCCATCTCGGGGAGTGTGATGCATGGTGGCTGGGTTCCCAGCAGCACCCCGTTACCCCTCAAGACCTCCACCTCCACAGTCACAATTCCCCCATCGCCAACAGCAACTCAGCTGAAAGGTGAGACGGAGCAGCCCTCCCCAACCGAGACTTCTTCAAGCACAGCCACAGTGCCGCTCAAGGTTACTGAAACGATTCCAGCGACTGTCACGTCCACTTTGGAGACCACGAAGACCGAGCCCCCAAAAATGACCACGACCCCACCTACCATTGTGCCATTTGTGGCGACGGGAACACCTGATGCTACCGAAACCAGCACGCCAACGGCGACACTGATCATCGTACCGCCAGTAACGCCGACCCACACAGCAACTGCAACGGCTACACCCTTCCCGACCCACACGGCAATTGTCACATCCACATTAACCCCTACTCGAGCCCCAACGGAAACCGCTACACAACCGCCTTGCCTGCCATGCACCGCGACAGCCCAGGTTACTCCGCCTCCTTCCATTCCCCCGACCGTTGGTCCTGGTGGAGACCCAAAAGATTATTCAACTGCTGGGTTCGTCTTCGGGTTGATCGCCATTGCAGCTTTCATGCTGTATTTCTCCGGAGCGATCAGCAGCAAACACAGTCCTGATTAGGTTTTAGTTAAGCTTATGAAGCGGCGAGCCAATCCATTCTTTTTGGTCATCGGAATTTTTTTCTCGGCCATGGCTGTTTTCATCCTGGTGAAAACTGTACGCTTCAAACTGTTTGATCAGAATGCAAACCTGGTTGCCCGTGAAGAACCGTCTTCTCTTATCAACCCTGCAAACCCGCCGACCAGTTTTCCTGAAAGTCATGTGGCAGAAGATCCGCTCACACCGCAGGAAGATAAACAGTGGATGAGCTTCGATGGGATGGATTTACTGGGGGAGGAGGTCGGTTTCACTTTTTCGATGCGTTGTCCGCGTGGAAAACAGGTTGAAATCCTGCCAATTGACATTATTGCCTGGTACCCGGGAGTGTTTGAAAACGGAGAGTTTGGCATCGGCAAGGACCTCGCGGTAGCCTGGGAACACCTGGGTTATGAGGGGTTGTGGATTCATTCAGGCTGGGATTTCTGGCTGGAACGTTCCCCTGCCACCGACCTGCAATATTTCCTGGAGACCAATGACCTCAACGAAGTGCAGCCGCTAAAGAGCCTGGAGGCGAAACTGAACGAATGCCTTGTGGGCAGCGATGTGGAAGTTTACACCCAGGGATCAATGCGGCAAGGGCAGGTGAGTGCGGCTGTGAGAATCCCTTCCGGGGAGGTGGAAGAACTATCACACCACACCATGGATTTGGTGCCCTATCTTGCCAGCGCTTATCCTCAGAGCGGTTTTGCGGACCTGGACCCTTATGCGCTGCTAATCTATTTCTGCGGCAGGGCGGCTCTGGATGAGATCTCGAATCCGGATGCCGATTACTGGACCCAAACTCGTTACGTCATCGCGATTGCCCCCGGGGAATAGCTGCCGAAAATTGCGGCGAATTATTTACTTCCAGTATCCGTTTTTTGCTGTTGACCCTTCAGCTGCACCAGGATAACCGCAGCCAACAACACCACGCTGCCCAACCACTCTCTTCCGCTCAGTCTCTCCCCCAAGAAAATCATCCCGCCCAAAAGGGCAAAGACAGCTTCAAGACTCATGATCAGAGATGCCAGCGCAGAGTCGACCTTGCTTTGCCCAAAGACCTGCAGGGTAAAGCCGATCCCGACTGCAACAACCCCTGAATAAAGCAGCGGTCCCCAGGCTGATGGATTGGATACCAGAGGTCCACTCTCGGCGATCAGGCTCACGGCCGACCCCAGGACGGCGGCAGTCAGAAACTGACCAAAAGCCAGCTCCAAAGCGTCCATTTTTGGGGTGAAATGATCCAGCGCGAGGATTTGGAGAGCCCAAAACAATGCGCCCAAGAGAATCAGGACATCTCCTTTTTGAATGCTCAGCTGCAAGTCAACCGATAAAAACCAGACCCCCACCATAGCCAAAGCCACCCCAATCCAAACCCAGAGATTGATCCTCTTGCCCAGTAAGAAGCCGAGTACTGGCACGAGAACCAGGTACAAAGCGGTCAGAAAGCCGGCCTTGGAGGCGCTGGTAGTCATGATCCCAAGTTGCTGCAAGCTCGTGCCGGCAAATAAAAACATGCCTGGTATCACACTTGGTAAAAGTATGTTTCGCAAGAAAATCTTCCAATTAAAAGATTTGTGATGCTTCTTGCCAACCTTTTTGAGAATCAAAAGCGGCAGCAAAACCAGGCAACCCAGGAAAAAACGTGAAGCAATAAAGGCAAAAGGCAGCATGCCTTCCATCGCTTTGCGCTGCGCCACAAAGCCTGTGCCCCAGACGATTGCGGTCAGCAGCAGTAACACTTCTCCTGGGAGCTTGCTGCTCCAATTTTGCGCTTTCTTCATCCAAAGGATTATATTACGGGAGAGCTAGTTTTCGAATTTATTAAATGAGATTCCCACACTGTCAAGTCAATAGATAATGTTACTGAAGGTTCATTAAGGTTGTGTTTGGTCTTATAGAAATCATTTTTTCTCCAGGTTTCAAGCAAGGTAAATAAAGCAACCTGGTGATCAGTTTGTCGATTTGGGAGTGCAGAAACGTGGGATTAATTGCGCTTATGGTTTCCAGCTGGTTCGTTTCACGGGATATTGAGAGCGACCACTTTTTATCAGACGATCAAGGGGAGTGAGTGCCTGGGCATGGATGCGCAGCAAGTGGTGCTGTGGGGTAATCTGTTTTTGCCATCGCCACCTCTGTAACAATATCAGTTGACCTAACCCAAGCATCGTCTCAAATGTGTTGAACCCATTCACAAAATTGACGGGCGGCATCATCCTGTTTATAATGGATTGGAATATTCTGATCGCGCATCTTGGGATTATGCGCTAACGATTGGAAATATGGAACATCATGGCTGATTCCAACATTACAAAACGGGCGCTTGCATCCGCTCTGCGGGAACTCATGGATGAGGTCCCCTTTGATAAAATACACGTGGCACATATCTGTGAGCGGTGTGATATGAACCGCAAAAGTTTCTATTACCATTTCAAAGACAAGTATGATCTGCTCAACTGGATCTTTGACACGGAGATCATCTCCTTTGCCCAACGCCTAAAAGTTACACAGGAGTTTGATCAGCGTGTGGAAGAAATCCGGGAGGTGTGCAATTATTTTTATGAAAACAGAAATTTCTATCGCAAAGCACTAAAAGTTGAGGGGCAAAATTCCTTTTCTGAACACTTTCGAGAGTATTGCGAACCGATCTTGAAATTTAGACTTTCCAATTATCTGCTTGGTGATGATATAGATGATTTTGAACTGAATTTCTTTACAGATGCGTCTGTCTGTACGATTGAACGATGGTTGCTGGAAAAAAACTGTATGACGCCGGATGAGCTCGTAGACAGACTGCTGCGGTTGGTTCGACGAAGTACGGAAACATTACACGAGGAACTGAAGCCCAAAGAATAGCAAACCAGGGTGGTCGAGATGATCACCCTGGTCTTTTTTTTCGCTTTTAGGCAGTCAAACTCGTGAAACGAGTGAGACAGAAAACATCCCGCTATGCGGGTGGTTGTGATTCGTCGAGCATGTTGCTTTCTAATCCAGTAGGCCGACGGCATAGGTGCCACGAAAGACTCCACCGACATCGACTGCGCCGGTTTAATCTCTGTTTATGCGGATTCACTTTTTTCTTTGGGATGGGAACATATCAGAATATCGTACAGACTTCTTTGAAACAGATTGTGATTTTTGCTTGTAAGCGTCTTGCTCCGATTGCGTAGATTGCCGTTTTGGTCAAAATAAACGGAGCAGGTATCGCCAGAAATTATTGAGTCAATCAAATCGTTATCGCTCTGAAATTCCCATGCAATAGTACGATAAGCCTGATCTTTACGTACTTGTTTTACTGCCAGATAAGCCAGATGGCGAACGTCTTCCGGACAGTGTTCATCTGGCATCAGGACAGTAAACAAGGGAAAAAGCTGCTGTGTGCTGTAGAATAAATCACCGTTGGTTATGGCTTCAGCATCTTTTGAGCCGTACTGATACCACACGGAGTAAAGTAGGCCCTCGTTCCTAAGCGCTGCGCAGAGCTTAGCGGCGTTTTCCTCGAAACGGATCACAAGCATTACATTATTGAGGTCTGCTGCTTTGTCCAAAAAGGTGGTAGTAAGGTCATCAGCCTCGCAAAAAATGCAAAAGGCGCTGTCAGGATGTGCTTTCGCAAGGACAAGTGTAGTCTGTGGTTCGTTCAAAGCAAAAAGCATCCAGGTGTAGATGCCAAGATTTTCACCTTCACATATCAGTGAATGATATTTTTCAAGGGCTTCTTCATTTTTTTCGGTATTCATCTGAACGGAAACCGTCCACGGAATATTGCAGTTCATTCTTTCTTCATTACTGCGGATACGTTTGGCTCCTTCGGTGCAGCCGTTATAGCCAAGGTTCATGCTAAACGTAAAGAGCCTGTCTGTGTTTGTGTGGGTAACAAGATCCCGTATCAGTCCGTAATATGGACTGTTTTCGTTCTGCAGCATAGTCTGGGCAGCAGAAAAAAAGTCTCTTTGAAATCTGCCCTCAGACGAAAACTGCAAGGCTATATCAACAAGATTCCGAATGCCGCGTTCGGGGTCATCCTTGATGCTCTTCAAGGCTTTTCTTACGACCACCTCCACCAGCATTCGGGACATACTATTTTCCATCTATGTACGCTCCTTTTAAGGCGCAAGCCGCACTTTCATACTTCAATTGAAGGATACCCATCTGAGAGCTTTCCAACAATGGACAAACCACTCGCAACGTCCCAAAAGGTAACAAATCTTTTACCGCGTCACAATTTGGGACTTGTGCTTCTTTATGTCCAATGACAAAGTGAGCCTGCTTTTCTATAATCTGTTTGAGGTGCAGTAATGGAGGATATGCAATGATTGAAAAAGTAAATTCCGGCTATCCGGGTAAGCTGGCAGACAGGAGTGCCGACGCTATCGTGGACTTGACCTATGCAATGGAACCCGATCCTAAAATCGCCGTGGAAATATTGATTGGACATGGGAGTTGTAATGTCATTATCGAATCATCAGCAAAGAATGATTTATCGCCTATCACAAAAATCATTTGCTATATCGGCGGCGATGTAAAGGCGAATATCCAACAGATTCCACAGGACACTCATCTGTCCCAAAACCAAAGGGAGGGTCTGCGCCGTGGCGACAACGGCATTTTCAAGGGAGTGCCGCTGACGCAAGAGCAAAAACAGCTTTCAGAAATCGCACATCAAGTTTATGAGGAGTACCCCACTGATGGTAAGTACATTCTGAACGGCGACCAACCTACCATTTGCCAGAGCAACAAGCCTACAGAAGCGCTTCATGCCGAATATCCAAATGCAGAGATCAATCCGCCGAGAGATTGGACGGGAGGCACTGAAATTGACACAGGGGCTACCAACCTCCAGTGCGGTTCTGAGATGGCTGATTCGATTTCAGGCGGCGGACTTCACGGAAAAGACCTTTCCAAAGCAGATGTATCCGTGAATATCCATGCTTACCTGAAGGCCCAGCGAACCGGTCAACCTAAACAATTGTGCTGCGCCATCTACGATAGCGAGATTGATGGCGTACCCCATACGGAGATCGTCACAGAATCAAAAGATTACGTTCACCCCATCGGTGGTTTTGAAGAGCTGGCCGAGGGGGGGCTGTTTTAACATTAATAAAAAGAAGAGGAGATACATCGAATGAGCAATTTTATCAAAGATAGCGCACAGGGTTTCGCTGTCAGCCACCTGTTGAAGTACATTGACAGGAAACCGCAGGAGGCTTTTCCGAAGCTGTTGGATTGGGCTGATCAGTTTGACAAAGACAATCTTTACCTGACTCATCGTCAGGAAATACGCAAAATCATTGAGAGACCCGACAGCAACTGGATGCGCCTGATTAACAGTTTCTGGACGGACGTCGACCCGGAGGTTCGAAAAATATTTTTCCGAAATTTCATCGTTAACGCATCTCTGATGGGCACCCGCAAAATTGTTGCCAATCGCGAAAAATATGCCTGCAATATTCCCTGGGCTATTCTGATGGACCCCACCTCTGCCTGTAATCTAAGGTGCATCGGCTGCTGGGCAGCTGAATATGGTCACACGTTGAATCTAGATTATGAGGTGCTGGACGATATCATCCGTCAGGGGACGCAGCTTGGCACTCATATGTACATCTACTCTGGCGGCGAACCTATGGTTCGCAAGGGCGATATTATCCGTTTATGCGAAGCACACCCCGACTGTATGTTCCTGGCATTTACTAATGGCACATTGATCGACGAGAAATTTGCCGATGAAATGCTGCGGGTCAAAAACTTTGTTCCTGCCATTAGCATTGAAGGTTTTGAGGAAGCTACCGACTACCGACGTGGCAAGGGCACATTTAAGAAGGTTGTGAATGCCATGCGCATCTTGAAAGAGAAGAAGCTGCTTTTTGGCGCTTCCTGCTGCTACACGTCCAAGAACATCGACTCCCTCAGTTCTGAAGAGTACATCGATATGCTCGTAGAGGCCGGCGCTAAGTTTGCATGGTTCTTCCACTATATGCCTATCGGCAATGAGGCCGTACCGGAACTGTTGGCTCTGCCCGAACAGCGCGAGATCATGTATCACAAGATTCGGGAATTCAGAAACACAAAACCCATCTTTACCATTGACTTCCAGAATGACGGCGAGTATGTCAAGGGCTGTATCGCCGGTGGCCGCAGTTATCTGCACATCAATGCATACGGCGATATCGAGCCCTGCGCTTTCATTCATTACGCCGATTCCAACATCCGTGAACATACCCTATTGGAAGCATACAAACGCCCGCTGTTTATGGCATATAAACAAGGGCAGCCTTTTAATGATAATATGCTGCGGCCTTGTCCTATGCTGGAGAATCCCGAGTATCTACGGGACATGGTAAAGAGTTCCGGCGCACATTCCACTGATATGCAGTCTCCCGAAAACATCGACGATCTGTACGCTAAGTGCAAGCCTTATGCAGACCGCTGGGTTCCCAAGGCGGACGAGCTTTGGACTGCAAGCAACGGCTGCGCGGGCTGCGATGGGTGCAGAAAGTAATAGAGTATTACCAGATATTCACAGACGCTTCGGCAGACCTTATTTATTAACCGTAATTAGGTCTGCCGCAGCGTCAATATGATCCCAATGAATGTTGTAAATAAAGTAACCTGGTGATCGGGTTATCGATTTGGGGGTGCAGCAACATGGAATTATTTGCGCTTTTGGTTTCCAGCATGCTCGTTTCACGGGATATTGAGAGTAGACCACTTTTTATCAGACGATCAAGAGGAGTAAATACCTGGCGATGGATGCGAAGCAAGTTGTGCTGTGGGGTAATCCGTTTTTGACATCGTCACCCAGGCAACATTATCAGCTGACCTAACGATGGCATTTCAGTAACATTTTAGATGAACCAATGCCTGCCTCTTGACCTCTGCTCAATTCTGCCTATAATTGCATCTAATCGATCAATAAAATACGTTGACGAGGACTAGTAGCCGCACATACGGTGGCACAGAGAGCAGGAGTTGCTGAGAACCTGCCCACACGAATGCGTCGAATGGACCTCTGAGTTGCA
>DAISYV010000083.1:0-8577 GCA_036825115.1 Anaerolineaceae bacterium | reverse complement strand
CATACCAAGCACAAATGTCTTTTAGAAAAATTGAGAACTTACAGTTAAAGACCTCGCGTGATACCACAGGAAGGCTGCGCACTGTTGACGCCGGCGCAATCAGAGATTTTGCTATCAGCTATCGCTATTAGCTATTAGCCATCACCAAAGTTCTAACCTCTGGTATAATTTAGTCAGCATTAAGAATGCCTGCGTGAGCAGGCTGGCAACCGGCCAGGAAACAGCAGCGGTGCCCTCAGACCTGAAAGTCTGGATGTGCGAGAGAATGCTTTCGAAACAAGGTTTCTGTTTTTATTTAAACCTTTCAAACGCTTTACTCTCCCACAAGCCCAAGCTTTTCCTGGAATTAGACGAACAGGAGAAAAATGATCAAGGTTAGTGAGAGTCAAATCAAACACATGGAAAAGCAGCATCCCGGGATTACAGATCAAATCTGGGACTTTGAAAACGCAGAATTACCCCCTTGCCCTGTATGCGGGTCGACAGATACGGCCAGTGTACAGGTTGGGGTAATTGGCCGCACGATCTACCTGGCGATGGCGACAACCAAGTTCAAACTGTACCCGAACGGAAATGGGAAAGGAATATACTTCTGCAACACCTGCCAGGTTCAGTTTGGACCGAGCAAGAGGACGGGTTGAGGGATCTGCCCGCCTGGTTATAGTTGATTTTTGGGATAAAGTTTAGCTGCGGCGAGCGCCAGACCCCGGGCTTGCCATGATTGTCCGCGGATATCCGTGGCCGTCAGGTTGATACGGAAGGGAGTAAGCCTTGTGGAACCACCGTCTACAAGTCTAGCTCCCTTTCGTTACTTCCAAAAGATCCCGAGCTCGAAGGCAGGTGATATAATTAAATTCTCCATCCGTTTTGATATTGGTTTTTTCCCGCGAATTGTTCACATTGCTGCATGTATTAGCAAAAAGAAAGGCGGATCACGATGATAACCATCCGTGAATACACAGAAAATGATGCGGAACCAGTTGGTAAGCTGATTGCTGAAACCTACTCGCGTTTCAACCTGGCGCAGCTGTCTCCAGATGAATCGAAGTTAGCTTTGGGCCCGTTTCAATATGCTTGGTCAGATGACCAGACGCATAAGGAAAAGATTGCCAGTATGATCAGATCTGAATGGGTGTTTGTGGCTGTGGATGGGGATGAAATTGTTGGCGTAATCCGCGCCAGGAAAGAGCGCCTGGCGAGTTTGTTTGTGCGCGATGATCACCACCGCCAGGGTGTAGCAAGGAAGCTTGTGGAGCGTTTTGAACAGGAGTGCCAACAATACGCTCCCGTGGTAATCCGTTTATCAGCGACAGTGTACGCGGTGCCTTTCTATCTCCAAATGGGCTACAAGAAATCAACGGGGTTAAGGTCTGGCTGGAGTTTCGATTATCACGGTTTGCCGATGCAGCCGATGAGGAAGGTTCTAAAAGCAAACTCCTTGTCTTAATCCAGCTATAGCCAAGTGAAATCCTTGATTCAGAAGCCCTGCGAGGTTGCAGGCTCTTTTGTTTGGTGCAAGCCCCAGTGTCTGCTCTGGGTTACCCCTACAGTAATGAAGGAGACCTGGTGGTCAACTCCATGGTACAGACTGGGGACTACCCATCCATTTCATAATGTCCACAAGCGGCGAGAACGCAGGGTAGGGGCACGGCACTACCGTGCCCGCTCAGGATAGCCGCAGGCTTCAATAACGTGATGGTAAAGTAGCTACTCTGACCAGGAGCAGTTTTGTAGAGGCAGGCCCCTGTGCCTGCCTTGGGTAACCAGGGGGGGCTACCCCTACACAAATCTTGGATGGAGACCTTACGGTCAAAACCCGCGCGCGGTCTGGAGACCGGCGAGAACAGAAAACTACCCATCCGTATCACTGTGGACACAGGTGGCGAGAACAGCGTCAAGCAAGACACTGCAGATTGCCACGTCGCTTTGCTCTTCGCAAAGACGAATTTCTGTCATCGCGAGCGAAGCGTGGCGATCTACAAAAATCAACAACCGGGTTCAGTGGCGAAACCCAACCCAAATAGAAATTCCCGATTACCGATTCTCCGTCTGTTCAAGGAAAAATTCCCACATCAGGCGGGTGGCGTTGATCTCGTGAGTGGTTTTGCCAGTGATGCGCTCGGGCAGGTCGTTACCTCCTGGCCAGGTGTGACCGCCATCGGAAATAGTATAAAAGACCACGTCCGCGCCCGGATCGCAGCCCTCATAGCGCACGCCGGTGACGTGATCCTTATCCAGGAAGACCGTTTCGTTGGGATCACAGTTGTTTAGTTGCGAGTAGTCCTCGACAAATGTGGGGATGTATGGGAAATCGATGGGGAACCTCTCGGATGGGCCACCCTCGTAGGGTACGATCTTATCCGCTTGCCCGTGGAAAAAGATCGCCGGCACGCCGCCAGGGCATTCCTCAAGATCCACCAGGTAAGCCCCCGCCACGCCGCCAATCGCCGCGACGCGATCGGACAGGCTGCACGCGAGCCTCAGCGACATCCCTCCGCCGTTGGAGAGTCCGCTCGCGTAAATGCGCTCAGGGTCGATGGCGTATTCCTTGCTGAGCTTGTCAATCAGGTCCCGGTAATATTGCAGCTCGATGTCCACGGCGGTGGGTTCCTCAGCGGTGCGTGTGACGCGCCAGCGCTTGGGGATGCCCAGCCCGGAAGGATAGACCACGATGAAGCCTTCTTCGTCCGCGAGTTGGTTCCATTGGCTGACGTTGGCCTGGTTGGCCGGCCATTGGGAGAAGCCATGAATGTTGATCACCAGCGGCACATTCTGCGCGCTGGTGGGGTCGTAAGACTCGGGGACGTAAAGCAGGTATTCGCGCTTCTCCCCGGAGGAAACCAAACTTCCGTTGGTGCGATCGAGGAGATTCCAGATGACCAAACCTGCAAGGATGAATATCCCAATAATAATTACAAACAAAAGAACAACTTTTAGAAAGTTTTTCATGCTAACCTCGCCTATACGATGGGATAATGTTACCAGCAAGTGGGGCGGATTGCGATGATTTACATCGGGTTTATACCCATCGCAGGGATGGGCTTCTGGTCCATCTGTAACAACAAAAGGAGACCTGGTGGTCAAATGCTGTGTTTGGCGTGTGACTGCACGGCGAGGAGTTTGCGCGTAGCTCAGGTTCTTCCGCCTGCCCCAGAGCAGAGCGAATGGGGTTGGACCCCGCAAAAATACACGTGGCTGGCCGCGTCTACTCTTCAAGCGCGATGACCGGACCCACAAATATTTCCGGCAAGATGACCTACAGCGTCCAACGCAATATTGCCAGTTCCACCCCCAATATCCGGCTGAAATTTATTGATTTCTGATAATGATTGTTGTATAGTTTATGTATCCAAAACATTTACCTGTTTTATTATTCACCAGCATGAATCCAACGACTTTTGCTGGGAAGAAAAGTCGCATCAGGCTGGCGCCAGAATGTCCTTTTGTTCCTTCACAAACAGCAACAAGGAGGTCAATGATGAGCAAGAAACGCGTATTTCTCCTGGCAGCCATTTTAATGTTTGCGCTGCTTCCATTCAACCGTTCCACCGCCGGGAGCCTGCCGGCCAATAGCCTTCAGTCTGTAACCTACACCCAATTAGATCTGGGTTATAACCATACCTGTGCCATCACCAGCACTGGCGCGAGTGTTTGTTGGGGTGCCAACGAAGAATCCTATCTGCAGTTGGGGACTGCCACGCCGGAAGAATTCTTCCCCTTCCCAATTCGCCCGCTGGGGCTGGCGGATAACGCCCTCAAGATTAACTCTGGCTCAAGTCATGGCTGCGTGATCAATACACTCGGAGAGACCTGGTGTTGGGGGGATGGTCACGATGGGCAGTTGGGTGATGGTTTGGACGAACACGACGGCTTTCCTGTCCAGGTAACCAACTTTGCCGATCCATCCCTTATTTCTGCAGGTTACTACACAACCTGCGGGATAAACACATCTGGTCAGGCGTATTGTTGGGGTCTGGGTGCTTATGGGCAAATGGGGAATGGCACAAATACGATTCATAATTATTCACCCGTCGCAGTCACGATTGGTGCCGTTTCCAAGATCTCGGTGGGTGAGGCTTACCAGGTATGCGCGATTACCACCGATGGTGCGGCTCTCTGTTGGGGGGGCGATACGTGGGGGCAGCTGGGGAACGGGGCGCCGCTCGCAGACAGCAACCTGCCAGTACCGGTGACCGGGCTGGGAGCCGGCACCACGGCAGATATTGCCGGTGGAGGACTGTTTACCTGTGGTTTGACACTCGGCGGTGGGGTAAAATGTTGGGGGTTCAACGAGGACGGCGAGTTGGGGAACAACAGCACCACGAACAGCCCGGTGCCCGTAGATGTGAGCGGTCTTGCCAGCGGGGTATCTGCCATTGCAACTGGATATTACCATGCCTGCGCGTTGATGACGGCTGATGGGTCTGTGAAGTGTTGGGGGTACAACGGCTATGGTCAAATCGGAGATGGCACCGATACTAATCGCCTGGTTCCGACACAAGTGGTGGGATTGGGCGCGCCAGCCATTGCCATTTCCGCGGGAGGCAATCATACCTGTGCGTTATTGAATGATGGCAGCATACAATGCTGGGGTAAGAATTATGATGGGGAGCTGGGGATCGGGGATGACGACCCGGACCTCTCGGTCACCCCTGTGACGGTGATTGATGAGATCGGTTCGGTGATGGGGACCGTTACTTACGCAGGAACATACGACACCTGGCACAATGTTTATGTCACGCTGCATGAAACCCTTACGGACCCACCATTTGCCAGCTACTGGACCTACCGCGACCATTTGTATGCCTTTGGAGGCCTTCCGGATGGAGACTTCTACATCAGCGCCTTTCTGGACGTGGATGACGATGGAGGCGGACCGCCAGACCCGTGGGAACCGAGCGGCTGGTACGACGGACCGGACGCGGACAGCGAGCCTGATCTGGTGAGCATAGCAGGCGGCGCAAACCTGTATGGTCTTGACTTTGAACTCTTTGACCCGGTGGTTGAAAGCTTCAGCATATTTTTACCGCTGACTTTGCGTTAAAAACTGTAGGGTCATGTCGGGTATCTTGCGGAGGTAAGCATTGAGCAAAAAGCATCCCCAATTTCCGCCGTTCGCGAATGAACAGGAAATGGAATCCTTTCTCAAAAGACCGCTTTTGGCAAGGTTTTGCTCCTTAAACGCGAATGGATCCATCCACGCCACGCCGATCTATTACCTCTATCAAGACGGGGAATTCTTGTTTGGCACCCAGGTGGCAGCGCGAAAAATCCAGAACATCCGGCGCGATAAGCATGTCACGGTGCTGATCGACACCGATGAGCCCGTGCTGCAATCCGTTTTGGTGTACGGGAATGCCGAGCTTGATTTTGAGGATGTGCTCGAGAAACGCGTCAAGATCCTGGAACGGTATTATGAAGACCCAGCCCAAGCGAGGGCGTTCGCGCAAAGGTTGGCAGCAGCCTGGCAAACGGTCATTATTAGGGTAAAACCGACCAAGGTGGTCAGTGTCGATTACACCAGGCCTTTCTCTATTGATTAGGAGATTGAAAACCAGCGGTCAAACCTCTTGCAATGTTCTGAGGACGACCCACGTAAATCCCTTCTTAGGGATGGGCTTTGTGCCCATCCGCAAAGATTATTGGAGCCCTGGCGATCAATTCCCTTGCCCTGCTTGGATGCTGTCGAGAACAACGCGCAGGTCAGGTTCTTTAGTTGAACCTGACGTTGAATATGCTGGCAAAAAACATCACCATCTAAATAACTCTGACGTCAGGTTGAAGTGCGCATACTCTGCGAGCACTCTGACCTGACCTACAAAGACTCGATATCGTGATCCACTCATTACGAAGAATTTCTTCGTAGGGATGGACCTTGTGCCCATCCGCTCTGATGATTGGAGCCCTGGTGGTCAAATCCCGCGCTCGACCTGGAGGCCGGCGCGATCAGGACTTACAATTTCCAAGGGTCAAAGGAGGGATTTATCGGGATCGGTTCTTCCACATCTGTAGCATGAAATAGCCGAGCGCTAGAAATATCGTCCCGAAGAAAATTGCAGCAATTACCAGTTGGTTTCGATCGCTATTTGATAAGGAATCGGAAGCGAAGCGCAACGACAGACCAAGCACGATAACCGTTACCAGGAAAAGGACCATGGAAACGGATAAAGCAATCATGTTTCGTCGATTGCGATCCGCCAATCCTTCCTGGTCACTAAAGGCTTGAGGACGTTCTCCTTCGTATTCCATCCGCCAGATGTGAGCACTCGCCATGCAGCCAAGATACTCCCAACCGAATTGCTCGTAAGTTGGGATGTAGTCTGAACGGGGTGATACCTGCGGATCGTAAACGAAGCGAACCTTCTTTGGAATTCCTCGCTGGAAGGACATGAAGACCGAATCCCACTGTCCTATTTTGTTTATGTGCCAGCCTTCGGCAGCCATCTGTTCAAGCCAATTTTCATAATCGGCCGGCACTACGTGGCGAAAAACCGAGAATAAAACTATCTTCTTGTCACTCACAGTTCCTCCTTGATATTGTTGTAGAGCTCCGCAATCCGTTGAGCTTCTTCCTTCAGAATTTGCTTCCCCAAAGGTGTGATGAGGTATATGATGCGCCTTTGTTCTTCCCTAACGCTCTCAATCAGACCATCTGACTCGAGTTTTCCCAAGCTTGAATAGGCAGTTCCCGCGCCGAGCGTGATCCGCCCTTTGGTTAGCGTTTTTACATGCTGTAGAATGCCGTAGCCGTGACGCTCCTGCTTCAACGAGAGAAGAATGTAAAACATCGTTTCGCTCATCGGTATGTACCTTTTTCGGGCTTTTTCAAGACTCATGAGAACTCCTTTCAAGTGATATTCATCCCATTAATGTATCACAATGCAATATATCACGAAGCGATATATCTGTCAAGAAGAGAGAAATTATGCAGGGTAAGCCTTCAACAGAGTTAGGTTTCCAAAGTCAGGTTGAACCCGCAAAAATACACGGGGCAGGCTGCGCATACTCTTCGAGCACGATGATCTTTCCTTTGAAGACAATATGCTAGAATATCTTTGAGGGAAAAAGGAAGTTTGGATGAAATCAGGATACTTCATCAAGAATGGCACATATAATTCCCTGGTGATGGAATATTTGGATATAAGGAAGGTGGAATTATGAAGGTGTTATATGTCGCTGGCAGGTGGGACCCACGCTCACAAAATGAATACAGTGGCAATGATTTTGGCGCGTACATGGCGCTGGATAAGCAACCTGATATAGAGCTGGATCTGGTCGGTCCAATGAATTTTCCACCCTTGCGGCATGAAAAGGCTGTGATGCAGCTTTATGGTAAATTTTCAAAAAAGCGCCTGATCAAGTATTCCCACTCATATATTCAAAAAAGCGCGGATATCATCAATGCCGCAATTCAGAAAACAAAGCCTGATGTCATATTCACCAAATATAGTGCGCCTTTAGTGGACGTGGATGTAAGTGTTCCCCTGGTTTATATGTGTGATTCGATAGTCCCTTTCAGCAAAGGGCTGGCCGCAGAATTTTCACGTGTGGGTTATCGTTTGATGGAGAACTGGGAAAGAAAAGTCGTCAACAAGGCCTCCAGGATCATAACCTACAGCCAGGCAAATGCTGATTTGATTGTTAAAGAGTACGGAATACCAAGCAGCAAGGTAATGGTTTTTCCGATCCCAGCTTTTGTTCCGGCGGAGAGTCTCCATGATAGTGGGATGGAACAAAAAGAGTTAGTTGCTCCCTTGAGGTTACTCTTTGTAGGGAAACGACCATACCTGCGTGGTGTGGATATCGCGATCGAGACCGTAAATGAATTGAACGCAGCAGGGATTCCTGCAGCACTTAGAATTGTCGGCATGAAAGGCGAGGATACGACTCACACCCGGTTTATGGGAGTTTATGACAAAGAGGATCCAGAAAAATTAAAGGATTATTTCAGTAATTTTTTATGGGCTAACCTACTTTTGCATCCTTCCCGTTTTCACGCGGCAGGCATTGTCATAAGTGAAGCAGCTGCTTTTGGCGTGCCCACTATTACCAACGATGTGGGTGGGCTGGCAACCACGGTTATCCACGAACAAACTGGGCTGGTTCTCCCGGCTGGAAGTAACTCTAGTGCCTACTATAGAGCGATCAAGTCTCTCATGGAAACCCCAGAGCGATACCAATTGTTTAGAACTAATGCGCAACAACGTTTTATGCAGGAACTTAATTGGGATAGTGCTGGCAAACGACTGGTCGAGATTGTCCGTAATGTTGGGGGTATTTCTTTGTAGTGCTGGTTGTTTAAAGTCTGAGTGACAAAGGTTTTCTCTGACCCTTCCAGACCACTTATGGATAAGTGATTATCGTCATTTTTTTTCCTTTTTCCGGTTGCCCAGATTCGCGCTCAGCATCCTGACCGTGATTGGACAGATGAGTGCTGGTGGCCGCAGCGAAGCAGGGGAGCAGTTGGCCAAATTCGAGAAGTGAGGGTTTGAAAGTGGCGAAGACTGGAAGTCAAAAAGTTAAGGGTACTGAGCCAGCAGATGGTATCCACTCCAGTCACCGAGCTGGACGGCGATA
>DAISYV010000082.1:0-8610 GCA_036825115.1 Anaerolineaceae bacterium | reverse complement strand
ATAATAGGTCATAGCTGATAGCTCATAGGTGATAGCGAACCCCTGTTCTTTTATGTTCTCCTGAGTGCGAAGCCTGCCCTCTGGGTACCATGAAAGGCATTTGACCATTTGGTCTCCATCCTTTGATCTTCTGATAATTGGAGACCTGCGGTCAGTTCCCTCGCTCGGTCTGGTTCCACTCCGCTTTGCTTCGGGGATTATCAAAAGCGGCGAGAACAGAGAATGTGTAGGTCGGAATGAGACCGCCTCATGACCTTGATATTTTATGAATCTATCGCGGGCTCACTCCGACAAAACCTTTGAACAAACAAGCGGCCGAGTGCTTTAAAGCACACCTTTCCACCCTACCAAGATTATCATTGGCGAATTGAGGGCACGATACATGTGCACCTCACATCGATTGCGGTGCCCTCAATTTCGCCCTACGGGGCTGTTTCTTAATAATTAGGTCAGATTGCGCTTCATGTGCGCATTCTGCCCTAAAAATCCTTCACCTGAAGATTGGAATTTGAGAGGAGCCAACGTAGGTCAGGTTGCGCTTTTCAACCTGACATTGAGAAAGCAAACCCACACAATCCTAATCCTTTCATTTTGGGAATTGTGATTGCTTCGGATGCTTCGTCCCTACAACCTGTTATTTCGGTGCAGTCAGCAGATCCAACAACAACTGCAGCACGCCGTCCTCATCCACCCCCAGGGGGATGATAGTGGAGGGGCGCTCAACAGCGGCTGCGACCGATTCCTCGCCGATACCCTTGCCAGCTTGTGTGCTCCTGAAAATATGATGGTGTTTGTCTGCAATGGTTTTGCCCAAACAAAGCCCTTCCGTCACCACATACACCGGCATCGCCTCACACCTGAAAAGCTCTGGTGCCAACAAATAGGCGATCACTGCAGGGTCATGGGTGTGAATGGCGCCCTTCAAGCCGTAAATTTCCTCGTG
Source organism: Anaerolineaceae bacterium (assembly GCA_036825115.1). Taxonomy (GTDB): domain Bacteria; phylum Chloroflexota; class Anaerolineae; order Anaerolineales; family Anaerolineaceae; genus Mesolinea. Next base: position 7,667 of record DAISYV010000082.1, on the reverse strand, counting down.
AAAAGCCTGGTAACAAGGCTGAATTTTCTCAAGAAGCTCTACTGCAGGGTTGCCAGCAGCATATAACTTTTCAAAATAATCAGGACGCATGACGATCCTGGTGGTGACGTCCAACCCAACCATGGTGACTTTCCAGGGGGCAGCAAAAACGACCTCCGCGGCATGCGGGTCGTGGTAGATGTTGGCTTCAGCCACGGCTGAGATGTTGCCCAAAGCGAAGGCGCAGCCGCCCATCAGCACCACTTCCTTCACCAACGAGGCAATCCGGGGTTCAAGGCGATACGCCATGGCAATGTTGGTTAGCGGACCCAAAGGCACAAGAATCACCTCGTGGGGGTTTGCCATGACGGTATCGATAATAAACTGGGCGGCATGACGCGGATCCAACTTTCCATGGGGCAGAGGCAGATTCGTGTTGCCAAAGCCATCTTTGCCGTGCACGCCCGCCGAAAACGAGTTGATCTGGTGCACCATCGGCTGAGCGCAGCCTTTGGTGACCGGGATATGGTCGTTGCCCTCCAGCTCCACCAGGCGCAGGGCGTTCAAAGCGCAAAGATCCACTTCTGTGTTTCCAAACACGGTGGTCAACCCCAACACTTCAAGGTCCGGGGAATGCAAGGCAGCCAGGATGGCCATGGCATCATCAATGCCTGGGTCTGTATCGATAATGATTTTTTGTGGCATAGTAATTTCTCCCTCGAGATATTCACAGCAGGGCTTCTTAAGAAGACCTGCTGTAAGCTCTAACCGAAATGGAATGAGCCTTAATACTTGCTCATTAGCTCAAAAACCCACTTGACGAAGGCTTCACGGTCGATATCCATGGCAACAAAACCATTCTTTTGCCATTTCGCGTCGCTAAACAGATCCGTTACCGTTTTTCCCTGGGTGATATTACCCTTGGTTTCCACGCGAATTCCGGCTGGATACGCTTTGAAAATCGAGTCATCCGCGGCGTAGAGCACTGCAGCAGGGTCATGCATATTGATGCCAATGATGCCCAGCCGGCGCATAAATCCCACGATATCCTGCACAACATCCCGGAAGAAGACAGCTTGTTTGCTGCCCAAAGCCGCAACCTGGTCCAGCTCAGCCGGGGTCATGAGCGCTTTCATGGTCATATCCAGGCCGCACATATGTACGGGCACACCAGAACAGAAGACGATGTCAGCAGCCTCTGGATCAGCATAAATATTAAACTCGGCAGCCGGAGTAGCGTTGCCCGCGTCGGTAGAACCGCCCATGATGACGATTCGTTTGATCAACTGGGGCAGATCAGGGTATTTGAGAAATGCCAGGGCGAGGTTGGTGAGCGGACCGATGGCTATAATCTCCAGGGCGCCTTGCTGTTGCACCGCAAATTGGTGGATGGCGTCCCAGGCACTCACGCCCTCAACTTCACTGCGGGCGTGGGGGAGGTCAAAACCGGCCATACCATTGGAGCCATGCACTTCGGCAGCTTCCACGCGCTTGCGGAAAACCGGTCCGGCTGCGCCACGATAGACAGGCACGTCCCAATCCAGAAATTCGAGCAGTCCCAGTGCGTTATAGTTCGTATGTTCCAAGCCGACGTTGCCCGCCACACTGGTGATTGCAAGGACGTTCAATTGAGGCAGTTGCTTAGCCAGCAAAAAGGCAATGGCGTCATCCACGCCCGGGTCACAGTCCAGGATCACAGGAATGGGGCTCATTCTAACTCCTTTCCGTACCAGGCAGCAGCCTCAGCCAAAAGGTCAATAAAAGCTTCGCGGTCGATGTCAAGCAGGGCATGCGTGTTGGGCGGTTGGTGGCTGAAGCCGTAATGATCTGCCACAGTTGCGCCCCGGCAGAAGTCACCGGAGATCTCGACCTGCACATAATAGTCTTTGACAGTCAGGATTTCAGGTTTGATCAGTGCTGCAACCGCAACCGCGTCGTGTACCGGCGCGCCAGCATAGCCGATGCTGCGGTGGAAGTTATAAAAGAAATCCAGCCATTCCGCCACCACAACAGCAATCGGGTTACCCAAAGCACGGATGCGTTCAAAGTCTTCAGGGAAAACCAGGGCTTTGAGCGTTACATCCAGCCCAGCCATGGTTAGCGGCACGCCTGATTTAAAAACTATATCCGCCGCTTCAGGGTCGACCAGGATGTTGAATTCAGCTGCCGGGGTCCAGTTCCCAAAAGCCAAACCGCCGCCCATAATCGATATCTGAGCGATTTTTGGCTTTAATTCGGGGTGCAGGATCAGAAGGGCACCAACATTCGTAAGTGGACCAGTGGCAACGATGGTGACCGATTCAATTGAATCGGAAATGGTCTTAGCCATTAACTCCACCGCGCTAAGCGGCTCGGTTTCTATGGCGGGTTGCGGCAGCGCGGGACCGTCCAAGCCAGTTTCACCATGAATGTTACCAGCGTGGATGGGCTCCCCATGCAAGGGTTCTTCTCTGCCCATGGCAAAAGGAGCATCAATGCCCAGCAGTGTCATCACCCTCCGGGCATTGATACTGGTCTTTTCTATGCTCTGGTTGCCGCTAACAGAGGTGCAGGCTAAGATTTCCAGCTTATCGCTGGCTTTGGCAAGCATCCAGGCAATTGCGTCATCATGACCCGGATCTCCGTCAAGAATGATGGGGATTTTTGAGGTCATTCAGCGCCTTTAGCCACAGGGTGACGTTTCTTGAGCTTGTTCTTAATACTGATCGCGTAGAGCACCAAGCCAATGATTGTCACAAGATACGGGATCACCGAGACCAGGTAGCTTGATACACCTTGCATGCCCGAAACCTTGGTACGCAGCGCCTGCGCCAGACCAAATAGCAGCGAGGAAAGCATAGTCCCCACCGGCTCTCCGCGCCCCATGGCTGTGGCTGCCAGGGCAATAAAGCCGCGCCCGGCCACCATGCCCGAGTTCCAACCCTGGGAGTAGTACATCGACATAAACGCGCCGCCCAAGCCTGCCAACGCCCCGGAAAGTCCAATAGCAATGTACTGGATTTTCTGCACAGACACGCCAATCGAGGTGGCGGCGTTGGGGTTTTCACCCACTGCGCGAATATTCAATCCCAACGGGGTCTTATAAATCACCACCCAAATGAGCCAGACAAGCAGGAATGCCAGGTAGGTCAGAACCGAATGTCCAGATAAAACTTCCCCCAGGTATGGTATGGACTTGATCAAAGGGATGTCAATAGTCGGAATGAGCAACTCTCGCGTTACGAGTGAGCCTGTGTTTCCTTTCATACCGGTAAACATATAAAGCAGGAAGATGGTACCACCTGCGCCCAACATGTTAACCGCGATACCGCCCAGGATAATGTCGGTTTTCATTTCAAAGGCAAAGAAACCGATTAACAGAGCTAACAAAACCCCGATAGCCACTGCTCCAAGAACGCCAATTAACCAGGACTGAGTCCAATAGCCAAAAAGAACGCCGAAGAGGGCGGATATCATCATGATACCTTCGAGACCGATGTTAACCACACCTGCTTTTTCTGCGATGACTGCACCAAGAGCCGCAAAAAGAATTGGCGCTGTAATGCGAATCACGCTGTAAAGGAAGTCGGAATTGAAAATGGATAAAAGCAGATCACCGATCATTAGTTACTCCCTCCTTGGCTTGCTGCAGCTTCCTGCAGTGCCAGATCACGTTGGGCATTGCGAACCACAATTCGTTGCCGGTATTTCGCCAGGAATTGCTCAGCCGCGAAGAACAGGAAAATGGCTGCCTGGATAATATCGATCATCTCAGAGGGTACATCGCTGTAAGTTGCCATTAAATCGCAGCCCTTGTTGAGATAGGCAATAAAGAAGGCTGCGAATGGCACAAAGATCGGATTATTTTTTGCCAAAATTGCGATCGTGATGCCAAGCCAGCCATACCCCGGAAGTTCGCGCCACAAGAAGGTGTTAAAGCGCCCGAGGACCTCAATGCTGCCACCCATACCCGAGAGCATACCGCCGATCACCTGGGAAAGAATGATCACTGTTCCCACCTGCATGCCTGAATACTGCGCAAAGGACTGGTTGATACCGATCATGCGGATGGCATACCCCCACTTGGTGCGGTACATGAAGAGGGCAATGATGACCACAAAAATGAGTGCAACCACAAACCCCCAGGTCAGCTTGGTGCCGTTAGCAACAATCTCAGGTATTTTCGCTGTTTCCATGAAGGGGAAAGTTTGCGTAGCGCCCTTGGAGCGATCCGCGAAAACAAAGTTGAGGAAGTGCAGAATGACGAACATGACTACATAGTTCATCATCAGCGAAGTCACCATCTCACTTGCACCCAATTTCACTTTCAGAATCGCAGGTATGAGCATGATAAGCCCACCGGCAATCGCTCCTGCCAGAACACACACAACCTGGTGAAGTCCGGTGTTCATCTTGAGGTAGATACCGAGCAAGGCGCCGACAAAACCGCCCAGCATAATGGCTCCCTCACCACCCAGGTTAAACTGGTTGGCTGAGAACATGACACATACCGCCAGACCTGAGAAGATGGTCGGGATCATGGCGGCAAAAATCGTCAGGAAACTCGTGGTGTTAAACACATTGCCAGTGGCTCTGAAGCTGACCACCGGTCCCATAAGCAGGTATTTCAGCGCAGTTAATGGTTCATCAGAAGAGATAAAGATGAAAATCGCAGCAACTACCAGTGCTAACAAAATGGCAGCAAGTCCGCGAAGTAAATTAAACACTATCAATCTTCTATCAGTCATAGCTCACCTTCGCGATTTCTTCTTCAGTTTGGTGTTTCAATCCAAGCATATATTCGCCCATGGTCAGGTCATCCAATTGGCTTGAGTCTTCGAAATAGGCCACGATCTTACCGCCATACATGACAATCAGGCTGTCGCTAAGTTCAATGACCTCGTTTAGATCAGCTGAGACTAACAACACTGCTGTTCCATCCCGGCTCATTTCAACGATCTCGTTTCGGATGAATTCGGTCGCGCCAACATCAATACCGCGGGTTGGCTGATCGGCGATCAACAAAGTGGGCTTGCTTGAAAGCTCACGCGCGACCACGACCTTTTGGATATTTCCGCCAGAAAGCATCTTGACCTGCTGTTTGGGGGACTTTGCCAAAATGCGGTAATCAACGATAAGATTCTGGCTTTCATGATGAATCTCACGCATATTGAACAACGGACCCTTGTTGAAGCGTTTACTGGAAAACCGATCCGAAATGACGTTCTCTTCGATACTGGCGATATCAGCAATACCGTAGGTCATACGATCTTCAGGTACCAGTGAAACTCCGCGGTTGCGGATTTTGTCCTGCGACAGGTTGATAATTGACTCTCCACAGACGGTTATCGTGCCGGCATCGGGCGTGTTGAGGTTGAAGAGCATTTCAACCAATTCCCTTTGCCCATTGCCTTCTACACCTGCAATCCCCAAAATCTCACCTTTGCGTACCGAGAACGACAGCTTATCAAGCATCTTTTTGTTCCAACGATTCGTGTATTCCAAATCGCGGACTTTCAACACAGTATCAGTGGGTTGGGATTTGTCTTTTACAACTTTGAGCACCACATCACGACCGACCATCAATCGGGAGATCTCTTTTTCAGTGATGTCAGCCGTGTTATATACCCCCATCGACCTGCCACTGCGCATGATCGTAAGCCTGTCAGTGATTTGTTTGATTTCCTTGAGCTTATGAGAGATAAACACAATTGTGAAGCCTTGTTCTTTTAGGGCAATTAGTTCCTTGAACAATTCTGAGGTTTCTTGCGTGGTGAGGACCGCGGTTGGTTCATCCAGGATGAGGATCTTCGCGCCACGAACCAAGGCTTTTAGAATTTCAACCTTTTGCTTCATCCCAACCGGAATATCCATCACTTTGGCGTTGGGATCAATCCGCAAGTTGTATCGGGCGGCATTCTCCTCAGCGATTTGAACCGCCTTCTTATAATCTACAAGCAGGCGGGATTTATCGGTAGGTGCCATGCCCAGAACGATATTTTCAGCAACGGTCAGGCTGGGAACCAGCATAAAGTGCTGGTGAACCATGCCAATACCAAGAGAAATAGCTTTGTTGGGGGATGTGATTGCCACCGCCTGACCATTGATGAGGATCTCCCCGCTGGTAGGTTGTTCCAAGCCAAACAGGATCTTCATCAGCGTCGACTTGCCGGCGCCGTTTTCTCCCATGATGGCATGAATTTCACCCCTTCTCAAGAAGAAATCTACATCTTTGTTGGCAGCAATTCCATTGGGATAAACCTTACTGACCCCTCTCATCTGGACAACAAAATCTTCTTGTTCCTCAATTTCATTTTGTTCAACAATAAATTCTTGTTCCATAGGTAGGTCTCCTTATTGGAGCTATTAAGACTCGAGGGGAGCTAGGTGACTAGCTCCCCTCGATTGAAGACTTAGAACATGACGCTCTCAGATTAGATTATGGTTGGAGAGAATCTCTCAGAGTCACGACCGCATTGGTGGTGTCACCAATGGCGGTGGGGACAGTAATCTTTCCAGCGACGATGTCAGCCTGGGCAGCCAGAACGGCGTCCTGAACCGATTTAGGAGCTATTGCAGCGAAGTTTTTGTCAATAACGATACCCACACCACCTTCGGGGATACCGAGGCGAACTTCCTGACCCCAATAGGTGCGGCCAGCGTCCCATTCGTCAAACAACCACACAATCGATTGTCCAACATTCTTCAGACCAGAGGTCAGAGTGACAGCAGCCTGATCAACGGGCAGGGTCAGTTCCTGGTCAGAGTCGACGCCAATGAACCAGGCTTTGCCGGATTCGAGTGCCGCTTCAGCAGCGCCATTACCGGAAAGACCAGCTACACCCCAGAGGATGTCGGCGTTCTTATCGTTGATCATCGAAAGACCCATTTCCTTGGCGGTGGCGGTGTCAACATAACTGTTAACATAGCGGGTGTCCACTTTGATTTCGGGGTTGGCAGCTTGCGCGCCGAGCAGGAAACCATACAGGAAGTCGTTGATGACGGGGCTGTCAATGCCGCCCACAAAACCAACAACAGCTTCGGGGTTGATGTTAGCGACACCGGTTTCGGTGGTCATTTTGCCAGCGAAGGTGCCGATCAGGTAACCCATGTCGTTCTGCTTGTAGGTAATATTGACAACATTTTGGTTGACGCCAACATAAGTGTTGTCATCATAGATCAGGAATTTCTGATCAGGATAAGTGGTGGCAGCTTCCTTCAGGTAATCAGGCATCTGGTAGGTGCCGCAGATAACCAGGTCGTACTCACCACTGCTGGCAACTTCGTTCAGGGTTTCGAGCCATTTCGGCTGATCCTGATCCGTGCCGCCCATCTCGATGGACTTGTAGGTGATGCGGCCGGCATCGGCTAATTGCTTCAGACCGGATTCAGCAGCATCAAAGAAAGATTTGTCACCGAGGTTACCATTCACCAGGTTGACAACATTGTAAACTTTTTCCGCTGGTTCCGCTGGTACCTCAGGTTCAGCTGGTACCTCAGGTTCCGCTGGTGTTTGCCCGCAACCAACCATAGACACGGCCATGATTGCAACAAGCATGAACAATAGAAACTTCTTCATTTTTCTCTCCTTCTTGGGGTGTTGTAGCAAAAATTTTGCATGTTAAGATTTTATTCTCAGACGCCATTACTGTCAATATGGTTGGCGGTCACATCACAATTATTCAGTAAAATTGTAGTATTTTAGCCCT
>DAISYV010000081.1:0-8810 GCA_036825115.1 Anaerolineaceae bacterium | reverse complement strand
CAATGTGCTTTTTTGTAAAGCCCTATCGTCTCATATGTGTTTGAACTTGCTCAGTTCAGTTGGATTGTCAAACGTAATTTAGGATCTCATCATGTAAGTGCAATTCTTGTTTAATGGGGCAGACACAGGGGCTTTTAGATAAGTATGATTGTTTACACATTATCCAGGGTGATTGTTTACATATTCCTGGGCAGACACGGGGGTCTGCCCCTACGAAGTTGCCCCCTCATTAACCCCGCAAAGTAGGGGTAACCCCCCGTGGTTACCCGCTCTCATGGCATAAATGGGCTTGCCATTATGATCCAAGGGATGCTATGTGATAGACAAAAGTGTAAACAATCACCCTAAACAAACTGTAAACCATCATGGTCTTGGCACTCCCCGTGCCGCTACCGAGAGGCTTGTTTTACCGGGAAAGTCCACAAGAACACGCTCTGAAAGTATTCAAGGCTATAATAAAGTAAACCAACCACGGGAGTTCCTCATGATAGAAAACTGTACATTTGCGATAATTGGCCCGGGTGTGATGGGCAGGACGATTGCCTACAGCCTCATCAATGCCGGAGTTGCTCCTCAAAGGCTCACTCTTGCTGGTCCAAATGCAGATAAACTGACCGAACTGGCACAGGAACTCTCCGTGGGCACCACCCTGGATAACGCTGCAGCAGCTCAATCTGCTGATGTGGTTATCCTGGCGGTCAAGCCGCAGCGTCTGAACCAGGCAGCCCGTGTAATCCGCCCAGCGCTCAAAGAGACTGCTCTCGTGATTTCCATTGTGGCTGGCACTTCCATCGCTGCCCTGAGCCAACAGCTGGGCACTGATTGCATCGTGCGCGCCATGCCAAACACCCCCGCCCGCATCGGCATGGGCATCACCGTCTGGACGTGCACCTCCCAGGTGGATGAAGCCCAGAAAGAAATTACCACAGAGGTGTTTCGCAGCATGGGCGAGGAAGTCTTTGTGGAGGATGAGGTCTACCTGGATATGGCCACCGCGCTCTCAGGCACTGGTCCGGCTTATGTGTTCCTGTTCATGGAAGCGATGATCGACGCCGGCGTGCACATGGGCTTTCCGCGCCGGATTGCCGAGCAACTGGTGCTTGAGACCCTGTGCGGCAGCACCGAGTTCTACGCCCGCCGCCACGAACACCCTGCCGCACTGCGCAACGACGTCACCTCACCCGGCGGCACTTCTGCCGAAGCGCTGTATTACCTCGAAAAAGCCGGCTTCCGCACCGCCATCTCGCGCGCCATCTGGGCTGCCTACCAGCGCTCCATGGACCTCGGCACTGGAAAGTCCAAGCAGAACCTGGAAGGCTGAACTACCATACACGCCACAAAGGGGGTATAGAACAAGAATCGATTCGACCAATTTGCTTGCATTGATTTTTATTGATTTGATGTAAGATCTGTTTGATGAGAACTCATCAGAATGATGTAAAATTAAGCACACATAGCACGCACACATACCTCACACATCGACACACGAAAGGAATTCCCATGTACCAGAAACTAATCATCATAGGCAATCTTGGCAGAGACCCGGAGATGCGCTATACCCCTGATGGCAAGGCGGTTACCAGCTTTTCCGTGGCAACCAGCCGCAAATACAACGATAAAGACGAGACCACCTGGTTCCGCATTTCAGTCTGGGGAAAACAGGCTGAAAGCTGCAATCAATACCTCACCAAGGGTTCGAAAGTGCTGGTGGAGGGTCGCCTGCGCCCGGATGCAAACACAGGTGCGCCCCAGGTTTTTCAAAAGAAAGATGGCAGTTGGGGCAGCAGCTATGAGGTTTTCGCGGATACAGTCCGCTTCCTCTCAGCACGTGGCGAAGCCAATCCTGAATCCAGCGACACGGTTGACGACGACGATATCCCGTTCTAACCATGCCCGAGCCTCAAAAAATACCGTTTTTGGTCCCGGATGACCTCGATCCGCGGTACATCAATACCGCCTATATCACCCATACCCCCCACGAGTTCATCCTTGACTTTGCCACGATGATGCCGGGATTGGCGAGCCTCAAGCTCAACACCCGGCTGATCCTCTCGCCGCTGACGATGAAGCTCTTCCAACGGGCAATCAATGAGAACATCGCCCGCTACGAGGCCAATTTCGGTGAGATCCGCATCCCACGCGGGCATACCCTGGCGGATGAACTCTTCCGCGATAAAGGCGGTCCGAACCCACCCGAAGAGACAAAATGACCGATCAACTTGATGTGATTTGTGACCAAATTCGACGGGGGTTTGACCAGAAAACCGCCCTGCGCGACGAAGCCCTCAAACAGGCGCGTGAACTGACGCGCCATGCATCCCTGGCAATCAGGGCGATCCACCGCGAGGACCACGCTGAGGCACAGTCCGAGATCGACCTGGCGCGTGTCCTGACGCAAGCCCTGACAAACACCCTTCGGACCGAGCACCCCGACCTGTTTTTCGCAGGTTACACCCAGGACGCCATCAAGGAATACTGCGAAGCCTGCCTGACAGTCGCGATGATCAAAGGCGAAGCTCTGCCCACTCCACAGGAGTTGGACGCGGAACCGCCCGCCTACCTGAACGGGCTCACCGAGACTCTCGGTGAGCTGCGCCGACGCTGCCTGGACCTGCTGCGCCCGGGCTATAGCGCTGAGGTGGAACGATTGCTGGCACTGATGGATGACGTCTTCACCCAACTGGTCACGATGGACTACCCCGATGCCATCACCGATGGTCTGCGCCGCCGCACCGACCTGGCACGCGGCATCATCGAACGCACCCGGGCGGACATCACCGTGTCTTTCCGGCAGAACGAGCTCGAAAGCAAGCTGAATCGCCTATCCGAACTGTTGGAGGGCAAGCAAGCCTGATGCGCAAGGTGCGCGCTTCGGAACTGGGAAGTTTCAACTATTGCCAGCGTGCCTGGTGGTACCAGCAGCAAGGCATGCCCTCCGAAAACCAGGGGGCCATGGACGCCGGCAGCCACGAGCACAGAGAACATAACCGCGGGGTAAAACTCGCGGTTTTCTATAGATGGCTGGCGCTGGCAGTGCTGCTTATTGCGGTTATTCTGGCGGTCTGGATCCTGAGATGAGAGACATGTGGTGGTTGGTTCTGCTGCTGTTTGTGCTGGCAGTCGCTTTGCTGCTACTCAGCCTGCGCGAACGCAAGAAGAGCAGGCTGCCCGACGCGCAGGTGATCTATGCTGATACCGACCTCTGGCAACGCGTTCCGCAAACCCTGGTGGACCATCAGCTTGGGTTGGTGGGCAAGCCGGATTATGTGATGAAGACCAGGCAGGGCAGCCTGATCCCGGTGGAGGTCAAAACCGGTCACACGCCGGATACTCCCTATGACTCGCACATGTTGCAGTTGATGGCGTACGTGTTGCTCATCCAGAGTAATTACGCGCAAAGCCCGGAGTACGGCCTGCTGCACTATCCTGATAAGGATTTCAGAGTGGACTTTACACCCGAACTCGAAAGCCGGCTCATCGAAACGATTGAAGATATTCGACAGATCGAAAAACAATATGAAGCTCCAGCGCGTTCCCATAACAGCAGCGCGCGCTGCCGCAGTTGCGGATACCGCGGGATATGCGATCAGAAGTTAATCGTGTAGGTCAGATTGCGAGGTTCAATCTGATCTACGACTCTCGCAATAAATGACAAATTGAAGGAGAGGTTCAATGAAAGAGATACTCTTTTATGCCATGACAGGTGAAAAAATGTGTTTCCAACACGTGTTGATGAATGCCCTGGATCTCCACAAGGACGGGTTTGAGGTGAAGATCATTTTTGAGGGAGCTTCCGTGAAACTACCCTCAATATTAAAAGAAGAAAACAACCCTCTTTTTGGTAAGGCCATTGAAGCTGGTTTGATTGCAGGGATTTGTTTTGCCTGTTCGAAGGTGCTGGGCGTGTTCGAGGCGAACCTCGCTTTGGGGCTGCCGATGCTGGATGACATGTTCGGGCATGCCGGCATGAAGCCATACCTGACTGACGGTTATGAAGTGGTAAGCATCTAAGCTCTTTCGGGCAATGATTGACAATCCCCCAGCCGTAGATTATCCTTAACGCGCGTCTGGGCGGGACCGGCGCGGCGGAGCCCTGCGAACCCCGTCAGGTCCGAGAGGAAGCAGCGGTAAGGAGGTTTCTTCGGGTGTTGCCGGTTATCCTGCCCAGGCGCTTTGCAAATGATGGAACAAAAACCACACCCCACCACCCCCCGAGTCTGTTCCTACGAAGGTTCAGATTACCAGGATTCCTTTTGGGAAACCGGCACCCGACGCTATGAAGACGCTGTGGAAGCCGTCGCGCTGAAGCGCCTGCTGAACCGGCCAGGAAAACTGATGTTGGAGCTCGGAGCCGGGGCTGGACGCAACACCCCGCGCTATGCCGACTGGCAGCGGGTGGTGCTTTTGGATTACTCGCGCACCCAACTGGTTCAAGCCCGTGAACGCCTTGGCGACAGCCAGCGCTACGTTTACGTGGCAGCGGATATTTACGAGTTACCCTTTGTTGCCGGGCTGTTTGATGGCGCCACCATGATCCGCACCCTGCATCACATGGCTGATCCTAAACTCGCGCTCGAAAACATACGCGGTGTGCTGGCAGAGAACGCGGTCTTCATCCTGGAGTTTGCAAATAAGCGCAACCTCAAGGCAATCGCGCGCTGGCTGGTAGGAAAACAAAAATGGAATCCCTTCGACCACAAACAGGTGGAATTTGCGGAGCTCAATTTCAATTTTCACCCCAAAACGATTAGAAGGTTGCTAAAAGAAACTGGTTTCACGCTGCAAAAGCAATTGGCAGTTTCTTTCTTCCGGGCGAACTGGTTCAAGAACCATATTTCTCATGACCGACTGGTCACAATGGATAGCGCGCTTCAGTCCACTGGCGCCTGGGCACAGTTCACCCCCAGCATTTTCTCACGCACCGAAGCCCGCGGCAGTTCTCCGATCCCAGGGGAGTCTGACTTCTTCCGCTGCCCGATCTGCGGTCACGCCCTGCCGGAAGCTGGCTCCAGCCAGACTTGCCCGGGTTGTGGGCATGCCTGGGAATATCGCGATGGTATCTATGAGTTCCGCGTCCAGCCCGAAAGCTAAGTCTCCAATCTCTCATAAGCTGCGACTAATCTTTTCTTTCAGCATGTTATTGATGCTGATTGCGTGCAACTACCCCGGACGGCCTGAAAATCTGATCGCCGGTACCGCCACCATGGCTGCCGCAAGGCAGACGGCGGCGGCGATGCTCTACCCCAGCCCCGGTCCGGATGGCACGCCTGCCATCCCTGAAACAACACCCTTCACTCCAGGTGTGTCAACGCCTGAAGTGCCGACATATGTGGTTTCAACTGCTTTGCCCATCATAACCAGCACTCCATTTTCACCATATACCGGGCAGATTCCTGCCGGGATGACGCTCTACTACAGCCAATCCGGCGACACACTTGAGACTGTCGCCAAACACTTCCGCACTTCCGTTGCGCGTTTGCAGAACCCGACCGAAGCCAACACCGATGGTTTTCTGGCTTCCGGCATCCCGCTTTTGGTACCGGACGCGCAATTCTATGCCCCATACCACCAGCCTGTCCTGGCGGACAACCTGGTGATCTATGGGCGCAATGCCAAAAACGTGGACGTGTCGGGGGTCAGTTCCCGCGCCGGTGGTTACCTCAACCATTACACAGAGTATCTCTTTGAAGGACGCTTCACAGGCCCGGAGATTGTTGCGCTGGTGGCCTTGGAAACTTCCACCGACCCACGCTTGCTGCTGGCTGTGCTCGAGTATCAGTCCGGTTGGGTTTATGGTTGGCCAGAGGGAGCAGAAGAAGATTTATCCCCCTTGAATTATGAAGCGGTTGGTGTGGAAGGGCTTTACGAGGAGCTGCAGGTGGCCGCCCGTGAGCTCGCCCTGGGCTATTACGGCTGGCGGGAAGGCAACCTGCAAACCCTGCGATTCAAGGATGAAAGCCAGACGGCCATCCACCCGGAACTGAACGCGGGCAGTGTGGCAGTGCAATATCTGTTTGCCGGCTTCTATACTCCTGCCAATTTCTTTCCGAGTGTGTACAGCGAGAATGGCTTCCTGGCGCTTTACCGCCAGATGTTTGGCGATCCTTCACAGTTGGCTATGGAGGGCGGGGAAGTGATACCGTCAGGTCTGGCGCAGCCTGCCATGACGCTGCCTTTCCAGCCCGGGCTCACCTGGGCGCTCACCTCGGGTCCCCATATCACATGGCAAATTGGAACACCGCGAGGAGCGATTGATTTTGCTCCGCGGGATGACCTGCCCGGTTGTATCGTCTCGAATGTCTACGCAACTGCTTCTGCGCCCGGTTTGGTGGTGCGCAGTTTGCGAGGGGCAGTAGCGGTGGATCTGGATGGTGACGGTAACGAAGGCACCGGCTGGGTGATCATCTACATGCATCTGGCACGGGAGGGGCGGATTGAAAACGGCAGCTGGGTTAACACAGACGATCCGCTGGGATACCCCTCCTGTGAGGGTGGCTTTAGCTCCGGCACCCACCTGCACATTACCCGAAAATACAACGGCGAGTGGATTGGTGCCAGTGGGGCTGTTCCTTTTGTAATGGACGGCTGGCTGGCGGTAGCTGGGGAGGGCGCTTACGCAGGTTGGCTTGTGAGGAATGGCGAAACGGTGTACGTAGGCACCAGTGATAAGGAATACACCTGGATCAGGCGGGATGAGTAGGCTGTCCCCAAAGGCTTAGACCCGGCAAATATACAAAGCAGCTCGGGGTTCAACCGGTATGACTTGCAGGTTAACAAAGAAATCGCTTAATTCATCCTGAACCACCCTGATGAACTTGAAATAATCACCACCCTCAGCCCACTCTACAATGTCTGTAATAAGCGAGCGCTTGTTGGTGTAATCGTGAATAATGACGAATTTCACGGCCAGGCGACGCATTTCCGCGTAGAGAGCGAGCCTTTGAGGGGTCTTCAGACCATGCGCGACGTAAGAAGCCAGGCAGACGTCAAATCCTTTTGCGGAGAATGGCAATCCACTACTGACATCCGAAAGCACACAGGAGGTGGTATTGGGGCTGATCAAATTTTTCGCCTGGCGCAGCATTCCAAGAGACGCATCCACTCCGGTTATCTGGTATCCACTGTCCCGCAGGGCGCTTGCCATGGCTCCCGTGCCGCAACCGATGTCCAAAATGGAATGGCAGTCCGCGAGAATCTCTTTTACGGGCTGACGCTGATAGATTTCAAGGTAATTTTTATATTGATAACGGAAAGTGCGCCCGTAAATGGGAGCGATCAGGTCAAACAATCGGGAGGAACCATCCGGATCTGATTTTTCGCGCATGGCTAATCTGTCTTTTGACGAATTTGGCTGACGGGCACGCCGCGTTCAATATTTCCGGTTTCGTACAGGGCGAAAGCTTGCGGTTCCGCCACTTTTACTTGCCGGACGAGATAGCGCACCATCAACAGCTGCGAGCCCTGGATTTCACCAGGGAGTTGAGCGGCAAGAGATGCCAGCCAGGGTTGGTAGGAGCGCGCGGCCAGGAATGCCGGGCGGTTGTAGAGCTCAGGGATTGCCTTCAGCAGATCGGAGAGAATCTGGGGGTCGTTGGCTTCGGGTGCGAGAACAGGTTGCACCCAAACGCCTTTTGGGCCATAATCCAGGTCCGCGTAGCCGAGCAACTCGCCTTCAGGATGGTAAAGCACCAGTCCGAGTGCCGCTTTGCGCGTGAGTGGTTCGATCGGCTGTAAAAGCCCCGGAACCACACCGCGGTACAGGCAGGTCATGGCGCGCATGTCATTGGCGTTCCAGGTGCGCCAAAGATGTTCAGGCTTGGCGTTTTGCGTAGCTGCCGGGGCAAGGCGGAAAATCGTCTGGTTCGCCCAGGTCAGGAATCCTGCTTTCTTAAACCCTGTAATATGCGGAGAGTCTGTCGGCAAATCGCCTGTAATGTAGTGCGTGCCCCACTTGCCGGCATTGGCAATCAGGTTCTCAAGTAAACAGGCGATGTCGCTTTGATCAGCATCATCGGAGGCGCCAAGGAATGTCAGCTGCCCCTGGGTTTCATCCACCCTGCTGATCACCTGGGCGTAGCAGGGTCGCTCCGGGTCGTTATCGCAATAGGCAACATATTGCTCCACAGGCGGAGAGATGCTGTGCATCAAATTTCTCAGGTTGAAAGGCTCTCCCCGCGTGACCAGGCGCAGATAGTCCAGGCTCTGCAGCAGGTCGGTCCGACGCAAGATGACCGATAGGTCAATGGGGTTCAGCCGGTGGATTCCGATTTTGCCAGCTCCAGGAAGTACTGATGAAAACGCAGATCGTTGGTGAGTTCAGGGTGGAAAGATGTAGCAAAAAGCTTGCCTTGCCGGGCGGCGATCGCGCGCCCGTCTGGCAGGTTCAACATGGTTTGGGCGTTGCCCCAAACCCGCGTGATGATCGGCCCGCGAATGAAAGTGAGGTGATAGGGTTCTTCAGGGGACTGCAGAAAGGGCACATTAATCTCGATTTCGAAAGAGTCTATCTGGCGTCCGAAAGCGTTACGCTCGATTTCCATATCCATCAATTCGAGCAGGGGTTGGTCGCGTCCGATTTCTTTTGCCAGCAGGATTGCGCCGGCGCAGGTGCCCCAAATAGCTTTTGTTTGCCCAAATGTCCGGATGGGCTCCAGCAGATCGTACGCAACCATCAACTTGCCAATGGCAGTCGACTCGCCGCCGGGGATGATCAAGCCCTGTAAGCCTTCGAGGTGCTCAGGCAGGCGCACTTCTTTTACATCAGCCCCGAGTTTCTCGAGGCTGATGCGATGTTCACGAAAATCGCCCTG
>DAISYV010000080.1:0-8891 GCA_036825115.1 Anaerolineaceae bacterium | reverse complement strand
GACCAGATGCTGGCGACCATCGCCGAGCCTCGCCCGAGCCTGAAGAAACACGTGCCACGGATCGAGTCTGTGAAGGTGCCGGTGGACAAGATCGGCGCAATCATCGGACCTGG
The DNA here is from genome assembly GCA_036825115.1 of Anaerolineaceae bacterium. Lineage (GTDB taxonomy): Bacteria > Chloroflexota > Anaerolineae > Anaerolineales > Anaerolineaceae > Mesolinea. The sequence goes on along the minus strand of DAISYV010000080.1, from coordinate 8,778 downwards.
CGGCAAGAACATTCGCGCGCTCCAGGAAGAGACCAACACCAAGATCGACATTGACGACGACGGCACCGTTTATATCGCCTCAGTAGATGGCGTCGGCTTCGAAGAAGCCCGCGACCGCATCCTGGCTGTGACTGAATCGGCTGAAATCGGCAAGATCTACACCGGAAAGTGCGTTCGGGTAACTGACTTTGGTGCTTTCATCCAGATTTTGCCAGGTATCGACGGCATGGTCCACATTTCCCAGCTTTCCAGCGAGCGTGTTGAAAAGGTTGAGGATGTGGTCAATGTTGGTGATGAACTCACAGTAATGGTGACCGACGTTACGCCTGAAGGCAAGATTCGTTTATCACGCCAGGCTTTGCTCGAGGGCTGGACCCCCGAGGAAGCCCGCGAGCACGACAAGCCCAAGGGTGGCAAGAGCGGTGGCGACCGCCGCAGCTCCGGTGGAGATCGCCGAAGCTCTGGTGGAGATCGCCGAAGTTCGGGTGGTGACCGCCGCAGTTCCGGTGGAGATCGCCGGGATCGCAGAAACTAAGCGCATTTAGCACTTTAGAACAGGATGCCAATTGGCATCCTGTTTTTTTGCGCCTTAAGGCAGTCAAGCCAGCACAACAATTGAACTGTACTGGTGTGTTGATTATACAAGCGCTTCCAGGCGTTCGTGCCAGAGCTGGAGCTGGCAGCGGGCATCGGTTTCGATGGAAACATAGCGATCGATCAAGCTACAGGGGAAGTCGGGGCATTCTGCGCAAGTCAGGCTAACGCGGCTGGACGCGCATTTTCGCAAGGCACACTCCTGGCACATCCTGCTCTCGAGCCGCTGCTGGCTGTGGCAACCCTGGCAGGTCATATCCGATGGGGAATACCAACTGCTTTCGCTCGAATACTCCGCTGCCAGCCAGACCTGGTGTGCCTGATCCTGCTTTTGGGTGGCCTGGTAGACGGGGCATTCCTCACAATTCATGCCGCAATAAGACCAATGAGCCATCGCGCCTCCTTCCACTAAACGAACGGTACAGTATTAATCGCAGCATGAATCATGCCAGTTAGATGGATTATGAGGGGAGGCTTATTACGAGGTGTCTGACCTTAGCGCTGGGAGCAAGGCAGAGGACGTGTCAGATGTTATCTTCGTTTAGGGACTTGTTGCGGTAGTTGAGATCGGGGCGAGTTTGCCAGCCCTGGCTTTCCCAAAAGGCGTTGCCTTGCTGATTGCCGGCAAAAACCAGCATGCCAACCCGATTGATCCCTTCTGCCTTAAGCGCATCACAGGCAGCATCGGCGAGTTGCTTTCCGATACCCTTGCCCTGGTGCTCGGGCAGGACGATGGCGTGGTAGATATAGCCGCGCCTGCCGTCATGCCCGGCGAGAATGCCGCCAATGATCTCGCCGGCAATTTCTGCCACAAAGCAGGTGGTGGGGTTGCGCTTCAGAAATTTCCGGACGCCTTCTTCGCTGTCATCCAGGCTGCGCAGTCCCCGTTTGAACTCCGGCACGCTGTTCCACAAAGCGAACAGGGCGAGGTAATCTTCGGGGGTCATCAAACGTAATGCAGCTTCAGCCATCATTTCGGCCTCAAATCATGCCATACCTTGCCAGCGCGGTGTTGAGGATCAGGTTGATCAACTCGGTATGGCTGATGCCATCAGCGTTGGCTTCAATCACGATATCAGAAAGTTTGGGCATCAAACCCGGCAGGGGATTGATCTCGAGGATGTAGGGTTTGAAGTTGTCGTTCTTATCAAGCCGGAAGTCGATCCGGGCGAAATCGAGCGCGCCAGTCACGCGGAAAACCGCTGCTGCCAGCCAGTTAAGCTCATCCACCATGTCTTCATCCAGAGGGGCAGGGCAGAGATACTCAAGTTCGGCAGCCAGGGCAGTTTTTAGATAGTTGTCGTAGACGCCATCGGTCTCGAGGTAGGGGTCGAGGTTGACTTCCATCGGGGGTAAAAAGTGCAGGCCGGCGTGGATGCGATGCGCGTTTTCGTCCTTGGGAATTCGGCGGGCAACCGGGCCGATCAGGTTGCCTACCAAGCCAACTGTGACCTCACGCCCTTCAATGAAACGTTCTACCAACGCGGCTTGTTTATAGCGTTTCAGAATGTAGCGCAGTTGAGTTCGAAGTTCCTGGTCGTTATGCAGGATGGATTGGTAGGTGATGCCCATTCCCGTGCCTTCACGGCTGGGCTTGATGAACAGGGGGTAGTTCATGCCTTCGTCCAGGGGCTCGTCTTCGCGTTCGAAGGATTGGAACTCAGGCGTCGGCAGGTTATGCCAGGCGAGGATGCGCTTGGTCATGGGTTTGTCGAGCGAAAGAGCGAGGGTCAGCACCTTTGAACCGGTATAAGGGATTTGGAGTTTTTCAAGGATGGCTGGGATTTGCGCCTCGCGCGAGTCGCCAAAATGGCTCTCTGCAATATTGAAACAGATATCAGGTTTATACTGTCGGACAGTATCGATGATGGTTTCGTCAGCTTCAAGGAATTCCGCCTCATGTCCACCGGCGCGAATGGCATTGACCAGGGAGAGGACGGTAGTCTCCGAGTCGAGATCGTCCCACTGGTCCTCACTCATGCCTTCAAATGCAGGCGCGTTCGCCTTGATGTTTGCCAATACCGCAACGCGGAATTTCTTCATTTGCCAATTCTCCCGGAGTTGTTATGATAAGCAACAGAATTATAGTCACTTTGAACAGCATGTAAAGACGAAACAAGACCAATCATTTGGACAATAGAAAAGCCTCCCAAAGTGACAGGGAGGCTCAAGGAAGCGATAGATTCGCTTATCAAGATCATTCAATCACAACCATCAGTTCATCTTCCGCTTGTGCTTTGCGCGAGCCGCGTTCGATGTCAACATTCTGGAGCATTAAGATGCCGGCCGCGAAGAAGATGACCAGCGAAACGATACCGAGTCGTGGGTCGCCAGTTTTAGCGGTGATAAACGCCATCAATGCCGGACCGACCACCGTGTTGAACTTCTCTGAGACGCTGAAAAAGCCATAAAATTCCGCGCTTTTACTCTTGGGCATCATCTTACCAATTAGCGAGCGGCTCAGCGCCTGGCTGCCGCCCTGGACGGTTGCCACTCCGAAGCCCAGCGCGAACATGTGCCAGTCCTGACTCATAAAGTAGCCAATAATTGCGACCAGGGTGTAGATAAGCAGGCTGATTGTGATCGCTTTTTTAATGCCAAGTGTTTTGCTGAGTTTGCCAAATAACAGGGCAAACGGGGCAGCAACGAACTGAACCATCAGGAAGGTGCCGAGCACGGTCATGGTGCTGAATCCCAGATCTTTTGCAAAGGCAGCAGCCATGGTAATGATGGTACCTATGCCGTTGGAATAAACCAGGAAGGTCAGCAGGAACCAGAAAAGGTCCTTGTAATCGCGCATCTCGCGGAAGGTCTTGCCCAAGCGTTGGAGGCTCACGGTAACGCCGTTCCGACCAAGTTCGCGTTCCTCTGCCATGGCGGTGGGTTCCATTACCTTGCGGAATAAGGGGATGGAAAAGTGCCCCCACCAGAGTGCAACACTTGCCAGGCTGAGGCGCATCATTAATTGCGTGGCTTCTTTTTCGGGTATATTTGGTAATAACTTGGGTCCAAAGTAGATCATAATTATGTTGATGAGCAACAGCAAACCGCCACCGATGTAGCCGAGGGCATATCCGCGGGACGAAACCTTGTCCATATCTTCCGGTTTTGCGACATGCGGCAGCAGCGAGTCGTAGAAAACCAGCGAGCCGGCGAAACCGATCGTACCAAGAATGTACAGAACAATGGTGAAGGTCAAATGCTCAGGACCGGTGACAAAGAATAGCAAAGCGGTACTAATGACGCCGAGAGCCGCAAAGAGCCCAAGAAAGAGCTTTTTGGAGGCTTTGAAGTCGGCGATTCCGCCGAGGATTGGGCTCATCAAGGCGGCAATCAGGCTGCCGATGGCTACGGCACTGCCCCAGATGGGCACGGAAGCCTCGGGAGCAATGTATTCAGAAAAATATACAGGCAGGATTGCGCCCATGATGGTGGTGGCGAAAGCGGAGTTCGCCCAATCGTACATGGTCCAGGCGCGGATTACGCTCTTGTAGGTCTTCTCTTCAATAGCTTGATTCAGGTTCATCGACAGGCTCCTCGTTTGGTGAGATTTTTTAATTTTACCCCGGGATGAAAAAACATCCGGAGGAACTTATTTAATGGTTGCACCCAGTTTGGAAAAGGTTTCAACTACCATGGCTATGAGGTGGCTGGCGTCACCGCAAGTGAGCAGGGTTCGCATGCTCTCGCGCGGAAGCTGATAGGGCTCGAGATAGGCTTTAAGATACTTGCGAAAAGGCATGATTGCGCTTTCGGGGTCGGTTGCCAGCATGTCCTGCAACTGCCAGAGGGTCGTTTCAGCCACTTCCTGGATGCTGACCTCATCGCGACCGCGCCAGGAAAAGATCCAGGGATTGGCTTTGGCTGCCCGCCCGATCATGACGGCATCACAGCCGGTTTCTTCCAGCATACGCCGCGCGTCAGCGGGAGTGGCAACATCCCCGTTGCCAATGACGGGCAGATTCGGAAAAGCGCGCTTAAGTTCAGCAATCGGCTGCCACTGGGCAGGTTTTTGGTAAGAGATCTTGCCGGTGCGCCCGTGCAGCGCGATGGCTTTGGCGCCATTTTCTGCTGCCAGGTTTGCCAATTCAAGAAAATTTTGCGTAGTGCTGTCCCAACCCAGCCGCATCTTGACAGTCACGGGGACTTTGACCGTACGACCAACCAGCGTAACAGCATCCTTGACGAGCTGCGGGTTGCGCATCATGCCCACGCCGGCACCGCGACCTGCCACGCTTTTAGCGGCACAGCCCATGTTGATGTCGATCATGTCGGGATGGAATTCTTCTTCTATGCGGGCAGCGCAATCCGCCATGCGGACCGCGTCGTTATCGAGCAATTGTGCCACAAAGGGACGTTCTTCGTCACGCGCGAGAAGACGCTTTTTCTGATAGTTTTTCTGGTGGGCGTAATCGAGGGTGTTGATGAACTCGGAGACTGAATAGGCAGAGCCAAGCCTGCGGGTGAGCAGGCGAAAGGCCGCATCCGAAATGCCATCCATCGGCGCCAGGATCAGCCGCCCATAAATGGGAATATCTGCGATGAAGAAGTCAGCTTGTGTCAAGACCTGGACCTCAGTCTGTGATCTTGAACATTATGCTGGCAACGCGCCTGGAGGGAACCTCAAGCTCCACGCTGCCGTCAGGCTGCTGAACCAGGTCGTGAATGAGGCTTTCGTCCAGATTCACCAAATGAGCGCTTTTGTTGAGCAGGTTCGGTTTCAGGCGCAGGTGAATGGTTTCATCCCCAAGGTTGACCCCACGCACGATCCAGCCAGTTTCATCTTCGGCTTGCTTGATGGCTGTGATCATAAACTCAGCATGCGAGATTTCAATCATGGAGCTCTCAGTCGGCAGGCTGCCATCGTGCAGGTCGGAAATACGAACGTCGAGGTCGGTCTGGAAGGACTGCGCTAATTGGATGGCCTCGAGAAAGTCCGGTCCGTGTGGAATGATGCAGAAATCGAAGCTGTAGGGGCGCAACTCCTGGGCGTCGGGGGTCATCAGGGCTGGACCGGCGTGACCGACCCGGTTCCAGAGGTCGTCCCGGCTGAGCCAGCCAACAGAACGCAGCAGGGTGAGATCGATCACAGCTTCGCCGTTTTCATCTCGGACCACAGCCACTTCGGGTAAGCCGCGATTAGCGATCGTCAGACCGCCCTGATCATTGCTGACGTCCACGAAATTGCGCTGAGGCACTTCAGGGCGGGGCAGCTCACGCCAGGTGCGGTCGGTTTCGGGGAGATCGATCGCGCGTGTGAGGACGTCGTAATGCCCATCAAAGCGGGCAGTGTCCACTTTCAGACCGGTTTGGAACCGCACACCAAGGCGGTGATCGAGGGCTTCATTTACGAAGTAGATCTGAACTTCGGCTTGCGGCACGTCTTTGACCAGGGTAATCAAAACATCAATGTCGTGCGTGAGGGTGCTTTCTTCGCGGCTGTCGCGCGATTCTGTCAATGCAACAGGCAAGTCTAAAGTGAGGCTGAGGATGAGGGTTTCATAAAGATTGGTTTTGTAAGTAGTCGTTGAGACGAGGGTTGGTCTGATCTGAGTGTCATACTCCGGGGGAGTAAAGTTATACTCGTCACCGCGGTCTCCCACGTCCACGATCTGGCAGAGACCCTCAAAAGTTTGACCTGTTCTAAGGTCCTTCAGGTCGATGCTGCCGCTGGCATCCGCGGCACGAATTTCCAGGAATTGATTCGAGATGAATTCGTCCAAATCTTCGTCCGGATCTTCACAGATCTTGTCAGGTTCCTCAGATCCGCAGATCCAATAAGTGCGATATCCTAGCGCGGGGAGGTCTTCCGCGAAAATATCCAAAGAGGCATAGGGCAGATTGGTATTGGACTCAGCAAATTCCCGTTCGCCATAAAGGCAATCCACAACCATCTGCTTGCCATCAGAATCGATGACGCGCAAAGATTTGAAGTCGTGTGGCATTTCTATGGAGGTGTTTACGATTGCGCTGCGAGGGTAAGGCGAGGGATTGAAGACGGTCAGAGCCGCGAACTCGCCGTGCACACCATTCGTGGAAGTGTTTATCTCAAAACTAAGCGCGTCCAAAGATTGGCTGGTTAGTTCCTTGCCGATCTGATCGACCTGGTCGAAGCGGCTGATCATGTCGTTATGGGTGGCGTCGATGGAGCAGCCGCAAATGGAATCGTGCGGGTGATTGCTGATGAGCAGCTTCCAGGCCTGGCGCACAACCGAGCCAGGGTCGGCGATGCGGCTGGACTTTTGACGCACAAGAGGTGGGGTAAAAGCATCTTTTCCGCGCGTTTGCAGCTCAGCCCAGGTGGTAAAGGGCTCCACCCAGCGTTCGAGCAAGTTCTGTGAGTAGTGATTGCGCTGCTTGATCCACATCCGGGCGGAAAGAACAGCTGGCAGAATGTGGGCCTTGTGAGGGTCGCGCAGTTCACCTTGCAGTGACTGCAGGGTGATATTTTGTTCCATAATCTCGTTCGAGACGGCAGCCAGATAGCCTGGAAGTGTCGAGTGAATTGCCTGGCGGCCAGATTGATTGTGCTGGTTGAAGTGGCGCAAGTGTTCAGGCAGTTCGGGTCGAGGTTCAAGGTGATCGCTGCCGCGCATCATCAGGTAATGCGAGCCGGGGTTATAGGGCTGAAGTTTGTCTGCTTTGACATTGAGCAGGTCAAGCGAACGGTCCGGGTCAGAGGCTGGCCACTCGGCGATGTTGCCATACCCATCGTAGAGGTGAGCCAAGAGCACGCTGGAGCCGTCGGGGGATTGCCAGGTTAGCAAAGTTGGAGTGCCATCTGGTACGCCGCGCCAGAGGCAGGCGGTGTCCATGTGGAAGCCGTTGAGGATCTGCGGTAACTGGGAGAGATGCCCAAAAGGATCGGGGATGTAGCCGACCATCATGCGCTGACCAAAAAGCTGGCAGATATCCTTACCAATCAAAAGGTTGCGCACGATCGCCTCTGGGGAGACCAGGAATTCATCGGGCAGGATGTACCAGGGACCAATGAGGATGCGCTTTTCCTGGATGTATTGTTGCAAGCGGGGTAGGTTAGCCATGCGAACCTGCAAGTAGTCCTCGAGCACAATCGTCTGCCCATCCAGCATAAAATGCAGGTATTCCGGGTCATTATCCAGGATGACCAGGAGATTATCCACAAGGTGGACTAACTGCAAGCGGAATTGCTGGAAGGTTTTATACCATTCGCGATCCCAATGGGTATGGGAAATAACATGCAAGGTTTGCATAAGCTCTCCTTGAGGCTCAGATTTTGTTTAATTATGCCACAAAGGCATATGTTTAGGCGATTTCAGTACTGGGAGAGCGCCCATTGGGCCGCTTCACGCACAACTTCATCCGCCTCGTTGGCAGCGCAGTCCATGAGGGCGGGCTTGGCTTCTTCAAGGTGGGCATTACCAAGCGCAATGGCGACATTGCGGCGGAAGCCCTGGTGTTTTGCCCGCAGGACGGGAGTGTTGGCATAGCGGGTTTTGAATTCGCTTTCCGTGAGCAAAAACGATTCGAGCAGATCGGGATGCGGATCGAGAAGCTGGTCGGAATCAAATAAAGTTGTGTTAATTTGTGGTTTTTGGTTGGAAGGGCAGATGCTCTGGCAGGTGTCGCAGCCGAAAATGCGCTGACCAAGCAGCGGGCGAAAGGCGTGCGGGATGGGTCCGCGATGTTCGATCGTGAGGTAAGAAAGGCAGCGGCGGGCATCGATGGTGCGGTTGGGAAGGATGGCTTTGGTGGGGCAAGCCATCTGGCAGCGGTGGCAATCAGCGCAATCGGAGTTGATGAGGGGCTTGTCTGGCTTGAGTGGCAGGTCCACCAGAAGTTCGCAAAGGAACAGCCAGGAGCCGTATTCCTGGGACGTCAGGCAGGAATTGCGGGCAATCCACCCCAGGCCAGCTTGCTGCGCGTACTCTTTTTCAAGAATGGGGGCGGTGTCCACGCAGACCATGTGCCTGAAAGGCTGGTCAGTCAGTTGGGCGATTTTCTGCGCGAAAAGCTCTAAGGCGTCAATGAGCACCTGGTGGTAATCAGGCAAAAGGGCATATGCCGCAATCATTCCCTGGTTTGGCAAGGCCTTTTGCGTGTTGACAGGGGCAGGATAAGGTGCGCCCAGGCAAATAACAGTGTGGCACCCGGGCAAGAGTTTGGCGGGGTCATAGCGGGCTTCGATGGCGTTCGGGCGAGCCA
>DAISYV010000079.1:0-9010 GCA_036825115.1 Anaerolineaceae bacterium | reverse complement strand
AATAGGACATTTCTAAATTGCTCAGATTAGGACATTTCTAAATTGCCTTGACATAAACGCGGTCTGGACTTGTCGCTACAACTGCCATCTGTCATCGCGAGGAGCGAAGTTCCTGCCGTCATCCTGAGCGAAGCGAAGGATCTGTCTATTAATTATCAGATTCTTCGCAAAAGAGGCTCAGAATGACTTGAGTTACCAGGCGGGTTGGCTATTAGAGACCTTGTGTGGATCGCGGTTTTATGCCGCCAATCCACATTACAAAAAAATGTTACTGCCATCTGTCATCGTGAGGAGCGAAGTTCCTGCCGTCATCCTGAGCGAAGCGAAGGATCTGTCTATTAATTATCAGATTCTTCGCAAAAGAGGCTCAGAATGACTTGAGTTACCAGGCGGGTTGGCTATTAGAGACCTTGTGTGGATCGCGGTTTTATGCCGCCAATCCACATTACAAAAAAATGTTACTGCCATCTGTCATCGTGAGGAGCGAAGTTCCTGCCGTCATCCTGAGCGAAGCGAAGGATCTGTCTATTAATTATCAGATTCTTCGCAAAAGAGGCTCAGAATGACTTGAGTTACCAGGCGGGTTGGCTATCAAGAGTCCTGTGTGGACTGGGATTGTTTGCCGCCAATCCACATTACAAAAAAATGTTACTGGTGGGTTGGCTATCGGGAGGCCTGTGTGGACTGAGGTTCATTGACGCCAACCCACCCTACAATAAATCGGTTCTATGACGCCATTTCACCAATAAAAAAATCGGGCGGATCTTGCTCCCGCCCGACATGTGTTTTTTCAAGCAAAAAGTGAACCGAACTCAATATCCCTTGGCAAAGTAGACCTGTTTGTCGGTTTTCTTACCGGAGAAGAAACAACTTCCTTCGCCCTCAGATTTGGCATAGTTACGCAGCGAAGCCTTGGTTTCTTCTTTAATTTTGGCTTCGTTTTCGGCGTCATCGTACCACCACACTTTAGCCCAGCCCTTATTCTCAACCACATCCTTGAAGTCTTCATAATTACTGACCTCGAAGATGTGTTCATCGCGGAATTGAGTTGCCTTGGCAAGCATATTTGCCTGGATCTCAGCCAGGGCAGCCGGAACAGCTTGTTCGAAGCCTGCCATCGGGATGAAGCGCTTGCCTTCCCTGCCGGGGATATCTCGCCGGGCAAGGGCAAGCGTGCCATTCTGGACATCCTTGGGACCCACTTCGATGCGCAGCGGCACCCCCTTTAGCTCCCAGTCGTTAAACTTAAAGCCAGGTGTGAGACCTTCGCGACGATCAACAATGACGCGCAGATTGCCCAAACCACTTACGATCTTATCGACAGTTTCCATAACCAGGGCTTTTTCCTCGTCTTTGCGGTAAATGGGAACGATCACCACCTGGTAGGGTGCCAGGTTGGGCGGCAGCACCAGCCCCTGGTCGTCGCCGTGGGTCATGATGATGGCACCAATAAAGCGGGTTGAGACGCCCCAGGATGTGGTCCAGCAGTGTTGCAGCTGGTTGTTCTCATCGAGGAATTTTATATCGAAAGCCTGGGCAAAGTTTTGCCCGAGGAAATGCGAAGTACCTGCCTGCAGCGCTTTGGTGTCGCCCATCATGGCTTCAATGGAGTAGGTTGCCTTTGCGCCGGCAAACTTCTCGGATTCAGATTTCTGCCCCGCCAAAACCGGCACGGCGGCTTCTTTGATGGCGAAGTCGGCATAAACGTCGAGCATACGCAGGGTGTGATCGGCGGCTTCCTGCTCGGTGGCATGGGCGGTGTGACCCTCCTGCCAGTAAAATTCAAGCGTGCGCAGGAAGAGCTTGGTGCGCATTTCCCAGCGGACTACGTTACCCCACTGGTTGATCAAGACGGGCAAATCGCGATAACTCTGGATCCACTTGGCATACATGGTGCCGATGATAGTTTCGGAGGTCGGGCGCACTACCAGCGGTTCTTCCAGAAGCTGTCCACCACCGTGGGTTACGACTGCCAGTTCGGGGGAGAAACCTTCAACGTGTTCTTTTTCCTTGGTCATGAAGGATTGCGGAATCAGCAGCGGGAAAGCAGCATTGACATGACCGGTGGCTTTGAAGCGCTTGTTGAGGGCTGCCTGGATGTTTTCCCAGAGCGCCCAGCCGTAAGGGCGTACCACCATGCAGCCTCGCACGGGGGCATAGTCGGCTAATTCAGCCCGGATCACGAGCTGGTTGTACCACTCGGAGAAGTTTTCTTGCCTGCTGGGTAATTTTTTGTCGTCCATAATCACTCTTTTTCCTGTTGTAGTAATGCCACGGCGCTTTCGGCATCCGCAGCGAATTGTAGAATTGCACGAGTCGACGCGTTTACGTTCGCTCTCTGACCCTCAAAGAACGCTTCAAAGGTCTGCTTCCAACCTTTCCCTATGACAATCAAATGTCGAACCGGGATAGCCCCAATGGCGATCAGATTGTATGACATAGCCACTTCCACCAGCGTGCCCACGCCCCCTGGCAAGGCAATGAAGGCATCAGCCTGGCGGGTGAGGATGGCGATCCGGTCACCCAGCGTCACACTGGGGATGACTTCGCGCACCCAGGCGTTCGGTCCTCCAGGACGAAAGGCTTCGATTTCTTCGGAGGTCACGCCAATGGTATGCCCGCCGGCTTCAGCAGCTCCACGCGAGGCGGCTTCCATCGTGCCGCAGTAGCCGCCTGTCATGACGGTGTGACCAGCCTCCGCCAGCAGTTTTCCAAGCTGATATGAGAGCTTATAGAGGTTGTCTCCCTCGTTTGCGTTGGCAGAGCCAAAAACTGCTACTTTCATATCACGTCACTCTCTTCCACCCAGGTGCGGTCCCAGTTGGCTTGAATCTTGTCCAGGATTGCCTGTTCGAGGTCGATCTCCTGTACGCTCGCGAGTTGAAGCAGGTAAAGCGCCACGTCCGCCAGCTCTCCACGCAGCCCTTCAGGATCTGCTGTTTCCGCGGACCACTGAAAATGCTCCAGCACCTCAGACGCTTCGAGGCTGAGCGAAATCGCCAGGTTGCGGGCGGTTTGCTGCTTGGGAGAATCAGGCTCATACCAGCCGTGATGGCGCACGAGGTCGTTCATCTGCTTTGTGAGTTCTTTGAGGTCCATAACCAAAGGATTATACCCGAGAAAACCCCGCAGGAACCAGGATTTAGTTTTATGCGGAGATTCTAGGTTGGATTGGATCTAATAAAAAACGGGATTAAGGCATTTCCTCGCTGCCGAAGATCAGCTCTTTCCAGATCTCCAGGCGCGTGAGGATGATAGTCTCGGGTTTTGGGGTGGCAACAAGCGCGGGGGTATAGTCGCTGGGGGGCATGATGATGATCGGGTGGTCGCCTTCAGCGATCAAACGGTCCTTCTCGCGTGCCCATTCTTCCAGGGCGCGGTCAGACGTGGCATAGGCAATGTCGTCCTCGACCACAAGGCGGGTGGCTTCGAGCCCTGCGAGCCTGGTTTCAAGGATGTTTTCCATCTGGTTTAGCTGGATCATATTGCTCATGCGGTTGTTGAAGTCCATCATGAGCACAACCAGAATCACAATCACCACCACGGTGACGAAGCGGCGGTCAGTCCAATTGATTTTTTTGAAGTTCTCGACCAGTTTATTTGACATTGCTACCTTTGTTGCAAATATTGTACCACTGCGGGTGTGTTTCGCAATCAGTTTTTTGGGGAAAGAAAAGACCTCCGTTGAAGGAGGTCTTTGGTGCCGAAGGAGAGATTTGAACTCTCACGAGCGCTGTGCTCACTACGCCCTGAACGTAGCGCGTCTGCCAGTTCCGCCACTCCGGCGTGAATTGATATTTTATACGAAAGTGGTGAAATGTCAACTAAGTCGATTTTGAATCCGGTTGCAGCTCGTTTTTGGCTTGATAGAAGGGGAAAGATGGAGACCTTCGGTCAAAACCCTCTCAAGGTCCCACAGGGAAGCTTCCCTAAAGGGACGCAAGCAGTCGCACTCCGGAGACCTTGCGAGAACAATTAAAAGAGCCGGATTGAACCCCATTCGCTACGCTCAGGGGCAGGTGAAACGCAATCCGGCCTACGAAAAATGTGTCAGCCAATTCACCATGGTGGGTACAAAAGGCACGATTTGGCGCTGGGTTGATCTACCTGTTTATTAGTGGCAGATATGCCGGAAAGTGCTGTTGAGCCACTTTCAGGCGACCTAATTCCGTAAAATCAGCGAGAGTAGTGTAATCAAAATAAGCAACCGAAGCTAGTCCGGCAGGACTCACAGAGACATCCACATAAGCTGCCAAGTAGCTATCCGGATCAGCGTCCAGGAATTCACATTGCCAGTATTGGGTTGTAAGACCAGGGGGAACCTCGCCGCAATTTCCGGCTAAATTACCATAGGCCGTAGCTGGCCGGGCAATTTTTAGAGCAGGTGGAGCTTGCGAATCGTATTTACTTTGGTAGACGATAATAGGTGACCCCTCGAGGTCCAATGCCATCGATATACCAATAAAATCATCGTCATTAGCGATATCTACAGTAAAACAAATGTAGTTTTGGTTGGTACAATTGCCTGTTCCAGCCGTGGCATAGGCATACTTTACTATTGCGGAGTGAGCGTCATAATAAGCCATCTGTGTGGGATGTGTCGCGTCTCCTGACAGCAATGAAACAAACTTACCTACATCGCTCATAAAGCCTCCACTGTCTATTACGACGCAATTCCAATAGTTGACAAGTCCACAACCGCTACCATAGGTTGTGCCTGAAGGCGTTGCTAACATCAACTGTCCGTTCGCGCCGTCATAGTAGGCCACCATATTACCATCAGCAGAAATATGGCTTCCATAAGTTGCGTCAGCAGAGGATTGCGCGATTTTGTCGCATGCCCAGCCGTTACCACAGCTTCCAGTGACTGAACCCTCCAGTCTGGCCCGTTTCACATAACCAAGATTAAAAAAGTCTTGCCCATGATAATAAATAATGGGCGTTCCCGAAGAGGAAAATTGAAAGGAAGTATAGCTGCCATTACTACGTTCCTCTTCATCATCAACAGTGGTTACGGTCCACCCACAATTTATGATCCCGAACGCTGTTTCAGAACATGATCTCTGGGCATATTTTAAATCTCCCCAGGAGGCATTGTAATAAGAAATGCCAATTTTTGCGTAATTGAAAATAATCCCATTGCTTTTTATCAAGACAGCTTCAAATACATCTATGGAACTATACTGACCCACGTCTCCGCTGTCGTCTATGGTTTGACATTCCCAATCTGCGTTGTAGCAATTGCCAGTGCCTGGCGTAACCTCAAAAGCCATCTTGAGATTTCCGTTCGTGTAATCATAATAGCTGATATAAGCTCTGCCATCGCGCTTGTAATGGTCGATTGAAACACCTGCACCCAGTAAAACATTATCTGACTGATCAACAATTTCCAAGGTCCAAGGTTCAACGGCAAAAGAGTTTTGTGTCGTGGCTGCCTGTGTAGAGAGAGTACCGGTCATGAGAATCAAGACAAAACCAAGTATCAAAAATCGCTTGACTTTCATCGTTCACCTCTTTTCAATGAATAATATAAAGTGAGTGGACCTTCAGTTCCTATCAATGTGAAGGCTGACGAAACCCCCAGAAGGGCTTTGGTGAAAAAAAATAACGCAGTTCTTTGTTAAATTGAATACTAATATTAATATTAATATAACAAATTTTGATTAAAGAGTCAATATTTGACTCGGGTGTTTTTGTGAGAAGGGGTAGATTTTACTACCCATATTTGAGGGAATATTGGCAGGATGGCTGGCTTTGGATGATGTTTTTTTGGAGACCTGCGGTTAGGTGCCGTGCCCAGTCCCACAGGGAGGCTTCCCTAAAGGGGCGCAAGCAGTCGAATTCAAGAGACCTTGTCAGTATGAAGAACGGGCAAAAGAGCCGGGTTCAGAAGCGGAACCCGGCCTACCAAAAACTGGCACAATTGGGAGATATTCCCGGTTCTATCGCAGGAGTATCGGGAGATAGACAGGATATGCAATTTTCTCGAAAGCACCCATGTTGTATCCAGCCCCAATTGGGCGTAGATAATTTTCAAGGTCCACAGGTTCGCCTGTCAGACACGCATCAACAGCAGGGCTTCCTGACAAAAGATGATAGTTCCGACCAACACCCGGGTTCATGAACAGGGGATCAAGTGATGGTCCGGCAAACGCACCATTATCGATATTGCAGGCATAACTTAATGGTGCAATGGAGAAACCGGGGTACAAAATTTCCCAGGCAATGGTGTTTGAGGCAGATGTTGCCTCTCCTGAAAAGCCTGAACCGCCGGTATTATCCGTTATGGTCACCTGGATAAGATTAAAAGTGCCATTTTGTTTTCTAATTCCTGCCCCAAGCGCAACAGATACTGTGTTATGGTGGATCAGGCTGTTTGAAACAGTTGAGGCGGAAGTGGAACCGGTTTGGTAAATAGCTCCTCCATAATAGGCCATGTTGTCGTGCAGGTAAGTTTGCGACATACTCATAAGACTCTCATTGAGGTAAATAGCTCCACCCTGCCCGATGTTATCGAGGTTGCTATCAGCAACGTTGCCGGCTAAAGCACTACACTCCCTGGTGAGAGGGTTACAAGCCGACGCCTGGACGAACGAGCCGTCAAGAGTCTGATCATGTCTTTCAGTAAAAGTGTTTATTGCCGGGGTGTTGAGATTGGCATCGATTGTGAGAGATGAATTTTGGGCGTAAATCGCGCCGCCATGGTCTGCTGCCTGGTTATTTAGGAAGGCGGTGTTCTGAGCTTTCATAATGCTGCTTTCAAGATACAGCGCGCCACCATGCCCTGTTGTTGCCTGGTTTCCACCAAGTTCGGAACCAACCATGACACCGTCAAGCCTGACTGAGGGGCTGTTTTGCGCGTAGATCGCGCCGCCGTTTGCGGCCGTGTTGTTAAAAATTTCTGGTGAGGTAGAAATGTAATCATCTAACCAGATTTTGGATCCTCCGTTTAAATAGATTGCCCCGCCATCAAGCGCGCTATTTCCGTATATTTTTACCTGACCATAATTGTCAAAGTAGCCACCGTCATCCGCAAAGCCCGCACCTCCAGAAACTGACGCGGTGTTATCAAAAATATCAAGCGGATAAGAACTGGTTGCGTAAAGTTTTAACATGCTGTTGTTGTGCAAATAGAAAGCCCCACCCCTGGTTGAAGTATTGTTATTAATTTCGATGTTTCCTCCAGAAGCTTGAATATCTGCACTTCCAACATTGTGTACCGCGATCGCTCCACCGTAATTCGTAGCAGTATTATTCTCAATGGTCAGAGGTCCAGTCAGCTTTAGAATTCCTCCGTAAACAAATGCCGCGCCGCCTTCGTTGCCGGAGGTGTTGGTGTTTATCGAACTGTTTGAGATAGTGACATTGCCTGAAGTTGCAGACATATAGATGCTTCCCCCGTGGTTGTCAGCATAGTTGTTGACAATTACGCCACTAAAGTTTGCGGTAGAGGTATTATCGACAAATAATCCTGCACCGTTAACAGCTCTGTTCTTTCCCAAATCTGGGTTTGTAAAGATGTAGCCCAGATGAATATTGCTTCCGGTCAGGACGCTGCCGTTATTGAGGTAAATACCACCCCCAAACAATGTTGCGGTGTTGCTGTGAAGTACCATCGAGGTTGATCCGATAGTTGCAAAATCTGCATAAATGCCAGCACCCATCTCGGCAGAATTTTGGCTGATGTTGCTTGAGCCTCCGATGTTTAACACGCCTCCTTCGTACACGTGGATGCCGCCGCCATTGATAGTCGCTTGATTATGGATAACGTGCGATCCGCTAAAATCCAATTCACCGTCTGGCACAGAAATTCCCCCGCCATAGGGAGCCTGGTTGTCAGAGATTTTTGAGTTCCAATCGTGCCCGATCAACTTTCCCCAGACACGCGCCCCACCCCCATTGCCGGTGGCATTATTATGGGTGATATCAGAATCGTTTGTCAGTGTGACAATGCTATTTGGGCTGATATAGATCCCGCCACCATTTACGGCTTGATTAAGATCAACCTTGGTGTTATCGAGTGTTACATTACTACCCACACTAACATCATCTATAGCGCGAATGCCACCCCCATTGGTTGTAGATCCATTTGTGATTACCAGGTTGGTCAAGTTTACATTTGCACCCTTCACCTCAATCACAAAACCCAGGGCATTCGCATTGATGGTGGTTGGTTCGCTGGATGCGCTTGCACAGCCGTCATAGCCACCTTGAATAGTCAGATCTTTGTTATAAATTATTAAGTCGTGCTCGTAAAAGGTTCTGCCGCCTTCCACGAGGATCAGGTCTCCATCGCCAGCCACGGCGATCGCTCCAGCGATTGAGCTGTAAGAGCAGGAGTTACCCACCGTTAAAGTGGCGTTGATTTTTACCTTGGGCTGTTCTGCCTGTGGTTCCTGATTAAAGCCTTCAATTTTTACAGGCTCGTCGTTTTCGACGCCATCCTGGGCAAAAGCAGATTGGAGAGGTTGTGATTTTTGCCCAATTGGCAAAGTGATCAGCATGATGGCAAGGATTACCGAGAGTATCAGCCTGGAGATAGTCTTCATGATATTTTCCCTTTCAATTATTCTGATTGGCTTTAGAAACTTTGCAAAAATGAATTTTGCAAGTGTTTGATTGGTTTGAAAAAGCTATTCTCTATTTGGTAAGTTTTGTTAGATACACGACTGGTCAGAAACTAAGAGCGGTTTGTTGCTGTAAAAGATTGATTTTTGTTAGATGGTTCCGGACATTAACAGGAAAACTGGATTGGTAATTAATTTTATCATGATTAGCGGTGTTTTTGGAAAATTTTGTGTGAAATTTTGAGAATGGATGAGCTCGCATTTTTTCCTATACTCAATGATGTTTTTTGGAGCCCTGCCGGTCAAAACCCGTGCGCGGTCCGGAGACCGGCACGATCAGGAAGGATTGGTGGAGACCTTCAGGTCAGAAGTCTCTCAAGGTCCCACAAGGAGGTTTTGCACTCCAAAGACCTCACGAAAACAAACAAAAGAGCCGGATTGAA
>DAISYV010000078.1:7493-9154 GCA_036825115.1 Anaerolineaceae bacterium | reverse complement strand
GTTTTCATCGTTCCTTCCTTTCAGTACGGAGGCAGGTGGACACCGACGGCTCAATTCTACTCTCTCTCAGGAATTTAATTGGTGGGACTGATTTTCTCGGGGTGATAGAACGAGATGAACCAGATATTTTCATCCTTCACGCAACAAAAGGATAAAATTTTAAATCAAAGCGTCACATTTTGGTGGGTCATCCGTTTTAAGGAGTGAGAATACATGGACATGAATACTCAAACAAGGGAACGCACGAACCATTTGGATAAGCAGGCACTTATAGATTTGTATGAAGAGCACAACAACTCTCTCTACCGATATGGCTATCGTTTACTTGGCGAGCAAGACATGGCTGAAGATTGTGTTGCTGAGGTGTTTACCCGATTTCTGCAAATTGTTCAGAATGGGAAAGAACCGCAGGGCAACATCAGAGCTTACTTGTACCGGATGACACACAACTGTGTTGTGGATCATTTTCGGAAGAAGCGTACAGACGTAGACATCGAAAACACGATTCTCAAAGATCCGCAGCCAGAGTTGGAAGATGACCTGCACCTGAAACAGAAACGTGAGAAATTACAGGAAGTGCTGATGAAAATGCCCGAAGAACAAAGAATGGTGGTTGTTCTGAGATATTTTGAAGACTGGTCTCACGAGCAAGTGGCGCAATATCTTGGCAAAACTGAAGAAGCCACACGCGCCTTACAGTACCGCGCTTTACGCAGTCTACAGAAGAAGTATTCAGCGAAATGGAAGTGAAACATGAAGAAAAATAAGTACCTAAATCAAGAATTGGACCCTGAACTTGCAGAACTGCTGGCTGAGATGCGCGAGATACCACCCCGCGATCCGCAAGAAGCAGCCCAAAGGAAGTCTCGCTATTATTTTCAGCTTGAACAGATGATGCGAGGCAGCGTCCAAATACCTCAAAAGAACCTATTCGAAAAAATTAAGGAGAATTTTAACATGGCAACACCAAAACTAAGAACTGTAATGACCACAGCAATGATCGTATTGCTGGCAGTAGTATTTTTATTCAGCAGCGCAGGCATTACTGCAGTTGCGGCGTCCAGGTCACTGCCTGGAGATAACCTCTATAACGTAAAAACTGGCTTGGAACGTACGCGCCTGAACGTCACCTCGCAGGAAAGCGAGCGCGTGAACCTGAACCTGCGCTATGCAGAATTGCGCCTGGACGAAATCGAGCGTCTGATCGAGAAAGGCCGTTTTGATGACTTGCATGAAGCTATCAGCGTTTATGAACTTTATGTGAAACAAGCGATTGATGGCTTGGAAGTAGTCAGCGCGAATGATCCGCAAACTGCTTTGCAGCTGAACAGCCAGCTGACACAGCTTTTGAGCCAGTTTGCTGCAGCCATGGCCAATTATTCTGCGGCGTTGCCCGCCTCTGCCAAAGCGCCACTTGATGGAGCCATCGAGTTTTCGAAGTCAGCCGGCGCGTACAAGGGCGAGCTTGAGTTTACCGGCACTGTTGAAGCTATGGAAAGTGGCTATTGGACCATCGGAGGATTCACTATTACGATCACTGAAGCCACTGAGATAGAGGATGACATCCGTGTTGGCGATGAAGTTGAAGTGGAAGCCTGGGTAGACATGCAAGGCAACATCTATGCTGAGGAAATAGAGCGCTACGACGATGATATGGACGA
>DAISYV010000078.1:0-7393 GCA_036825115.1 Anaerolineaceae bacterium | reverse complement strand
ATGGACGATGACTCGGATGACGATGACGATGATGACGACGATGATTAATCTAAAATAAAACAAAGCTGGCTTGAGACCCACAACTGTTTCAAGCCAGTTTTTTATTTAACGAAGGAGCCAAAGCAAAATTATTATCTACAGATTTATCAGTTTAATCTTCTTAGTACATAAAGCATTTTGAAAAAGGGGAGTGGGAACATTTGTTAGGTTGCAAAGATAGCAAGAGACAATGTTGGCGGCGGGTGCGAACCTCGGAAAGAGTAAAGTTATCGGCGGGAGAAAAAAACCCGCCATATGAAGCGAGCCTCGTAGGGATGGGCCTCTGGTCCATCCGGAAAGATCGCAGGAGATAATGTTATCGGCGGGAGCAAGCCGCGGCGGGATTACACCCCGCCCTACGGAGTGAGCTCATGCCCTAAGGACTGAGCTCCACCATTCGACAAACATTAATAGCGACACAGAGTCGTTCTATAATCAGAATAAAAAAAAATGGATGAAAAAATGACAACTGACAACAAAACCAACGAATTAGTCCTTGCCGGCGGCTGCTTTTGGGGCATGGAAGAGCTATTCCGTCGCCTGCCCGGCGTCCTCGACACCGAATGCGGCTATACCGGCGGGGAGAACGACCACCCCACCTACCAGCGCCACCCCGGGCATGCGGAAGCGATCAAGCTCGTCTTTGATCCGACCAAAACCGATCTGCCGCATCTGCTGGATTTCTTCTTCCGCATGCACGACCCCACAACGCTCAACCGCCAGGGCAATGACATCGGCAGTTCCTACCGTTCTGCCATCTTTTATGCCGACGACGCGCAAAAGCAAGCCGCACAACAGATGATCGATAGGGTCAATCAGAGTGGTGTTTGGAAGCGCCCGGTGGTGACCACGCTCGAACCGCTTGGCACCTTTTGGGTGGCTGAGGATTATCATCAGGACTACCTGCAAAAGCTGCCCAACGGCTACACCTGCCACTTTATTCGTCCCATTCCCAGCTTCCTGGAAAAAACGGATTAGAAGAGGTCTTGCATGCAGGGCAAACATCCCACACCGCCTGAGAGTAAGATGCGCAATTACCTGAAGATGCTCAAGGTGTATGGGTTTGTTGCATTAGGCATTTTCGTTCTTTTTTCCGTTTTTGGCTTTTTTACCGGTGGAGTGCCAGGTTTTCTCAATGGACTCAACCTGGGCTTGATAGTTAGTGCCATTGGGCTGCCATTTTTGGGGATTATCATCAGCCTTACCTACTGGAGCGAGTTTGCCGGCAGGTGGGGTGAGGAAAAGTATAAAGAGCAGTTGGAAGGCAAACCTGACCATAAGAAAGATCAGGACTGGTAATCTATTTAGACAGGAAGATCCGGGAGGATGACAATGAAAACGAAGCTTTTTCTTCTGTTAGTTATTTTTGCGCTGGGCTTAAGCGCCTGCCTGCCCCCGGTTGAGATCAGCCCTGAACCCACTGACCTGCCTGCCACGGAACCTCCCACTGAGGAACCCCAGCCAACGCTGGAACCCACTTTGGAGCCGACCGCGGAGGTGGAAATCCCAGCCCCGAATCTTTACGCCTATGTCAAAGAATTTCAGATTTACCTCCTCAACCCTGCGGATTTGTCGGTGGTGAGGATGGGTGATTCCAACCACCAATTTGGTTATGGCGCTGATTGCTGGCAATCTTCTCCGCGTCTCTCGCTGGACGGTCACTACCTTGCTTTTGAAATTCGCTGCGCGAACGCATTTGTTGTGTACGATCTGCTCCAAAACACCAAAATTGCTGAGATTGTCAAAGCATCCGACCCGGAAAGTCTCGGTGATACCTTGCTCGGCTGGGCGGAAGATGGACGCCTTTACTACACCCGCATGGTTGGCGGCTGCAGTTTTGACCCGGAGTTGAAAGGTCCCGATAGAATGGAAGTGTATTCTTACGACCCCGTTTCAGGCGGCACGCGCTACGAATTTGACCTGCCCAAGGTCGATGCTGCGCCGCATGCCTACAGCATCGGCATTACCATTGATCCGCAGGCAGAGCACGTGATTGCCTGGAATGCCGCCTGTTCAGCGGGGTATGGCACCCGTTTCCTGCTCACCACAGCCACCGGCGATTACGAGCTTGAGCCTGCCAGTTGGCCGGCAAGTTTCGGCAATTTAGATGGGCATTATTCAGCATCTCCTGCGGAACAGTATGTTTATGGCGCGGACGGCGGCAAACTCTTCGTCCTCAAAGACCCCGCACTCGAATGGGACCCCAATTCCAGGTTATTATTCCTTGCCCTGGGCGCCAGCGAACCGCAGCAGATCGACTCAGGCAGTTTTAATGAATTGGTCAGCCAGGCGCCTTTGGTGAATTAGAGCATTATTAATATTTCATCATAAGCTCTCCACAGCCAGCAAAGCGACTGGATATTTTGGTATACTCGAATTACCGGAAACATTATCTCCGGGAATTTGTGAGCCCTCTTTTGGGGGTTCCCCCGCCTGATTTTCCCCTGCCAAAATCGAACACCGGGACTACCAGGGCAGGATTTGCCTCACAAGGCTATGAAAGATTTAGAGGTTAACTTTGGCTAGCATGTATCAATTAACTCAAAAAGCCAAGAAGATTCTGAGCAATGCCCGCAGGATTGCTACGCAATTCAATGTGGACACCATTGGCACCGACCACTTGGTCGCCGGTATCATCACCGAGGACAGCTGTGTGGCTTATCGCGTATTGCGCGATCTTGGAATTGAAGAAAACGTGATTTTTGCTTCCATCCAGAAGGGTGAGATCGAACTGCCAGAAGATCGCGAACTACGGCTTGGTGAGGATATCAAAAAAACACTCGAATACGCCATCGAAGAGGCTGAGAAGGATCAGTCTCCGATGGTTGGAACAGAACACATCCTGCTCGGTCTTAGCAGAGATCCCGAATTCAAGGGCATGGATATCCTGATCCGCTTTGGAATCACACCGGAGCAGTTGCGTCGCCATACTAACCGCATTCTACGGGATGCAAAAGAATCAGGAGAACAACGGCAGGAGCGCTCGGAAGGGCGCGAGGAGCGCAGCGGCAAATCGGAAACCGAAGGCGTGGGCTTTTCAAGGCGCTTGCGCAGCAAAGACAAAGATTCCGATAGCAACTCACCCCTGGTAGACCAACTCGCCACAGACCTGACCGCCCTGGCAGAAACTGGCAAGCTAGATCCAGTCATCGGTCGCCAGAAAGAGATTGAACGCGTCATCCAGATTTTGGCGCGCCGCACCAAGAATAATCCCGCCCTGATCGGCGAACCGGGTGTGGGCAAGACCGCCATCGTGGAAGGTCTGGCGCAGCGGATCATCGAAGGCGATGTGCCGGCACTCTTGCTCAAAAAGCGGGTGCTCCAGTTGGATGTTGGTTCGCTCGTAGCCGGCACGATGTATCGCGGGCAGTTCGAGGAACGCCTCAAGCGCGTGATCGACGAGCTCAAAGCCAGCGGCGCGATCGTCTTCATTGACGAATTCCACATGCTGGTTGGGGCTGGTTCGGCAGGTTCTTCTGTGGACGCTGCTAACATCCTCAAACCCGCCCTTTCCCGTGGCGAGCTGCAGGTGATTGGTGCTACCACCATCAATGAGTACCGCAAAAACATCGAGAGCGATGCCGCCCTCGAACGTCGTTTCCAACCGATCATGGTTGAACAGCCGTCCGTCGAGGAGACTATCGACATCCTGCGCGGCATTCGCAGCAGATATGAAGAACATCACCGCCTGAAAATCAGCGATGATGCCTTGGATTCCGCTGCTAAGCTCAGCGCGCGTTACGTTACCGACCGCTTCCTGCCTGATAAGGCAATCGACCTGGTGGATGAAGCCGCTTCCCGCGTGCGCATGTACAAGAGCGAAGCAGCTCTCACGAGCAAAGACCTGGTGAGCGAACTTCGGGAGATCAATAAGCAGTTAAATGACCCCGATTCCAACCTGGACAACGATGCCACCGAGGCCCTGACTCAACAACAACTCAAGCTGGAGGATGAACTCCAGGCTCTGCAGACCGGTTGGGATCGTGCGAACGCTCCGACAGTCAGCCAGGAGGATATCGCCGAGGTCATTTCCATGTGGACCGGCATTCCCCTGATGCAAATCGCAACCGAAGAATCCACCAAGCTGCTTCACCTCGAAGAAGAGTTGGGCAAAGTGATTATCGGACAGAATGAAGCCATCCAGGCGGTCTCGAAGGCCATCCGCCGTGCGCGGGCTGGCTTGAAGAGCGAGCATCGCCCCATTGGCTCATTCATGTTCCTCGGACCTACCGGCGTCGGCAAAACCGAGCTTACCAAAGCCCTCGCCAACCAGATGTTTGGTTCGGAGGAGGCTCTGATTCAAATTGACATGTCCGAGTTCATGGAACGCCATAGCATGAGCCGCCTGGTTGGCGCGCCTCCAGGTTACATCGGTTACGATGAAGCCGGGCAGTTGACCGAAGCCATCCGCCGCAAGCCCTACTCGATCGTAGTCTTTGACGAAATCGAGAAAGCGCATCCGGAAGCACTCAACATGCTGCTCCAAATCATGGAAGAGGGTCACCTGACCGACGCCAAAGGGCGCAAAGTGGACTTCCGCAATGCCATCATCATCATGACCACCAACATCGGCGCCGAAATGATCCGCCGCCAGTCCGCCCTGGGCTTTGCCCTGGATTTGGACGAGGTTCGCGAAGAGAAATTTGCCTACGATGAGATGTACAAAAAACTGATGGAAGCTCTGAAACGAAGCTTCCGCCCCGAATTTGTCAATCGGCTTGACTCGGTGATCGTCTTCCGTGCGCTCAACCGTGCTGACATCCGCGAAATCGTCTCGCTCGAGATTCAGAAAGTCCAGGAGCGCCTGGTGGAGCAGAGCATCAGCCTGATCCCCAGCGATAGCGCGCTGGATTACCTGGCTGAGCTTGGCTACGATCCCGAGATGGGCGCGCGCCCTGTGCGGCGTGTGATCCAGCAGCAGGTGGAAGAGCGCCTTTCAGATGGCTTGCTGGCTGGTGAATTTGGTGAGGGCGATCGCGTTTTGATTGATCTCGACGAATTTATCAGCGAAGACGGTGAGCCCCAGAAACGCATCGTGCTTAAGCGCGGTAACCACACCGAAGAAATGGAAGAAACCCCTGAGATGATGGGAGCATAAAAACATATGGCAAAAACCTACTCACGTTTTGTGTGTCAGGTCTGCGGGAAGGTCAGCTCCCGCGCCTTCGGTCGCTGCCCCGGCTGTGATAGCTGGGACTCAATGGTCGAAGAAATCGTCGAAGCCGAAAACGAAAAGTCAGCCCGCGCAACCCGCGGGCTGAGTGGTACTTCCAGGGTACATTCGCTTTCAGAGATTGAGAGTCTGCCAGAAGAGCGCTTGCCGCTGCCAATTGAAGAATTCGCGCGGGTATTGGGTGGGGGAATCGTGCCTGGTTCGGTTGTTTTGATCGGCGGGGATCCGGGCATCGGCAAAAGCACACTTACGCTCCAAATGTCCATGCAGTTGGCCGACAGGCACACCGTCTTGTACGTTTCGGGTGAGGAATCCGAACGGCAGATCAAAATGCGCGCTGACCGCCTGGCAGAAAAGGATAAGGACGGCAATCCCAGGTTGCCCAACCGCCTGCTGCTGGTGACCGAAACCAACCTGGCGCAGATCTTCAAACACATCGAAGAAACCAAGCCGACCCTGGTGATAATCGACTCGATTCAGACCATGACCCTGCCGGAGATGGAATCGGCAGCAGGCTCGATCTCGCAGGTGCGTGAATGCGCGGCACGCTTGCGCGAGCTGGCAAAAAGCAGCGGCGTGACCGTGTTCCTGATTGGGCATGTCACCAAGGAAGGCACCATCGCCGGTCCGCGCGTTCTGGAG
This sequence comes from Anaerolineaceae bacterium, assembly GCA_036825115.1. Classification (GTDB taxonomy): domain Bacteria; phylum Chloroflexota; class Anaerolineae; order Anaerolineales; family Anaerolineaceae; genus Mesolinea. Next base: position 1,539 of record DAISYV010000078.1, on the reverse strand, counting down.
CACATTGTCGATACGGTGCTCTACCTGGAGGGCGAGCATTTCCAGTCTTACCGGCTTTTGCGATCGGTCAAGAATCGTTTTGGCGCCACCAGTGAAGTCGGCGTGTTTGAGATGCAGGAAAAAGGCATGGTGGAAGTGCGCAATCCCAGCGAAGTTTTCCTGGCAGAACGCATGATCAACGCGCCAGGCTCTGCGATTGCCGTGACCATGGAAGGCACCCGACCGCTTCTGGTCGAAATCCAGGGGCTGACCAGTCCCACCAACTTTGGCAACCCGCGCCGGACAGCAAACGGCATCGATTTCAACCGTTTACTCATCCTGGCGGCGGTGTTGACGCGCAGATTGGGAGTCAATCTTGGCAACCAGGATGTGATCATAAACGTGGTCAGCGGACTGCGGATCGATGAGCCGGCGGCCGACCTGGCGGTGGCAACCGCGATTGCTTCTTCCTACCGGGACACTCCCGTGCGGGCAGATACCGTGCTGATTGGCGAAATTGGTCTTTCAGGGGAACTGCGCATGGTCGGGCAGACGCAGATCCGCCTGCGCGAAGCAGCCAAGCTGGGCTTCAAACGCGCGGTTGTGCCCAAACGCTTGCGAAAGAGCGAACCCTGGCCGGAGGGCATCGAGGTGGTCGAAGCCCGCTCCTTGCGTGAGGCGCTCAAGGCGGCTTTGCTGGAAGAAGAAACTGGAAAACCGTCCAAAACCAGGAATTCCGGGCAACAAAAAGAATAAATAAGCCATTGCCGGTCGTGGTAGGATTTATGCATAGAACAGAAAGAGACATTTATGACTTCGATCATTGATTCCACCCGCAAGAACCATGCCCTCGAGCATGCCACCATGACCATCCTGGCTGAACGCTACAAGGGCGTACGCATGATGGGGCATTCCAGCCCTGGCGGTTTTATTCTCGTGGCTGACCTGCCAACTGAGATTGTCACCGACGCGGTGCTCGAAGCCAAACGCCGCCTGGAAAATGGCGAGTCGAACCTGGCAGTGCATCCAAATTGCGGCACAAATATGGCAGTCTCCAGCCTCGCCGGCAGCGCCGTGGCTCTCAGTGCCCTAGGTTTATTGAGCAGAAAAGGCAAAAACGCCTGGTGGCACTATCTGGTAGCCACACTTTTAGCAGTGCCAGCCTTTCTCATGGCAAAACCACTTGGTCCAAAGCTCCAGGAAAAATTCACTACCGATCCTGAAACACAAGATATGGCTGTCCAAATGGTGACCAGCCAGAAGACCGCCAACAGCTTCGTGCATTTCATCCGTACCGGCGCCATTTAGGGGCAGCGTGAGCGCTCAGGCAAAACCCACCTTCTATCTTTTGCGCGGCGATGACAGCACTCGAATCAAAGAGGTCATTGCCGGATTCCAGGCTGGGCTTGGCGACCCATCCATGGCCGATCTCAACACCACCCGCCGTGATGGAGAATCGCTCAGCTTTGAAGCGCTGCAGGCGGATGCCCTGACCATGCCTTTTTTGGCTGACCGCCGCTTGATCATCGTTGAGAACGCGCGCGCTTTTCTGACCAAAAT
>DAISYV010000077.1:0-9159 GCA_036825115.1 Anaerolineaceae bacterium | reverse complement strand
ACTTGCGCAAGGATTTGGGTTTGGAGCCGCGCCTTGGGCGCCACCAGGCTAGCACCTTCTATCAAGCTTTTACCCGTGCTGACACACACCTGCTGCTGACGCGCCCTTACCTCACCGAGGAAGGCGAGAATTGGCAACCTTCCGTTTACTGGGAGTCAACCAAAAAACTCTTTACAGAGGATGTCGTTACCAGGGTAAATCCCTCCAAACCCCGACCTCAATCGGAAGCGGCTTCAAGCCAGGAACTGCTTTTCTGGGCAGTCCAACAACAAGCCCTGCAATATTCACAGGATGCCGAACTAAGCGGTCGCTGGCAGAGACTCCAAAAAGCTCACAACATCCTTGACGCGCGTCGCGCGAGGCTTGCACAGGGAATATTCGAGGGCAATCTTTCGCTGCTAACCAATCAACTTAGACCCAATTTTTCTTCAGAGTACAAATGGAGCGCTTCAAAACTGGAAACCTACAAAGCCTGTCCATTCAGGTTCTTTGTGGATGCCGCGCTCAAGCTTGAACCCAAAGAACCGACCAAATTGGGCTTGGATGCCGCTCAAAGGGGCAATGTCTACCACCGGGTGTTAGAATTGGTTTACATCCGCGCTGGACAAGAAGAGATTTCCCCACTTGATATCCTCGATGAGGTGGCAGCGGAGGTCTTTGCCACCGCACCATATAAATTCGACTTTCGCCCTTCGGCACTCTGGGAAGTGGAAAAAGCTGAACTGCTTGAGAAGCTGCGCAAAACTCTGGTCGCTCTCGAAGAAACACGTGACGAGTGGAACCCATTCGGCTTTGAACAGAAGTTCGGCCTCGACGGTGCGCCTGCTCTCAGGCTTGACATCGACGGTGACATAGTTCAGATCCACGGGGTGATAGATCGCCTTGACCGGAATTACGGAGGCGCACTGCGCGTCATTGACTACAAGTCAGGCAGCATGCACCTGGAAAAAAGTGACCTACTGAATGGCACGCGTCTGCAGCTGCCTATTTATGCCCTTGCCGCGCAGGACGCTTTAATGCTCGGTGAGGTTGAAGAGGGCTTTTACTGGAAGATCGGTGATGCCAAAGCGAGTTCTTTCAAACTTTCGAGATTTAAAACCGAGTGGGATAAAGGTCCCTCTGCTGCCTACCAGGTTGCACGCGAGCACATCAAGGACGTGCTGGAGGGTGCCAGATCGGGCAATTTTGTGCCAAAAACTCCCGATGGCGGCTGCCCGGACTTCTGCCCGGCAATTTCCTGGTGTTGGCGTTACAAAGCGGGGTTTTAACCATGACTAACCACAGAACTGAACAGGTTTTGAACCTTTTTACACTGAACGAAAAACAGCAAATTGCTGCGACTGAACGGGGCAGGGACGTGGTGGTCACGGCGGGGGCTGGCAGCGGGAAAACCTCCACGCTGGTGGCGCGTTATACCTGCCTTTTGTCAGACGGAACAAAACCACGCAGCATTGCCGCGATTACCTTTTCCATCAAGGCTGCCCAGGAGATGCGCTCGCGCGTGCGATCAAAGTTGATGGAATTGGAAGAGAAGTCCGTTGACGAGTCAGAGCGACTCCATTGGTCAAAACTCTCTTCGCAGATTGATTCGGCACGCATTGGCACTATTCACAGCCTTTGCGCAGAGATCATTCGCAATCACCCTGCCGAAGCAGGCGTGGATCCACGCTTTGATGTGATCGATGACGGGCTTTCCAAAGCGATCAAAGCCAAGGTCGTGGAAGAGGAAATGGCGCGGCTGGTGGAAGAGGAACGCTTCCTGCCTTTGTTGTATAACATCCCGGTCGCCAATCTTACCAAACTGCTCGCGCAAATGTTGGAGCGGCGGCTGGAGACCCAGGAAACCTTTGATTTAGAGATCGACAACCATTCCCGCTTGCTGGACGAATTGAGAGAACGCATGAATTCGCCTCTCATCACTAATCCGATCAGTGAGTTGAGGGAAATTGACTCGCGGGATCTTTTGGAAGACGCGGGTGCAGGCTTTGCGGAAATGGTACAAAATTTGTTGGGATGTTGGTCGTCAGCTGAAAACGCGCTCGCAGAGAATGATCCCTTTGCATGCGCCGTGCATCTCTATAATGCCAGGCGCAATTACATGGCAATGAATGTTGGAAAAAAGACAAGCTATGTGAAGCCAATTATCGCGGAACTCAGGCATTTCTTTGCAGAAATCATCGACCCCCTGACCGGCGGCGAGTACTCCACAGATGTGCCACCTACCAGGGAGGCAGAAGAAAGGTTTGCTGAAATTCTACCCCTGTTGCGCTTAGCATTTGATCGCGTTCAGCAAGCATATGTCGACCAATTAACGCTCAGACAGGCGTTGGACTTTGACGACCTGGAATTTCATGCTCAGCAATTGTTAGCCGTCCCCGAAGTCCGTCAGCGATGGCGGGAAGAGCTGGAAGTGGTGATGGTGGACGAGTACCAGGATACAAATCCACGTCAGCGCGACATCGTCAACGCCCTGGCAGGGGACCGCGGATGCCTCTTCATGGTTGGGGATATGCGCCAATCCATTTATCGCTTCCGCCGTGCGGATGTCACTGTTTTCCGAGAAGAGCAGAAGCGCATCGATGATGAAGATGGCCTGGTGGTCGACCTGGATCGCACTTACCGGGCGCACGAAGAGCTTTTGAATGCCACCGGAAATCTTCTTTCTCACATTATCGGCACTAAAGAGGACCCGGTAAAGAAGTATTATGTTCCTTACACGCCGCTTGTGGCAAATTTCAAGGAACCAAAGCATCCAGTTCGTTCTCCTTACGTTGAGTATGTTCTGGGGGCAGGGGAAGACACCGCCGCAGGACGACTGCAAGCCGCCCGCGCGCTGGCAGTCCGTTTGCAACAGCTAAAGGATGAGGGGCAAATTAACAAATGGGATGAAGTTGTACTGCTTTTCCGGGCCACAACCGCGTATCCTTTTTATGAACAGGCTCTGGAAGAAGCCGGCATAGCCTTTGTTACAGTGGCAGGTAAAGGTTTCTATGATCGCCCTGAGATCCGCGATCTGCTGAACATCCTGAGGGCAGTCGCGGATCCCCTGGATAACCTCTCCTTTGCAGGATTGTTGCGTTCGCCGGCTTTTGGTTTGAGCGATGCGGCTCTCTTCTTGCTGCGACGATCCGATCGATCCTATTTCGAAGCCTTGCGTGGAGATCTGAGCTTGCTGAGTGAACAAGACCGGGCCAGTGCCCAGCGTGCTTTGTTTATCCTTAACAAACTGATACCTCTGGTCGACAGGGTGCCGGTGGCTGAACTCTTGAAGCGGGTTGTGGATGAGCTGGATTACCGCGCGATTCTCGCTACTGCTGATGTCAGGCTGGAGCAGGGGCAGTCCATTAAAGCTGCCGGTCGCCTCTGGCGCAACCTTGATAAATTGATTGCCGATACCCAACTGAGCAAAGCGACCACGGTCAGAGAATTTCTGGACATGCTGGAAACGCTAAATGACGCTGGCGCGCGTGAAGGCGAAGCCTCGGCGGAAGCTGAAGGCTCCGTGCGCTTGATGACAATCCACAGGTCCAAGGGGCTGGAATTTCCGGTGGTGGTCCTGGCAGATGCTGGACGGCAGGAGAAGGCTGGCAGGAACAGCTTTTTCCTCTCGGATGATCTGGGTGTCACGTTTAAGACCGAGCCTGCATCCATGCTCTACAACCTCGCTAAATTCCAGGATGCAGACCAGGATAAGTGCGAAGCTTTGCGAATTCTCTATGTTGCCTTGACGCGCGCGCAGTCCAAGCTCATTATCAGCGGTCACGCAAAATTGGAAGATGGCGTGATAAAGCTGACCGGGTGTGCAAACGATGTAGATGACGCTCTGGGACTGCCTTCCTTGGAATTTTCCAGGAATTCAAGCGGACCTATCGTGGTGCAGACGCAGTCCAATTACCCCGTGAGAGTCTGGTGTTCGATGGGGGAGGTGCCGTTTTCTGCAGTTCAGGAAGAAGCATCGATTGAAGATTCTGCTGCCACGAGCGACCGCGTGCCGCTCTACCAGCCGGCTGAGGGCTTTGGGCAAGCGGAACTACCGGATGATCCTGAGAGGGATCTGGAGCTCCAATCCTGGCGCGTCACCCGGGCGGACAGCCGGGTTTCGGGGAAAGTTCTGGGGAAAATCGTCCACAAGGCTGTTCAGCGCTGGCTCTTCCCTGGAGATGACGGTTTGGATGCGCTGTTGGAGTCCGAAGCCTGGCGGGCAGGACTGGCAACGAAAGCGACGCGCAGTGAGGTCACCGCGCGTGCCAACGAACTCTTATCGCGTTTCCGAGCGCATCCGCTATGGCACGAAGTGGATGCCGCCCTCGAGCATCACTCGGAACTGCCTTATTCGTACATTGTCGATGGCAAGGTTGAGAACAGGGTCATTGACCTGCTTTACCGGGAAGTCCGTGGCTGGCACATCATCGATTTCAAGTCCGATCCGATCCAATCATTTACACAAAAAGAGCACCTGATCCAGGAGTATGCTCCCCAGGTAAGACGCTACAAAGCAATCGTGGATTCCAAGCTGGACACATCAGTTCAAGGGGTGTTGTGCTTCATGGACGACCATGGCGAAGTCAGTTTGATTGAAGTGTGAGAAAGTACACAGATCAAGTGATGGAATGCTCGAATTGAAACATTTAAAAAAGGATGCGAGGTGAGTATGGCACCGAAGATTGCTCCAGTCACATCGAATATGGAAAAGAAGACTGCCTACCAAATACAAATGGAGCGTTTCAAGCGTGCCAGGGCAGGGGGCTTCCACCTAGAAGCAATATTCATCCTCTACGCGTTGATCGAGGATCGCTTTTCCGCATTTTTGTTCCATGCCGGGATCACCAACGCCACCCGAGAGAAGATAACCAGAAATGGCAAGGTTCGTCCCCACTTGGACAGCGCGCTCACAGTTCTGAACACCAAGCAACCAAGCATTCGCAACGTGAGTGCCAAGATCAAATTGATCAAGGAATTGCTTGCCTGGTCAATCGAGAACACCGTGAATGAACCTGCCAACAATTACCAGGATGCACTCTGCAAACAGATCAACCGGACTGCTGGTAAGGATAAGATGATGGACACGCTGACGAGAATCGATGGTTGGTGTGCCAGCAGGAATGAACTCGTGCACGCGCTGCTTAACAAAAAGGTAGAAAATCAGGAGGAGGTTTTGCAGAAATTGGTCGATGAAGGGGAAGCAATCAATCGTTTACTGCAAAACTTCGTCAAGTCTTTCAAGGTCAGGAACACCCTGCGCAAGACCTTCAACATCCAATAGCAGAAAATCGGGGCATATTAAATGGACTCGGACCAAAACAACAACTCAGGCTGTCTTTTTCCTTTCGGGGATGACTTCCTGCCAATCCTTATGTTCTTCTTCCACGTCAACCAACCAAACCCTGGCGCGTCTTCTTTCGATGATGAAGATGAAGAGGACGAGGAGCAGGATGAAGGGGATGACAATGACGATAACTGATCAAACTGTGTTATTGATAATGCGACAGGTTTTAGCAATGCTATTTCATTAATGGACAAATCCTTACTAAATAATTGAGAGTTGCGATAAAGTTAAGTGGAAGTTTTCAAGGTTAATAATTATTCGACACTGACATATGAAAAGGAGAGGGTAAGATGAGTAACAATTTTGATAATAATTTTGAAGACGAAGACGAAGACGAAGAAGAAGACGAAGAAGAAGACGGACCAGAAGGTGAGACTTTCGAGGAAATGCTTAGGAGGCTAGCCGCCAGCGGCAACCTCACTACCAGACATGTTAGCGATGACGACGAAGAGGGCGAGAGCCGTGAAATCAGTGTGGCAGAATTTCTGGCCCAGATGTCTGGCGTTTCTCAATTTGATAACGATGAATACGAGGAGGAGGACGACGATGATGATGATGATGATGAAGAAGATGAAGAAGAAAGTAGTGGTAGTCAGAATCTTTTCTTCGGCATCGGTCAGAATGGCGAAGTAACCAACATGACCAATGAAGGGGGTGGCTTCTCGTTATCCTTCACGCTTGACCAGGACGGCGAGGAGATCCCCGAAGCCCGATGCCCAAAATGCAATAAAAAAGGCACCCATGTCTGGGATCCCGATAACGGCATTTATAAATGCGATTTCTGTGACAACGAATTTGTTCCCGAAATCTACAAGGCGCTGGATTCTGCTGAGGAATATGTAAATCGCGCCTGGCGCAACTTCAAGCAAAGAAATTACAAAAGAACGATCAGAGATTGCACCTCAGCCATCAAGTTGGATCCCAACTTTACACTTGCTTATACGATTCGTGGTAAAGCACTTGGGGCGAGAGAAGAATATCAGGAGGCAGAAAAAGATTTTAGCGAAGCTATCCGAATTTCTCCTGATGACGACAACGCACATTTTAGTCGCGGTGAGACAAGGCTGTATCTGGAAAAATATGATGAGGCTATCGAGGACTTAAGCGCTTCCATTGGTTTTGACCCAGGTTTTGCTGACACATACGTACATCGGGCAAACGCATATTTTAAAAAAGAGAATTATCCCCAAGCCATTGAGGATTTCTCAGAAGCAATAGAGCGCGAACCAGACAATGCCTCTGCCATCTTCCAAAGAGGATATACCTACAGCATGCTCGGTCAAGATGATAAAGCTCTAGCGGATTACAACGCTGCCATCGAGCTGGATCCAGAAGATGAGGATTCGTTTGTTCGCAGAGCAGAATTGCATGAAAGGAATGACCGCTATCAGGAAGCAATCTCGGATTACAAGAACTTTCTGCGTAGTGCTGGGGGCGAACCTGACCCGGAAATAATCGAAAGGTTAAACGCCCTTCAACTTAAGGTTGACCCAAACGCAGCACCTTTCACGTTTGACCCCGATGAAGAACCCTCCATCTAGGAAGACGTCACCCTTACCCAGGAACGCAAAGAATACAGATCTGCAGACCGTGGAGAAGATTTGTTGAATGAGGGTGATCTGGATGGAGCTTACAAGGAGTTTTCTGCTTACATCAAAAACGTCCCCAATCGCATGCTTCCCCATATTTACCGTGCTTGTGTTAACCTGAAGGCTGACAAGTTGGATGAAGCAATTGAAGATCTGACCAACGCTACAAAGTGCCCCTTGGAGATCATTCCCCATGTAACGCCTTTTTCAGAAGGCACTGATCCACGTTTTATGAACATCTACCTGCTCAGAGCATTTGTCTATTCCTTACTCGGCAAACAGGAAGAGGTTCAAAAGGACCTGGTAAACCATCTTCGCTTTATCACAGAAAAGTCCTATCTTGAAGGAACCTGGTCAAGACGGCTTATGAATCTAACCGCTGTCGAGGCCTTAAGCGGTGTTTTTGCAGGGGCTGCCTCGGATAATGATAAGCAAACCAGAACGCATCTCCAAAATGCCATCTTGGCTCTCATCGAGGACAATCACGAAAGTGCCCTGGAAGTCATTGAAGAAGCCGTTCAGGCTGATCCCAAAAACCCCTTGAATTACTGGGCTCGCGGTCTTTCCCAGGATGAGCTGGAGGATGCTTTCAAGGATTTTGCTACTGCAACAGACCTCGCCGGCGGAAAAGCTGAACACTTCTTCGTCCAGGGCTTTAAGAAGCTGTTGAACGGTAAAACCCGCGAAGGGCGTGAGGACCTCTTGAAAGCCATCAGTTTGGACCCTGAGAATGCGGAATATCACGAGAAACTGGGCGTTTTCCTTTCCAAGGCTAATCAGCACGACGAGGCAATCGAGTACCTCACCAAGGCTATTGAGCTCAACCCGGACTCCAAGGATGCCTACTTTTCACGCGGTGTCAGCCTGGATTGGAAAGGTGAAACCCAAGCCGCCCTGGCGGACGTCGAGAAAGCCATCGCGCTTGAGAGCAAGCCTGGTAACTTAAATACCGAGGCAGCCCAGGAAAAGATCCAAGAGATCAGGGAATCCGAAGCAAAGAAGCAGACTCTACTCTCAAAAATCGGTTCATCGTCAGAGAATCTGGGTTCTGCCCGCGAATATGTCGCGCGTGGAGAGGCTTCGCTAAAAGCAGGGAAGTGGGAGCAAGCCTATGCCGATTTCAACCAGGCGATAGAACTTGAGCCTGATAACGCCGAGGCTTACAGGTATCGTGGGGCGACCTTCTACAAACTGGGAGATGCAAAAACCGCCCTCAAGGACTACAACCAGGCTATCACGCTCGACCCCAACAACAGTGACCTCTTCCTGAATAGAGGTATCTTACAGGCGGATTCTGGCGATTCACAGAATGCTTTGGTAGATCTCGACGAAGCCATCCGGTTAAACCCGAAGAACGCCATGGCTTACCACATGCGCGCCAAGGTGCATGCAGAGAATATTTTCATTGAAGAAAGCATGGACCAGGCTACTGAAGATTTCGAGCAGGCCATCAAACTCAATCCCGAAGATCCGCAAGTTTATGTCTCCAGGGCTGAATTCTGGAGTCTGCCGTGTTTCCGAGGCACAGAAGAGGATGCCATTGCCGATCTTGACCAGGCTATCCGCCTGGCACCGGACAATGCTGGATACTATTTAGCGAGATTCAAGATCAAAGCCAAAGTAAAGGACGTCACCGGCGCTTCGGAAGACCTCACCAAAGCCTATCTACTTGACCCGAGTAATGAGGAGGTCAATGCGTTGGTTCATAAAATGACAGCAGGAGGTGATAAACATAGTCAGGTCACCCGTTTGCTCATGAGCGCAATGGAGAAGATCAACGCAGGCGACCTTGCTGGCTCTTCAGAGGACCTGAAGCACGCCTCAGAGTTGGATCCGGACAACCAAGAAGTAAAAGTGTTGCTCAGCAAAATCCCTCAATCTTTAATAACTGATAAAGATGATTCTTACAAGGCACTGCTTTTGGCGAAAAGCGCGCATGAGAAGTTTGGCGCTGAAGATTACGAAGGATGTATTACTGATTTGACTGAGGTGATAAATCTAAATCCAGATAAAGAGATTGCATTTAGACTTCGGGGTTGGGCATATCTAAAAAGCGGACTTGAAGAAGAAGCTTACCGAGATTGGTCTGAAGCAATTCGTCTTGGAAACACAGACCCCACAATATATTATAAATATGTAAATTATTGTTTAGATAAAGAGTTGTATGATGAAACGATTGATGTTCTTACCGATTACGCAACACTTTTTCTGTAAAATTGATCACAGGTCCTCCCAAGGGGTCTG
>DAISYV010000076.1:0-9197 GCA_036825115.1 Anaerolineaceae bacterium | reverse complement strand
ACTGCCTCTGCCAACCGGGTCTCCCCGGGGGATGTGATCACGCTTAGCACCACCATCACAGGTGAAAACATCGGTTACATCTACCTCTTTACAGGTTTGGTGGATTCTGCTTCGCGCAGTATTTTTGTGGCCGATACGGATTATGTTGAAAGTCCAACCACTGGCACTGAATCGGGAGTCTATTACCCCATCTGGCCAGACGGAGCCTTCAAACTTAACTTTGAGTTTGATGCGACCGTTTTCACCATCACAGATGGAACAACCGCGGGCATCGCGCTGCTCAACCCGGTGTCTTATGGAGCGTCGGCTGAGCAGGCGGTTTACGCGGTGGATGGAATCTACACCTTCAGTGAGACCGGCGAAACCCGCAACGCCCAACTCCTTTTCAAGGACGAGTATCTATTCCAGGTGATGGGTTTTGTGGGCTCCACCACGGCTGGGGCGGCTTCAGAGATCACTCCGAACCGGGGAGATACCTTCACGATCACCTACAAGTGGTTGGATCTGGACGCCAATGGAGCAATTAGCAAGGTTTCAACCAGCGAAGGAGACACGCTGATATTCGGCAGCAAGCCCTTCCAATGGAAACAGGAATATCTTCCAAGCGGAGATTATCTCGTTGGCTTCTTGGTGGCGGATCTGGATGGAAACATTACGCCGGTCTATACGACCATCACGGTTGATTAGTGATCCTTCATTTCATAACCAGGTCTGCCATCGCAGACCTGGTTTTTTTAAGGCCGGATTGCGCACTTCAACCCGACAACAACGCATTGAGTAATCTTTTCGTAGGTCAGGTTCCGCAGTTGAACCTGACGAGAGAACGCTTGCAAAATCAAATATACAAACCACGCTGAGGTTCTTTATGTCAGGTTGAAGAACGCAACCTGACCTACAAGGATGCTCGATACTGGATTGATTTAAGCAATCCGGCCTATGAACCACTTTGAAACCGTCTCCGTATCGGTGGTCGAGAGACTTCAGGCAGGCGGTATGCTATAATCTCCCTTTGCGGGTTGCCACACCAGGTGGTTTTGGCAGACCGATAATGATTGAATTAACAACTTACAGGGATTGAATTATGTTTAAAAGAATCGGGCAGATCTTCAAGGGAGATCCGCATAAAAAAATGATTGACAAACTGGTCACGGTTGTGGACCAGATCAACGCCCTCGAACCACAATTTGAGAAATTGAGTGATGAGGCGCTTGGAGCAAAGACGGTCGAATTTAAAGCCCGCCTGGCTAACGGCGAGACGCTCGATGCCCTCTTGCCGGAAGCCTTCGCTGCCGTGCGCGAAGCCGGCAAGCGCGTGTTGGGGCAGCGCCACTACGACGTCCAGCTGATCTGCGGTATTAATTTGCACCAGGGGGGCATCTCGGAACTGCGAACCGGGGAAGGCAAAACCCTCTCCGCCACGCTGCCGCTCTACCTCAACGCGCTGGAAGGCAAAGGCGCGCACCTGATCACGGTCAACGATTACCTGGCAAGACGCGATGGTCGTTGGATGGGCGCGATCTTTGGCATGCTGGGTTTGAGCGTGGGCGTGCTCCAGTCAGCAAGCAACGCTGAAGGCAACGATCGGGCTTTCATCTTTGATCCCGGCGAGAGATCATTGGCTGAAGCAACCGATCTGCTCCGACCGGTGCCACGCAAACGAGCCTACCTGGCTGATATCACCTATGGAACCAACAGCGAGTTCGGTTTCGACTATCTGCGCGACAACATCACGATGCGTTGGGATCAGCGCGTGCAGCGTGGGCATCATTTTGCCATCGTCGATGAGGTTGACAACATCCTGATCGATGAAGCACGCACGCCTTTGATCATTTCGGGCGCATCTCATGAAGATTCCGAGAACTACATCCGCATGGCGCAGATCGTAAGGGCGCTCAACGAAGAAGACTACGAGGTCGTGGAAAAAGACCAAACTGTGAGCCTGACTGAGGTCGGTATGGGGCACGTGGAAGAAATGCTCGGCGAGCCGCTTTCGGACCCGGAACGACCGGAAGACATCAAGCCCGAGCAAGCCCGCTTGATGGGCTTCCTGGAACAATCCCTGCGGGCGAGATTCCTCTTCCGGCGGGATAAAGAATACATCGTCCAGAATGGTGAAGTTGTGATCGTGGATGAATTCACCGGACGTATGATGCCTGGAAGACGCTGGTCCGATGGACTTCACCAGGCGGTGGAAGCCAAAGAGGGCGTGAAGGTGCAGGCAGAGAATGTCACGCATGCCACCATCACCATCCAGAACTACTTCCGCATGTATAAAAAACTGGCTGGCATGACCGGTACTGCCCTGACTGAGAAGGAAGAATTCTTCCGCATCTATGGCTTGGACGTGCTTTCGATCCCGACCAACCTTGAATACCAGGCTATGCGGCCGGATTCTGGTCTGAACGACGAAGAGGTCAAGGACGAAGAAGGCTACAAGTTCACTTACTACTATGCCGATTCCGATCCTCACAAGAAAGCCCTGTTCTATAAGCGTAAGGATTTCCCGGATGTGATCTATCGCACCACCGAAGGCAAAGTGCGCGCGATTGTGCTGGAGATCATCCGCTACCACGTGATCGGCCGACCTCAGTTGGTGGGAACGACCTCCGTGGAAAACTCCGAGCGGCTTTCGGAGCGATTGAGTTCAGAAATGGTGCGCCGCCTGCTGCAGGTGAAACTGATCCGCCAGGCTTGGTATAAAACCAAGGGGCTCAACGAAGCCGATTTTGTCGACCAACCCGAATTGAAGGTGTTGAGCGAGCCGCTGGATAAGCTGCGCATGCCGGAATTGCGCCGGCTTGGCACGCAGAACGGGATGACCACGCTCGATCTGGCAGACGAAAGCAACAAGGCAAACCTGCTGGCTCTGCTGAAGCTCGAGGACAAAGATTGGGGGCGCTTGAAGGCTTTATTCGATAGCGGCATCCCTCACCAGGTGTTGAATGCCCGCAAGCACACAGAAGAGTCGCTGATCATTGCTGGAGCTGGCGCGTTTGGAGCTGTGACGATCGCCACCAACATGGCTGGTCGTGGTGTGGACATCAAACTCGGAGGTGAACTATCTGAAAGTCTGCTTTCCCGGGTAAACCAGGTGTTGGTGGAAAAAACCCAGACCGACCCCTACAACATGACCATGCCCGAGCGCTTGCTCGCGGTAAAAGCCCTGGATGCCGAGCTGGATGAGAGCCAGCAAGAGGCAGTCAACGGCTTTGTTGCATACATGGAAAACATGGCGAAGGTACGCGAACTGGGCGGCTTGCATGTTATCGGTTCAGAGCGGCACGAGGCTCGCCGCATCGATAACCAGTTGCGAGGTCGTGCTGGCCGGCAAGGCGACCCTGGCTCATCGCGCTTTTACCTGGCGCTGGATGATGAACTGATGCGGATGTTTGGCGGACAGCAGATGGAAGGCTTGCTGACGCGCTTCAAGATCGATGAGAACATGCCAATCGAAATTTCCCTGGTGAACAGACTGGTTGAGCAATCTCAGACGCGCGTGGAAGGCGCAAACTTTGACGTGCGCAAGCATCTGCTGGAATACGATGATGTGCTCAACGCGCAGAGAAACCGCATTTACAGCCAGCGGGATAAGATCTTTACCAAGGACGATCTGCACGAAGACGTAAATGAGATGCTGATCACCGAGCTTGGTGCCAGGATCCGCACTGGTCTTGAGGATAAAGAGGGTCCATGGAAGCTGCTGGGCTACCTGGAGGATGTCCAACCGACCATCCAGACCGAATTTGGCAGCTATCCAAGTTATTCGCTGAAGATGGTGATGGAAAACCTGGGAACTCCCAAGGATGAGGAAGCCCTGGTTGACAAACTCGTAACAATGGCAAAAGATGCTGTGTTGAGTGAGAATGAGCACATCCGTGAGGGAGCTGCTTTGCTGTTTGAACGCAGCGAGCAGGCTATGAAGAGCCAGTTGGCGGAGCGCAATGAGATGCTGGTTGCCTATCTGGAAAGCTTTGATCCAGACGAACAGCATGACCTGACGGCGGAGATCGGCGCGATCGTACAGACTCCGGTGAGAATGGCGCCAGCTCAGCAGCGCAGTTTCATGGAAGATCCCATGAGCATGAAAGCGCCGCTCAAGGATGCCCTGCAAACCAGCGTGACGCTTACAACGATCCGCCGCATCCTCCTGACTTTGGAGAAACGATTTGGGGATAACTGGGGGATGAAACCTATCGACCTGGCGCAACTGCCATGGGCGGAAGTGCATCAAACAATTGATGCCCAGATTACTGACGCGCTCGAAAAACGCGTGGATAGGCTGTTTGGGGTCGAAGGGGAAGTGCGGCGCGACCTGGAAGCCAATCCGGAACTGCTACAAGCTGCAGTCATCGACGAAAACGCGCGCGCGCAACTGGTGCAAGTGAGCACTGAGGGTAAAAGGATCGCCTTTGATGCCCGCTCACATCGCAAAACATTCCAAACGCACATGCGGTTGAACTACCTCCTCTCGATGTCTGAACAGCTGCTGAATGAACCGGCTGAAAAAGTCACACAAGATATTCTGACTCATCTGCAGGGCGCGGAAAAGGTGCTTGCCGACATTTTTGGGAAGTTCGAATTCCAGCACCTGGCAAATAACAACTTTAAGCTGGCTGATCTGCCAAAAGCAACCAGGGACGCATTAATCGTAAAACTTGGTGAACCGCAATTTGGCGAGCTTTCGGGACTAACCATCGAGGAGATCCCCGAGAGCCTGCATCAGGACATTCGGAAAGTTTTGGGAGATAAGGCCCAGAATCGCATCTATCGCGATTTGCTGCTGGGCACGATCACCGAAACCTGGGTGGATTACCTGACGCGCATGGAAGCCTTGCGAGTTTCAATCAGCATGGAGTCTTATGCCCAACGCGACCCGTTGGTGCGTTATAAGAGCCAGGCGAGCACGCTGTTTACAGAGATGCTTTCCGAAGTACGCCAAATAGTTATCAGCCGCATGTTCCGCTACCGCCCGACCAAGGCGGCTGAAGCGCAGAATGCGATCGCGACGCCTGCTCCGGTAAAAGCATCAGGCGGGGCAGAGCCCAAGCCTGCCATTGAAAAAACTTCAACTAAGAAGCGGCGAAAACGCCACTAAGAGGTAAGGTATGACCCATTTTTTGGTGACGAATGATGATGGAGTAAATGCGCCTGGTCTGCTGGCGCTGGTTCAGGCTATCCGGCAAGTCCCGGAATGCGAAGTGAGCGTGTTGGCTCCGGACCATAATTGGTCAGCCTGCGGGCATGTCAAGACCCTGACCCGACCGTTGCGGGTGCGCCAGGTAAAGCTGGCTGATGGCAGCGCGGCGCTTTCTTGTGATGGCGCGCCTTCGGATTGCGTGGCAATTGCCATCATGGGCGCGATCGAAAAACCGATCGATGTGGTTGTTTCGGGGATCAACCCGAACGCCAACGTCGGTTTGGATGTGACCTACTCCGGGACGGTTACGGCAGCAATGGAAGCCTCCATCAATGGTAAACCGGGCATCGCCGTCTCCCTGGACGCGCCGGAGCATCATGATGGGGAACTCAATTTCGCGCCTGCTGCTCAAGCGGCGGTGGATGTGATCCAGAGTTTGATGGTGGATAAGCTGGAAAACGGCAAGCAGCCGATCTGGAATATCAACCTGCCATACCGGCAAGAGGGGCAGTTTGAAGGTGTGCTCTACACCCGGCAGGGTGTCAGGCTGTACCGGGATGTGCTCGAGAAACGGCTCGATCCGCAGGGCAAACCTTACTACTGGATCGGCGGGGAAGCACCCACGGGCTTGATGGATGAAGGCACTGACTACTGGGCGATCAAACGAGGCTATATTTCCGTCACACCCTTGCAAATGGACATGACCAACAAGGTTTTGCTGGAAACATTGAACCATTCGATGAAATAGATACCAGGCTTTTTATCTGGAAACGAGGCTTGATCTGTAGTGACTGCTGAGCTGGGATACAATTACGCTATGTTACCTGATCATCGTGTACGCCAGAGAGAATATCTGCTCGAAATCTCGCGGGCTCTCACCGAGGAGTTGAATCTCAACACCCTCCTGAGCCGCATCCTGCATATCGCCATTGAGATGCTGGGCGGACATGCCGGCTTCATCGCTTTGGTGGGTGACTCGGGCGAGTGGCACATCGCGATCAACCAGGGCATCCCGCCAGCACTCTTGAGTTACCTTGAAACCTGGCTGGCAAGCCTCAGCGAAAGCGCAGAAGGCGCAGAAGCACGCATTCCGGAGATCAATCGCATGTTGAGTGATATCAGCATGGGCATGATCACTGGCGTTGGCATCGCCATGACCGTTCAGCACAGTACGATCGGGCAAATCTTCGTCTTCCGCAACTATCGCGCCACTTTTTCAGCCAATGACTACTCCATCCTGACGAGTTTTGCCAACCAGGCGGCTATCGCTGTACGCAACGCCAGGCTTTACACCCAGGTGACCCGTCAGAACCTGCGCATGGCAGCTCTGCTCAGTTCAGTTGCGGATGGCATCCTCATCCTTAATCCAGACCTGAAAGTCCTCCAGGTTAACCACGCCTTTGAACGCCTGGTCAACGCGCCGGCAGAAGAATTGAAGGAGAAAACCTTCGACCAGGTCGTGCGTTGGGCAAAACCGCCGAAGGGGCTTGAACTGAATGAAGCGGTCAGGTCGCAGTGGCAGTGGGGTGCCAGCAAAGATCTCTTCCTCGAGGGGGACATGCTGCGATACAGCCCGCTGGACCCAATCCCGGTGGAGATCACTTACGCGCCATTGTTCTCGGATGAGGGCGAGCTCCTCAACATCATCGCTTCGGTGCGCGACATCACCCGTTTCAGGGAAGCGGAAGAACTCAAGACCAACTTCATCTCGGTCATGAGCCACGAGCTGAAAACCCCTATTGCTTTGATCAAAGGCTACGCTAACACCCTCAGACGCGACGATGTGGAATGGGATAAGGCGATGGTGACCGAAAGCCTGCAGGTAATCGAGGAGGAAGCCGATCACCTGACAGCGATGGTAGAAGATTTGCTTGACGCCACAAAGTTACAATCGGGTGGGATCACCCTGCATAAAACCGAAGTTGACCTGGTAGCTCTGATCGATGATTTAACCAAGAAGTTCTCGCTGCAAAGCGATAAACACCAAATTGTTGCGAATCTGTCGGAGGATTTTCCGGTCATTGTCGCGGACGAGACGCGCATGAGCCAGTTGATTTCCAACCTGCTGACAAACGCGCTCAAGTATTCTGAGGGTGGAACGATACAAGTTGACGGGATTAAGATCGAAGAGAATGTCCAGGTTTGCATTACGGATCAAGGCAAAGGGTTTGACCCAATGGATGTTCCTCGTGTGTTTGACCGATTTTACCGTTCTGAGAGTGCGGTGAAGACGACCAAAGGTACAGGATTGGGCTTGTATTTGTGCCAGTCGATCGTGAAAGCGCATGGGGGAAGAATCTGGGTGGATGAAACCTACCACCTGGGGGCAAGGATCTGTTTTACCTTGCCGATCAAGACCCAAAGCCAGCTCATGTTATGAAATTCCAGGTCAATCGATATGCCGAGGTGGATTCCACCAATGATGTTGCCCTGAAAGCAGGCCGGTCAGGCGCGGAAGATGGCCTGGTGGTGTGGGCGCAGCGGCAGACCCGGGGACGCGGGCAAAAGGAACGCGTCTGGCAGAGCCAGCCTAAAAGCTCGTTGACATTTTCAGTTTTATTTAGACCCAACCTGGAAGAGCAAGTCGTACTGGGGCGTTTCACTGCCCTTGGTGCCCTGGCGGTGGCACACACGATTGGGACAAAGACTGGTTTTGACGCGCAGGTGAAGTGGCCAAATGACGTTTTGCTCAATGGGAAAAAGATCTGCGGAGTATTGGCAGAGACCGACCTGCAGGCGGGCAAACCCAACGCGGTGGTGGTCGGGGTGGGGGTAAACCTGCTGCCAGGCGCTTTTAATGCGAACACATCTCTGAACTATCCTGCCAGTGACATTTTCAGCGAGACTGGCATCAGTTTGGACGCTCAAACCTGGCTGCTAGCAATCCTGGACGCTATGCAAAAGCTGCGGCAAGTGTTACCGGGTGATGCTTTCGTCCGGGAATGGAACGAGAAATTGGCTTTCAAGGGGGAGATGAGAGTTATCAGGAATCATAAAGGCGAAACAGGATTGTTTCGCCTTCTGGATGTTTTGTCGGACGGCTCGCTCCGGGTGGAGCGAGCTGATGGTCAGCAATTCTGTTTTCAGTCTGCCGAAGTGCTGCCCTCTTCATCTTCGTCTAAAGGATAATCGTTTTCCTCTTCAACAACTTCTGATTCAGGCTCAGTTTCTGCGTCCTCGTCCTTCACAATTGCTTTCCGCTTGGAGCGGCGCGGCGCGGTTTCGCCCGCGGCTACCGATGCGGCATGCGTTTGTTCGGAGAGTTCCACTTCTTCCTGGGATATGCGGGCAATCGCCGCGATGCTATCGCCTTCACCCAGTTCCATGACCTTGACGCCTTGCGTGGAGCGACCCTGGACGGAAATTTCCGTAACTTTGGTGCGCAGCACAATTCCGCCGCGGGAAATCATGGTGACTTCCTCACCGTCCAGCACCACGCGCGCTTCGGCCACATCGCCAATCGTTTCACGCACATCCTGGTTGATGGTCATCACGCCGAGCGTGCCGCGCGTCTTGGGGATGTATTCTTCCAGGCTGGTGCGTTTGCCCTGACCCTTTTCAGTCAGAACAAATAGGTAACCATCTGGCTCAGCGACTTCCAGCGCCGCCACGTGGTCATCGCCTCGCAGGGTAATGCCAGTGACGCCCATGGTCGTGCGCCCCGTTGGGCGGACTTGCTTTTCGTGGAAGCGCAAGGCTTTGCCCTTTCTGGTAACGAGCAGGAGATCATTCTGACCGCTGGTCATGCGCACCCAACCTAATTCATCGCCGTCGTTGAGGCGGATGGCGATCAGACCGGAAGGTCGCACACTCTCAAAATCCGACATGGGTACGCGTTTGATGCGACCCAGCCTGGTGGCAAGGGCACAGTATTTGGCACTGCTGAAACTTTCAACTGGCAACAGGGCGGTGACGCTCTCATCCGGTTCCAGATTGAGGATGTTGACCAGGGGGATGCCCCGACCCTGCCGGGATTCTTCAGGCAGTTCAAACACCCTTACGGAGTAGACCTTGCCCTTGTTGGTGAAGAACAGCATGGTGCCAAGCGTGTTGGCACGCA
>DAISYV010000075.1:0-9487 GCA_036825115.1 Anaerolineaceae bacterium | reverse complement strand
GAGCGAAGCGAAGGATCTGTCTTTTAAAATCAGATTCTTCGCAAAAGAGGCTCAGTATGACGTGAGTGTCAGGTTGAACCCCGAGAAAAATACCCGCGGCAGGCTGCGCATATTCTTCAAGCACTGTAGCCTGACCTGCGACTGTCATCCTGAGCGAAGCGAAGGATCTGTCCGTTTAAGAATCAGATTCTTCGCAAAAGAAGCTCAGAATGACATAAGTATCGACCTGAAAGGCTCAACCTCACCTACAAACAACGCGTCCATTTTTATGCAACGGCCACCCCATGCTATCCCTATTCTTCTTACTTCACAATCAAAGGCAACTGCTCCGTCCACGCCTGGGTGGTAAACCAGGTGTCAGAACAAGCATCCCATACACCGGCGTAATAGGATCCATTTGATCCGACATCGCCTAAAAGCAGGGAATCAAGACAATTGTCTTCAGAGACTTTGACAGCTGGAGTCAGCCAACCTGCGGAATAATATGTAGCTTTAACTAAGTCGCTCTCTCCCCACGACACAATTGGCACCTCATCTGTAGCGGGTGATTCGGGGCGGGGCTCTAGCAAAACCATATCCAAGTCAAATTTATATGAAGCGGAGCCGTCACTGGGTTCCATGAAAATTGTCGTATCAAAGGCTTCTGTGAAATAGACTTGAGGTGCAGCTGATTGAGAGTCATCCCCAATGAAGCTGAGGAAAAGCTCTTCCCCACTGCCCTGAATTTCCAGATCTTCAATCGCAGAGTAAGTGTTCCAGCTGCTTGGCAAGCCTACCACATGATATCCCACAAACTCACATCCATTCACAGTGCAGGAATCAATATAGATATCATCAATCCCCGAAGGTGTCCAGATGGATGCAATCCCAATCCGCGGCTCACTTGCACTGTCTGTATAAATAGAAATGCTCGGTTCCACATCTTCCCCCAAACCGATACCCTCCGCAATTGTCATCCCTTGTGTCATGGTGCCTAAAGTATCTGTGGTTACATTTGAACGATAGAATAGTCGTTCTGTAAATGGAGGATCACCAGTATTAGTATAGTTATCCAGTATCGCAACATGCAATCCTCCGTTAACATCGATGACCATGTCCATGCCGTAAACATAGCCGGATTCAAAATGATAATCATAGTCATAAACTAATCCATGGTTGTCTGAATGGGTAAAATCCTTGTAGAACAAGGCAGTTATGCGGAGATTTTGGTTTATTTGATCATAAACAGCATACACAATACTGCCCCTTTGCACCACTTTTACAATCCCAGCCGTGTTGGTACCATTTAAAAGTACACAGGTTTTCTGATACCCCCCTACAGGCGGAACAAGTGGGACATCACGCCAGCAGGCGAACTTTTCCGGTCCACCGCGCTGCTCTAACCAAACAATATAAGCAGTGCCGTTGGTTTCAACACCAATATCTGGATCAAACTGCTTCCAATTGTCGCCAGATCCGCTCATTTCCATGGTAAATTTGGCGAGCGGCTCACCGTAGCGCGTGCGGTAATAGACGATACGATCATTGACCACGCCGGCAATATGCGAGCGCCCATTCCCATCCACAGCCACCACCGCCTGCTCCACCCGGTCGCCATCAGTGATGTGGATTTCGGTTGGAGGTGAAAAGGTTGTGGGAACACAGGCACTAAGTATGATTGTCAAAAGCAAAAAGAATGTCCAAACAGTGGTTTTGGCTTTCATGGTATCTATCCTCCTTGAAGTGGGTGCACACAATCCCTCCATCCGGGAGTGTTTGCATATTTATTATTTGAGTTACGTCGAATTTGTGACCTCGAATGAGGTCGAGAGGATTTATGCTAACACTATAGCAAATTTGAAAATAGAATTCAATAAGTTCTGAACTAATCCGATAAAGAGTAAAAAAGTTACATAAAACCTAAGGTAAGGAGTAGATTGAAAAGAAGCCGGCAATCAAGCCAGCTTCTTAAAGTCCTAACCTGTTACATCTGCGCTATGCGGCCGGAACTGGCAAGTAATGAGGCACTCCAAAACTGGAGCGGTGATACTTTACTCGATTCCGCCCGACTTCAGAACAAACCCACAAGCCAATTTACTTCACAATTATCGGCAACTGCTGCCTCCAGGCCTGGGTCGTAAACATCGTGTTGTAGCAATCATCCCAGACCCCTGAGAAGTAAACCCCATTGGACCCAATCTCTCCAATTGGTAGATTTGTCAGGCAATTAGTTTCATATACCTTGATCCTATTCGCAAACCCTTCAAAAACGAAGAATTCGTTCATGACAAGATTCGTCTCGCCCCACGCCATCATCGGGAAGTCATCCGCAGCGGATTCGGGACGCGCGACTACACGTGTCATCTCCAGATCGTATTTCCAACTGGCGCTTCCTGAGGAAGGCTGCATTGGGGGATCTGAACTGAAGGCGTCATACTTGTAATAAACTTGCTCAGCTCCGGTTGGTGCCGTGTTATCGTCGCCAATGAAACTGAGGTACAGGTACTCACCCATGCCCAGGATTTCCACATCTTCGATGACTGAGGTGGTGTTCCAACTCGTGGGCAGAACTATTTGCACATCTTGCTTATTGGCACATCCGTCGGACTCGCAACTTGAAACAAAAATATCATCCAAGGCGCTAACTTCGTTAACACTTGCGAGCGCGACGCGCTCTGTTGTGCCGACGTTGTAAAAAGACAAGCTGATCGGAATATCCTCAGTGTTGGTGCCACCATAGATGATCCAAATCTGGTCCATCTGTCCATCCGCCAGCGTGCTGCGGTTGGAGCGAATTTCCAATCTCTCAGAATAGGGCGGCGGAGTGCCGGTGGTCCAGTTGTAATGGGAACCAACATGCAGGTAACCGTCCTTATCAATACCCAGATCCACGCTGAAAAAATCGACGGACTCAAAATTCGCAATGTACCAGGCAACTCTTCCCGCGTAGGCTGGAGTGTCGGAGATGATCCTGTACCATAGATCAACTGTGCGTCCACCTGAATCGGGTCTGTCATATACCGCGTAGGCATTACTGCCGCGGGCAGTGACCCAAACATTGCCAGCGGTTTGCTCCGTGCCATCCAGGGGGTCGCAGTCCCTGTCGTAACCGCCGATGGGTGGAACCAGCGGGATCTGCTGGTAGCAGGCGAACTTTTCTGGTCCACCACGTTGTTCAACCCAGGTCACATAAGCATATCCGTTATCTAACACCGCGATATCAGGATTGTACTGTTTCCAGTTCGTCCCGGATCCACCCATAACCATCGTGATCTTATCTAATGGGCCTGCCTCGCCAAAGCGTGTGCGATAATAAACGATTCGGTTAGCTACGACGCCAGCAATGTGGGAGCGCCCAGCCGCGTCAACAGCAATAACCGCATCCTCCACCTGATCGCCGGCGGTAATGTGGATTTCCATTGGGGGTGAGAAGGTCGTGGGAACACAAGCGCTGAAAATAAACGTTAAAAGCAAAAAGAACGTCAAAAGAATGGTTTTCCTTTTCATGGCATCTACCCTCCTTGAGGTGGGTGCATACAAACCCTCCATCCGGGAGTGTATGCGTATTTTTAATTAAATTGTGTCGAATAGGTGACCTCAGACGAGGTCGGAAGGATTTATGTTAATACTATAGCAAATTTGAACATGAAATTCAATCCCAGTTTAGCATTTACAATTGAAAAGACACCATTTTATCTAATTTTTTCGGTCTTTTTGACGAATGATAACCGTGCGCATGGCAAAAGGGATGAGAGCGATCGTTCCACAATTTCAACTGCTTTGGGGTTAAGCAATGGAGCGGCGTTTCCGCCGCTCCATTTTCGTCACATAGTCTGCCTGATAAGTTCAGGCCAACACATCTTTACGGCACAATCTCAACGGTCGTAAAGGTTGAAGTAAATGGGACCTGTTGCGTGATACCTTCAGTGTCCACGACACCACTCACATTCACTGTATAAAGTAACAAACTCATCAGTGGATCAGTTGGAGTAAAGGTAAGCGTCTTGTTTACGTCATCATAAACACAAGATCCAGCAATCGTGTCCACACCAGCGGTGAGGGTAAAGCAAGAAGTGTCAACAACAGACTGATTCCAGGTCACGATCACTACCGCGTCAAGGGCAACATCCACAGCAGCATCTGCCGGAACGACAGCTGTTACGATCGGATCCCGCCAGTTGAGAACTACATAGTTGAATTCCTGGGCTCCAGTTGCTGTGTAGTCAAGGGTCAGATTGCCAAGTTCCTCATTTCCATCCGCGCCTTTCATGACAGTATCCCAACTGCCGCGTGTGAATTTAAATTCCAACGTGGCTGCAGCAGGAATATAGATGGATTTTGTCCAATGGGTCGCGTCCACCTGAGTGAGCGCAACTCCGGCCCCAGCCCATGCACCCAGCTCGTCTTCGCTGCCAATCACATAAACCGTTCCAGGAGTGTAATCCGGCACGGTCACGTTAAAGGTCACGAATGGAACGATCATGTTGAATACGCCGGGAGTATTGAATGCTTCTCCAGGGGCTGGCGAGCCGGTATTACCAGGTATGCCAGCCAGGTCAAAGTCATTACGCACCCAGTCAGTGATAGTATCGGTATCAAATCCATCCGGGATGCGGGAAGCTCCACCTGGGGCAAAAGGCAAGCCGTCGTAAAATGCGTAGAGTTGTGGTGCCCCAGCATAAGCAAAGTCAGCGACTGGGGTACTTTCGGAATCATCAATTGCGATAGAATCTGCTAACTCCGTCCATGGCATCACATCCAAAACGCCATCATTGTCTGTATCAAGATCTTGGCCACTTGAGCCAGTAAAGTCTTTTACCAGAAGGAAGGTTACACTGCTGTTTTCGAGAGCATTAGCCGGTAATGAAGCTAAATACAATCCATTAGCATCAGTTGTGCCCATGGCATACACAGGGCCATCAATGGTGCCAGCTGTAGAATCATTAGAATCAGATTCGATCTCAATGAAGGTATACGCACTGTAATCTGTATTTGGACTGCCGATGATCTCGACATATTCCACATCAGTACCAGCAGTATTATGCGAAAACTCATTGATCTTGGGTTCCATCGCTGGAAGACCTTCAATCTCAACCACCGCAATCGCCATCTCATCAACCGTACCGGGATGATCGTTGTCATGCAGAGCAACGTTGCTCAGCGGACCAAGAGGAGCATCCGCATCCACGGTCACCTGGAAGGTGATTGTTTTAGTAGTGCTCGGGGTAACCAGGTCGAAGCAGACCATGTGGCCGTTGGCAAAACTGGCACTGTTATAAGCGTACTGGGTGGCCGCGGTTCCGTCGGAGTTTTCCGTACCAATCGTAGCCAAATCCAGCGGTCCGTTGATATTGTCGTAAGCAAAGACAAATTCGTAGTAACCCGGCGTATCATCAACTACATGATAATGAACGATCTCAAAATCGTAGGTGGTGGTTGGGTCGCCCCAAGGCTGCACGTCATCATATTCGATAATGTGGAGAGAAGCGCCTGCATTTGCCAGGCTGACGCCCTTGTTGGTTGCGGCATCATAAACGATCTCCATATCCTGCCAGAGCATGGCTGCCACGTTGTTGGGTAAGGCTGGGTCGGGGATGTCCTGGTTTGTCCAGGGGGACCCACCATAGTTATTCGCGTAATCAAAAATGGCAAAGCCGTCATCGGTGAAGGAGATGGTAGGATAATCAATGCCGTAGAAGTTGTAGGGCACCGCGCCAGGAGTCAGCGACCAGACCTTTGTATCTCCAGTGATACCAGCATTAGCGAAAATTCCCAAAGCTTCCAGGTTTACATAGCCACCAAAGCCTGTGTCGCACAAGGGATCTGTAAGCGAGTCGCTTACGTTGTAATACGGCGCCGTGGGCGCGTCCACCGTGCCAGACCAGGTGATGGCATTGGCAACATCATCATAAAGCGCGCCGCCGGTAACAGAATCGGGCACATAGGTGACTCCAGCCGGCAGTAAGTCGTTGATGGTGTAAGCGGTTGGCACATCGGCAAAATTGGTGATCTCAATGGTATAGGTGATCGTATCGCCAGGCATTGCGGTTTCAACATCTGCCGTCTTAACCACATCATCAGCCAGTCTGCGGATATCAATATCGGTCGAGCCTATCCAGGTAGCACCGTCACAGACAGCGTCAGCACATGTGTCAAAGTAACCATACAGGCGGTCGCCTTCTTCGGTATCCTCATACCAGTAGACGTCCAACTCGAACGGGGTTGCGCCAGGATTTGTAACAGGTACTATCACGTCATAGTTTTCATTGTCGAGGAATAACGGAACCATACCGGTTGCAAGAGTAAAGGTGTCCCCTGCTGCGCCAGCCCAGTTCTGAACAACCAGGAAGAAGGTATCATCGGCATTGTAGTAGATGAAGTCCTTCGGTGCATTGATGTATTCCAGAGCTGAGGAAGTAGCGCTTTGTGCAAGCAAATAATCCGCGGTAGGATCTAAGGTGCCACTGGCATCCATATCCCAGAACAGGAACATGTCGATGTCGGAAGCGGTTGTTTGGGTGATCTCGGTTACCATGCGGATGGAGTAGGCAGGTAAGATGAGGGTCTTAACATACACCTGGCTGAGATCATCGAACGGATCGCCATTGGTGGGGTCCGGATCCAGGGTAATTTCTTCCAGATCGGCTTTGACTAAGCCGGATTCATAGGTCATGCCAGCGGTGATCTCACCTGCCAGCAAATCAGGGATGATGCCCGAATCCGCGTCGCGGTGGGTTTCAAAAGTGACAAAATCAGGAATGTTGCTGCCCACGGGCAGTACAGCCACGGGAACTGCTAAATCAGGCAGAGGCCGGTCAAGGATGATAAAGCTCTCTGTTGGCTCAGTTCCTTCTGAAGGAGTTCCGGTTCCGTTCAAGATGAGAGGCAGGAACAGGTATTCATGGGGGGATTCCAACACAGCGTCGGTTTCAAAATTGACCCTGGCAAACTGCCATTCATCCGCGGTCAGACCAGTCACATCGGCTGTGAAAGTAACCACCTGGGTAGCTCCAGGGGCAATCTCAAAGGATGCAGGATCCACAGTGATCCAGGCAGGAGCGTCCGCAGTATAAGTAGCGGTGATTTCTGCAACACTTGTGAAAGTGCGCGTCCATTCACAGCCACCCACACACAGGCTGTTGTAGAGGCTGGGGATGTTCAGCGTCGTCATATCGCCGCCCTCGCTCGGGTTGGCAGCGACCATATTGGCATAGGTTTCATCCATGGTCAGGCCGGTTAGGGCAGCCATTTCCAGGTCGACTCGCCCAGCGCCAAAGTCAAACAGGTCAGCTGGGGTCTGCATATCTTCTTTCAGCAGATTATCATGTTCAGCGGTCAGCATCAGAGCAGATTTAACCTGGGCAACTGTCCAATCCGGGAAGACAGCGCTGAGCAAAGCGCCAGCACCGGCAGTATGCGGGGAGGACATGGATGTGCCCTGTAAGAGTTCGGCCTGCACAGCGCCGTCAGAGTCGATCACGCCGTCAGCAACAGCCGCAAGCACTTCCAAGCCTGGCGCTGTGATATCAGGTTTCAAAACCTGGAGATCATTAGCGCTTGGACCGCGGAAGGAGAAGTCGGCTTTGATATCGCCCCAGGCATCATTGAGAAAACGACCTGTCTCACTCATATCGATCAGAACTGGAGCATTAGCGCCCACCCAGTCGGCAAAAGTAGCTGCTTCCGTCGAAGAAAGATACAGGAAGCCTGCAGGGAGGGTCGCAGTATCCAAACCGCCCATCGAAAGAGGAGGACGATTGTCTGCATAAGCCAGCATACCAATCGCGCCCGCAGCTTGAGCATTTGCCAATTTGATGGCGAATGAACAAACACCACGGCGGATCAGCGCCACTTTACCAGCAAAGAAATCGGCTGGGAAGGGTTGGCAGCCCTGGCGATTATCAGTAAAGGGAGCGTCCGCTGATGCAGTATCAAGACCAGCCCATACCAATTCCACATCATCCAATGCCGGGAAAGGTACCGGGCTTGTACTGGGGATTTGAGCCATGTCAACATAAATTGAACCGGCAGGTGAAACCACATCAATATCGTTAGTGAACTTGCGATTGTGGCTGGAAGCCGCAACGGTGGTCACCCAGGGAGATAGGTGATTAACCTGACCATCAGTTGAGGGTTCTTCGCGCAGGTTGCCGCCAGAGGCTGCCACGAAGATGTCTTCACCGAAAGCCTCAAGGAAAGCCAGTTCCACGATATCGGTGTATGGGCTCTTGCCGCCTGAAATAGAATAGTTCAGGGCGTCCGCGCCATCAATAATTGCCTGCTCAACAGCAGCTGCAGAGTCATCCCCCCAACAGCCGGATTCATCACAGACGTCGAAAGAAATAATCTGGGCATGCGGAACAACACCCGAAATGGTGGTTTCCACACCCATGAAATCAAAGGTGACGTAATTGCCGGCCACAGTGCTGCCGGTATGCGAACCGTGCCCATCGGAATCTTCAGGGCTGACAGCTTCACCGGTATAGGTATATGCGCCGACGAGTTTATCGTTGCAGGCAGCGGCATATGCCGGATCTCCAGAAGGAGCAGGAGCACAAACACCCAGGTAATCACCAGTCCACTCGTAAACAAACCCATCCTCCGGAGTATCACTGAAAGAGGGGTGGTCAAAGTTGATGCCGGTGTCGATGATGCCGACCAGCATGCCTTCCCCAAGGGAACCGAGGTTAGCTGGGTCTGCAGAACCATTCCAAACACCATCCGCGCCAATAAAGACAGGACCCGCGTCAGTATCGGGCTGTTCCAGGCTAACAGCAAGGATCTGGCGAATGCCAGGCACCTTGGCCAGTTGCTGCGCTTCCTCAAGCGACATTTCAACCGAAACGCCGTTGAGAATGACATCATAGACATGCTTGATATTGACGCTTCTGCCAAGAGTGCTCTCAACAGACGCCATCACGCTATTGCGCTGTTTGGCAAGCAGGTCGAGGTAGGACTGGCTGTCAGGACTGCTGACATCCAATTTTTCAGAGCCTTTGCTCACTGCCACCAGCGATGGGTCCTCAAAGAGGATTACATAGCGGTCAGATCGAGCCAGGCTGGTCACCTCAACAGCCTCCACGGCTGTGAGTTGTTCCTTGGCGCCTAAGGTCTCCTCGGGGACAAAACCTGATCGGTCTATCTCTCGACGAGGTCCGTCGGCTTGTGTTGTGTCGACAGCAAGAGCAGGTGTCACCACCAGTGTCAGCAACACAATGATTGCTACAATTCGGGTCAAAGCTGATTTCATTCTTTTACTCCATTTTCTCTTGTATTGTGGGATTTGCAGGGAAACGCGTCCTGCGCGTTACTACTTAAACTTGCGGGAACTATCTTTAAATATTTCTGATGAAGCGGTCTGGCAAACTGAAAATTCAAATGTGTTTGCTCCTTTCAAATTTTTGCTATCCCCCAGGGGGGTTCTTAAAGAAAGGCAGGTACAGACATATACATCGACCTGAAGTCGACAAGAGAATTATAGTCAGACCCTTTCCATGCGTCAAGACCA
>DAISYV010000074.1:0-9794 GCA_036825115.1 Anaerolineaceae bacterium | reverse complement strand
CGTATCGCCGGAGCAAATCTCTACTCCCCTGTCCACAGCAACTGCGGCGCAATCAGCGTTTTCTCAACCGTTGTCAATGGGCGCGCTTTCGCGGTGGCCGGCCTGACCGAACGCCAGGCAAAACAAATTGGGATGAATGTGGTCGTAGGCAAAGCCGAGTCACCCGACACCCATCCGGGTGGCATGCCCAACTCGACTTTAACAAAAGTCAAGCTCGTATTTGGTAAGGAAAACGGCGTCTTATTGGGCGGCTCAATTTCCGGCGGCAAATCAGTCGGCGAAATGATCAACGTCCTCAGTGCCTGCATCATGCACCACATGACCGCGGATGAAATCGTGATGTTCCAGATGGGCACTCACCCTGCCTTGACATCTTCACCGATTGCATACCCCATTGTGAATGCTGCCTGCAAAACTGTAGCGCTTCTGCACAAGTAAAACTACGCCTGTCTGTGGATTAGAGTAACCCTTCTGGGGTTGGTAGGTTTCTACAGGAAAGCTCACGAAACAAGAAAATATGCACAAGAGCCCTGCTGAACGGGCTCTTGTTCGTTAATCATCAAATTTATTTCTGAACCGATCTGGGATTCATGGCATCAATCAGCCCATCTCCAAGGAGATTCCACCCGATGCCAAACAATATCAGGGCAATCGTAACGGGCAGGAAAACCCACCAATAAGTAACTATCCCTTTCGGCGAATAATGGACATGACCTGAATAATTGACATTTTTTCAGTGTGGTATCTGAACGAAGAAGCTTAGAAAAATCAAGTTGATGATCAACTCCCATGGGAACATCCAGACAATACACACATATTACGGAACAAATCATCGTGACATCAGCGGCTCTGTTCGATGTTATCAGGTATAATTTTTTAGTTAATCAAACCTTTTTTGGAGTTATCTTATGTATCTAACCGGCAACCAGGTTCGTCAATCTTTCCTCGACTTTTTCGCTCAGCGCGGGCATACCATTGTTCCCAGCGCTTCGCTCGTTCCGGGCGGCGATAGCACCCTGCTCTTCACCAACGCCGGTATGGTGCAGTTTAAAGACGTCTTCCTGGGCACCGAAACCCGCCCCTACACCCGCGCGGTTGATTCCCAGAAATGCCTGCGCGTTTCGGGCAAACACAACGACCTCGATACCGTCGGGCGCGACAACACCCACCACACCTTCTTTGAGATGCTGGGCAACTGGTCCTTCGGCGATTACTACAAGCAGGAAGCCATCAGCTGGAGCTGGGAATTGCTCACCAAAGTCTGGGGGCTTGATCCTGAACGGCTATACGCAACCTACTTTGTCGACGATCAGGGCGATCTGCCCTCCGATGAGGAAGCTCGCGATGTTTGGCTGGCGCAGCCTGGTTTTGTGGCCTCGCACCTCGTTCAGGGCGGACGCAAAGATAACTTCTGGGAGATGGCTGAGACCGGTCCCTGTGGTCCCTGCACCGAGATCCACTACGATTTCGGACCGGATTTCTGCAACATGCAGCATGTGCCAGGGCATATCTGTGAGGTCAACGGCGATTGCGCACGCATCGTCGAGATCTGGAACAACGTCTTCATCCAATACAACCGCACCTCCCCCACGGACTTCCAAGCCCTGCCAAAACGTCACGTGGATACCGGCATGGGCTTTGAACGCATTGTCTCGATCATCCAGGGCGTGCGCGGCAACTATGAAACCGACCTGCTCAAGCCCCTATTGGATGAAACCCAAAAGCTCGCCGGGCAAACCGACGCGGAACGCGCGGCCAATCTGACGCCCTATCGCGTCATAGCCGACCATGTGCGAGCCGGCGCTTTCCTGATTGCCGATGGCGTCATCCCCGGTAATGTCGGACGTAATTACGTCTGCCGCATGATCATTCGCCGTGCCGCCCGTTTTGCCCGCAAACTTAACCTGACTGAGCCCTTCATGGCTCAGGTCGCCAGGCTCGTGATTGAAAACTACCAGGCTGCCTACCCGGAATTAAAAGCAAACGCTGAGCTGATCTATGAAACGCTCACTTCTGAAGAAAAACGCTTCTCCGAAACCCTCGACGCCGGTTTTGCTGAACTCGAGAGCCTGGTATCGGGCTTGAAATCCAACGGAGAAAGCCAGCTCGACGGCAAGACTGCTTTCAACCTCTACTCCACGCTTGGTTTCCCGCTTGAAATCACCCGCGATATCCTCGAAGAGGACGGGCTCACGGTTGACGAAAAAGGCTTTTTCGAAGCCATGGAAGCGCATCGACTGGCATCCGGCAAGGGGCAGGCATTTGGGAATATGAATGGCGATAATACTGAGCTTTACGCTGCCGTTTTGAGCGATCTTCAAGCCCAGGGGAAGCTTCCCGCCGAAGGCGTTCGGTATGATCCCTATTCTTCTTTCACCTCCACCTCCAGGCTGATTGGTATCCTGAAGGATGGCGAGCTGGTTCAATCTGTCCAGGTCGGGGATGAGGTCGAGTTGATCTTCACTGACAGCCCCTTATACATCGAATCCGGCGGGCAGGTTGGCGACACAGGTATGGTGATATCAGCCGACGGATCTGGCTGGGAAGTTGAAATTTCTTCCAGCCGCAAGCCCGTCTCCGGGCTGATCGTCCATTCCGGCATTGTACGCCAGGGTATGCTCAAGGTGGACAGCCCCGCTTTGGTCAGCGTGGACCTTAATTCACGCCGGTCTACCATGCGCAATCACACCGGCACGCACCTCTTGCATGCCGCCCTGCGCCAGGTTTTGGGCGACAAAGTGCACCAGTCCGGTTCAGCGGTGGACCCCGAACGCATGCGTTTCGACTTCAACTTCCCGCGTGCCCTCAACAGCGAGGAATTACTGCAGATCGAAGCTGTGGTTAACCGTAACATCGCGGAAGAGTATCCGGTCATTAAGCTTGTCAAGACCCTCGATCAAGCCAAGGCCGATGGCGCTATGGCGCTTTTCGGTGAAAAATATGGCAGCGAGGTTCGCACGATCGAAATTGCTGACCGGCGTGGACGCGTCTCATACGAACTTTGCGGCGGCACGCACCTGGACAATACCGCCGAAATTGGCTCCTTCTACATCACCAGCGAGTCAAGCGTGGCTGCTGGCATTCGCCGGATTGAGGCGGTGACTGGCGAGAAAGCTTACACCTGGGCACGCGAACGCCTGAACCTGCTTAATGAGGCAGCCGCATTTCTTGAAACCACCCCCTTTGAACTGCTCTCAAAAACGGAATTGCTCGAGAGCAAGCTCAAGGAACTCGATAAAGAGCTTGACCTTCTGCGCGCGCAAGGCGCCCAGGCGGAATTCAGCAAGAAATTGCAAAATATCCAGCAGGTTGCGGGCGTGCCCGTGCTCAGCGCCATCATCCCCAACGCGGACGCCGATGCTCTGCGCAGCCTGACGGACCAGTTCCGCCAGCAACACCCATCCGGCGTGGTCGTTTTGGGCACGGTCAGCCACGACAAACCCATGCTGATTGCGGCTGTCACCCCCGACCTGATCGCTCGCGGCATCAAAGCCGGCGACCTGATCAAACGCGTTGCTGCCGTAGTGGGCGGTGGCGGTGGCGGGCGACCTGATATGGCCCAGGCTGGCGGCAAGGACCCAGACAAACTTTCAGAAGCCCTCGATCAGGTTTCGATTTACATTCGTGAGAATTTGAAATAAGCCATGCCGCAGGATATCACCCCTCTCCGCTTGCAGTACCTGGATATCAAAAAACAGTATCCAGACACGATTGTGTTTTTTCGGTTGGGTGATTTTTACGAAACCTTTGATGATGACGCCAAAGCCACTTCGGAGGCGCTGGATATCGTCCTGACTTCACGCCCGGTGGCAAAGGGCGTGCGTGTTCCCATGGCGGGCATCCCTTTCCATGCCGTCGATAACTACATTGGCAGATTGATCGAGAAGGGGCATCATGTTGCCATCTGCGAACAGGTAGGCGAACAGCCGGATAAGGGTCTCTTCCCACGTGAAGTCGTGCGCGTCGTCACCCCCGGCACGGTGGTGGAGCCCAATTTGCTCCCCTCTGGACGCAATAACTACCTCGCCTGTGTTTATACCCAATTCAAGGAAGCTGGTTTAGCTTACGTGGATGTTTCCACCGGCGAATTTGCTGCCACCGAGCTGACTGACCAGGACGTCTTCGTTCAGCTTCGCGCGGAACTCAAACGCCTTTCTCCCGCGGAATTGCTAGTTTCAGACGCGGTCAGTTTACCTGGGAACATTGACGGCAATTTGACTGTCATCCCCAACTGGTACTTCGAGCCGGGTCGTTCCCAGGAACTGATCAAGACTCGCTTCCAGGTGAGCAGCCTCGAAGGATTGGGGCTCAAATCCCTGCCCTTGGCGGTGCGTGCCATTGGAGCGCTGCTCAAGTATCTGCAGGAAACCCAAAAAGGTTTGTCTGAAGTTCAGTTCAGCTTCAGCACCTACAGCCTGAGCGATTTCATGGTTTTGGACGCGGAAACCCGCCGCAACCTGGAACTTACAGAAACCCTGCGCGATAGCAAGCCTGAAGGTTCCCTGCTGGGCGTACTCGACCGCACCAAAACCGCGATGGGCAAGCGCATGCTGCGAGCCTGGGTCAACAAACCGCTGCTTGACCTGGAGCAGATCAATGCCCGCCTGGATGCGGTCGAATTCTTTTACAAAAATGGCATTCTGCGCCAGAAACTGGAACCCCTACTGGCGGAACTTCACGACATCGAACGAATTATCGGACGGCTCAACAACAGCTGTGCCCGCCCAGTCGACCTGGTTGCCCTACGCGAAGATTTGCGCGTTCTTCCTCGATTGCAGGCACTTTTACCAGCTAATGAACCAGCCCTCCAGGCACTGGTAAATGCCATCGGCACTTTCGAATCGCAATTGGGATTGCTCGAGCAAGCCATCACAGAAGATCCCCCCGCCACAACTGCCAACATCGGCATTATTCAGCCCGGTTTTTCAGAAGAGCTTGATGCCATCCTTGCCAGCTCAAAGCACGCCCGGGATTGGATAGCCGGGCTCGAGAGCAGCGAACGCCAGCGCACAGGCATCAAAACCCTAAAAGTCGGCTTCAACAAGGTTTTTGGCTACTATATCGAGATCTCGCGCGGCGCTGCGGACCAGGCCCCCGATAATTACATCCGCAAGCAGACCCTGGTCAACAATGAACGCTTCATTACCCCCGAACTGAAGGAATATGAATCGCTGGTTCTGAACGCTGAGGCGCAAATCCATGAGGTTGAACTGCGCGTCTACAAACAAGTCTGCGTCCAACTGGCATCAAGTTCTTCCGAATTCCTCAAAGCTGCCCGCGCCATTGCCAGCCTGGACTGCCTGCTTTCGTTTGGCAGCGTGGCGGCCCTTAACAAATACACCCGTCCCCAACTCAACGCGGGGAAGGGTCTCAAGATCATCAGCGGGCGTCATCCAGTGGTCGAGCGCATGCGCAGCGAAACCCGCTACATTCCAAACGATGTGGTTTTCGAGGATGGCGAGATTGTGCGGCTCATCACCGGTCCAAACATGAGCGGCAAATCGACCTACCTGCGCCAGGTGGTGTTGATCGTGCTGATGGCGCAAATCGGCAGTTTTGTGCCTGCGGACGAGGCGGAAATTGGCCTGGTGGACCGGGTCTTCACCCGCATTGGGGCACAGGATGCCATCCACCAGGGTCAGTCGACCTTCATGGTGGAAATGCTCGAGACTGCCAACATTCTCAACAACGCCTCTCCACGCAGTCTCTTGATCCTGGATGAGATTGGTCGCGGAACGAGCACATACGACGGGCTCTCAATCGCCTGGGCGATTGTGGAGCACCTGCACAGCCATCCAAAACTCAAACCACTGACGCTTTTTGCCACCCACTACCACGAGCTGACCGAACTGGCAGACCTCTACCCGGGCGTGCGCAACTATAACGTGGCAGTGTCCGAGGCCGATGGCACGGTCGTCTTCCTGCACAAAATTGTGCCTGGCGCGGCTGACCGCTCTTACGGCATCCACGTGGCGCAAATGGCTGGCTTGCCTCCATCTGTGATTACCCGCGCCAATGAGATACTCAAACAGCTCGAGCAATCCTCCGGCACCACCCTGCCGGCTGCCTCCGCCTCGCAGGACCAATTGCGGCTTTTCCCTGAGAACAATCCGATGATCGAGGCTTACAAGAAGCTCGACCTCGAAACCCTTTCACCCATCCAGGCTTTGAATCTCCTCTATGAGTGGAAGAGAAAATACTTCGCCAAGGATTAGATTTAGGGTGGGTTGGCGTACCTCAACCCGACATCCTTATTACCCCGCCCGTCATCGCGAGGAGCGAAGCGACGTGGCGATCTCATCGCCAACACTGTCATCCTGAGCAACGCGACTGCTTGCGTCCCCTTGCGGGAAGAATCTGGTTCTTAATAATCAGATTCTTCGCAAAAGAGGCTCAAAATGACTGAAATGTTGGCTTGAAATGCACAAGCTGACTTGTGACAGACCACCGACACAATCTGTCTTTGCGAGGGACGAAGCAATCTAAAATATTTTCCAGAAGTATCGCTCGAGGTTCACAAACCTCTCGCGGATAATCAGCTCGATCCTCTTGCCACTCACGCTTTTCGTCTGCTGCCAGCTGAGATTGCTTCACAAAGGAGGTTCGCAATGATTGAAGGATTTGTCATCGCGAGGAGCGAAGCGACGTGGCGATCTCATCGCCAACACTGTCATCCTGAGCAACGCGACTGCTTGCGTCCCCTTGCGGGAAGGATCTGGTTGTTAAAAATCAGATTCTTCGCAAAAAACGCGCAGAATGACTGGGCAGATCGTGTAGGATGGACTGACTACGGTTGCTCCATGAGTACTCATTCCGCGTCCAGCCAACCTGGCTGACCATTAAGAAAAGCCTGGCCAGTCATGGGTTTTTTGCCTTCCGGCTGCAGGCTGTCAAAAACCAGGAAACTTTCACTTGTGCCGATTGCCGGCAGCCCGTTGATCACATACCTCTCGCCAACTTCGCTTGCGAAACTGTCGTGCACATGCGCCTCGAGTACTTTGACCCGTTTTCCGTCCTGCATGAAGAACGTGCCTGGCCAGGGGTGAAACGCGCGCACTTTGCGGTCCAGCTCGAGGGCGGAAAATGAGAAATCGAGTTCGCCTTCACCCTTTTTCAGCATCGGAGCGTAGGTCTGATCGGTTCCGTCCTGCGGTAAGGGTGCCAGCATGCCGCTCAGGTAGGATGGGAGTACCTCTGTCAATGCCTGGGCTCCAAGAAAAGCCAGTTGGTGCAAGAGTTCTTCAGCGTTGGTTCTCGGACGGATGGGCACTCTGCGCTGCGCCAGGATCGGACCGGTGTCGAGCCCCTCGTTCATCAACATGATCGTCACACCGGTTTCGCTATCGCCGGCTGCAATGGCTGCCTGGATCGGTGAAGCACCACGCCACCTGGGCAGCAATGATGCGTGCACATTCACGCAACCCTTCGCGGGCATCTCAAGCACCATCTTTGGCAGGATCTGCCCAAACGCCGCGACCACGATCAGATCTGGTTTATACTGCGCCAGCTCGGTTATTGCCCCGAGTTTTCTGAGAGATACCGGCTGAAGGACAGGCAAACCTAGCTCGAGGGCGCGCTGTTTGACCGCGCAAGGGGTCAGAGTGCGACCCCTGCCCGCCGGACGATCCGGTTGGGTGACCACAGCCACCAGACCATACTTTTCGTGCAGGGCTTCCAGGCTGGGCAGGGCAAATTCAGGTGATCCCATGAAGATAATTTTTTCGTTCATGGCAGGGATTCTAACACAGGGTTTTCTCTGTAACCGGACTCATTTACCGTAGATTTTCTATCTTGTTTTGCGCCGGAAATCTGACTTTGTGTTAAGCTTAAGTAAATCTGAAAAGAGGTGAATGATGACTGGCTCTAAAGATTTCATAAATGTAGATCCGATCGATGTCAAGCCCGGAACCGATCCAAAAGGGACTCAACCCGCATTGTCAAAAAACGAAGAAAACACCCTGGCGATGTTTGCACATCTGTCCATTCTGCTCAACCTGGTGACCGGGTTTCTGGGTTTGGTACCTGCGTTGATCATCTATTTTGCATACAAAGATCGCTCACGTTACGTGGCATACCAGAGCCTGCAGGCGATCATCTTCCAACTGGTGTACTTCTTCGGAGCTGCCGTCCTGGCTGGTATTGTTGCTATCGTCTCGGTCCCGTTGGTTTTGGTCTGCATTGGTCTTTTTGGGTTGATTATTGCACTGCTGCTGGCGTTGGTCCCGATTGGCGCGTTGATCTATGGCATTGTTGGCGCCGTGGAGACATATCACGGCCGTGACTTCCAATACTGGTTGGTTGGGCAATGGGTTCGCAAAACTTACGAAGACTGACAAATAGTCTATTCAAGAAGGGAACCATGGTGGATCCGACCCCAAATTCAACGCCAAAAGACAGGATCACTGTCTATGGTGTGAGTTGGTGCTCGGATTGTCGGCGAACCAAAGCGGTCTTTGAAGAGGAAAACGTTCCTTACGTCTGGATCGACATTGATAAAAACAAACTGGGTGAGGAATTTGTTCTGGCAACTAACCGCGGCAATCGCAGCGTGCCAACGATAATTTTTCCCGATGGTTCTATCCTGGTGGAGCCCCGTTCAGGTCAGCTTCGCCAGACTTTGGCGGCGTACAAAACGGAACAACCTGCTTAGAGGCTTAATCGCCGGCGTGCTTTTTGCGCCAATAAGGCTATACTAAACGATAAAGCTCCGGCAAACACAACCCCTAAACTCGCGACGAGGATCGCCCCAATAGATCGGCGGTACTCAAAAATTCGCGAGTTTTTTAGTTCATCCTTTAGCCTTTTCACATAACTGGAGCGCGGTCTTTGGTTCCCCAATAGTTGCGAAAAACGTTCTTCAAGTTTTTGCAGGTCAAATTCAGCC
The DNA here is from genome assembly GCA_036825115.1 of Anaerolineaceae bacterium. Lineage (GTDB taxonomy): Bacteria > Chloroflexota > Anaerolineae > Anaerolineales > Anaerolineaceae > Mesolinea. The sequence continues at coordinate 910 of DAISYV010000074.1, read as the reverse complement.
ATGGTTTTCTTATTCTCTTATATTTTGCTTAATTAAACGCATTTTCTGTGCTTTAGATACGTGGATATTCCAATTCCTTAACCCGATCGCGCAGCTCCAGCAAAGTTCGGTGATAAAGACTCTTGATCGCGCCTTCAGTTTTTCCGAAAATGTAACTGATTTCCTCGTTGGATAGATTTTGAACAAATTTAAGCAATATCAGCTCTTTTTTCTGCGGGCTGAGATCATTAATTATACGAAGCAGGAATTCGTGCTCCTGGATTTGTGACATTTTTTGTTCAGGGGCAGCCAGTCTGCCGGTATCAGGCAGGCTGAGGTTTTCAATCGATATCTCCCTGCCCCGCATCCTGTCGCGATGGTAATTGGCAACGAGGTTGTGTGCGATACGATATATCCAGGCTGAAAAAGGCAAACCCATGTGTTTATAACTTCCGATACTTTTCAGTGCCCTGAAAAACACTTTGGAGGTTAAATCTTCAGCATCGGAAGTACTGCCAACCCGAAAAAAGACGTAGTTATAAATCCTTTCCACGTAGCGCTCGTATAGAACGCCAAAGGCATCAGGATCTGTTCGGGCAAGGTTGATCAGGGTTACTTCATCGATTTCTTCAGTCAAATTGACCTTCCAGAGTCTGATTATATACCATGCCACTTCTCCCATTTCAAACGTCAAAGCTCTTGCTTTGGAGTACAATAAACAGAATGGGATACTATGGCAAATCATTGATAATCATTTGCGCCAGTCGTATTTTGATTCCTGCCTCTCTCACCCCATCCCCCCCCCAACCAAACGTTTTCAGATCAGGCTTACTCCAGACTGAATCTGCAAATCCCATCCTCCTACCAAAAGGAATTAAACCATGAGTGATTTTCTGTTCAAGAAAGATGTCGATATTTATGATCCCAACGT
>DAISYV010000073.1:0-9868 GCA_036825115.1 Anaerolineaceae bacterium | reverse complement strand
ATCGCCGTCCAGCTCGGTGACTGGAGTGGATACCATCTGCTGGCTCAGTACCGAACATTACACTTTTCGGTAAAGGTATGCGTTCAACCGTTCCCTGAAAGCCAGCGGCGGTGATTGGATTTCAATTCCGATGAATACAAACAGTGTTGGGGAATTAACGCTGCGCCAGCATCCCTGAGCCGACCAAAAGTTCCTGCAGCTGCTGGGTGATTTCCTTGCGGCGCTCGGATTGAATAGCTAAGGTAAGTTCTTCGAGCAAATTGGAGGTGTTTTCCTTCGCTTCTTCAAGCAAACGGTACCGGAAGAGATTTTCAGCCGCGATCGCGTCCAGGATCAGTTGATAGAAGCGAATTGCCAGCAAGTGGCGGTCAATCTGTTTCAGCATCCTCTCCGGATTGCCCTCAATAATCGGCGGGGGGAATGGCAATTCCTTTAGTTCGCCTTCCTGGATATCGAGACTGCTTGCTGGCAGGAACGGGGTGAAAACGGGACTGTAATTGGTACCAATTGAACGTTTCCGGAAAGACAGAACTTCGACCTTCGCAAGCGTGCCTTCTTGAATGGCAGCCGACCACTGCCACATCAAGCGGGCAGCCAGATCATACGCCGGCATGGAGCCATGCCCGAGCGTATCCTGACCGGTGAAACTTATTCCCTCTTGTGTCAGAGCACGCTGGACTCTGACGCCAAAAGCCAGCACTTGAGTCGGTAATGCTTCTTTTCGTTGCATGCGCTCCGCAGCCAACCTGGCTAACTGCTTGTTGTACTGACCACAAATGCCGCGGGAGCTGCCTAAGACCGCTAACACCTGGCTCTGCTCGACTGGTCGGTAATCGAATCGCTCTTCCACCTCACGCTTTGGGGACTTATCCCCCACCAGCGAGCGCACCTGAGCCGCCACCAGTGAAAAACGCTCCGCGTACTCCGTGAGAGAAGCCTGGCGGTTGAGCGCCATTTGCATGGTGCTCAAAGAAAGCACGCGCAAAGAACCCAAGAGCGGCTCAATCGCTTCCAGGTTCGAGAGCCTGGCTTCCGCGCGTTCCTTGCCTTCAGACATTTAAGCTCTATCCCACCTGGAATTTATCAAGCGACCAGATAAAGACTACTGCCGCGCTTTTTCCAAGTGGCGCACCGTCGTTTGCCATATGCGGCTCCGTGTCGGACTGCAGCCCGTATCCGTGATGAATGGATTCGATCTCGTTACACGAGTCGGTAATAACATTCAGAGCCGTCTGGACGTCGCTGCTGCGAACTGCAATAAAAAGCGTCAGCTGGCTTTGGCGCAGCATTCCTCCCCGCGTCTCAGAGTAGGTGGCTGTAAAGCCAGCATTGATCAGTGCCGAAAGCACGTCATCACCATATTTTTTGGGCACAATCGCCATGATCATTTTCATTTGTTTTGCTTCACTTTCTTTTCCCACAGGTCCAGGAAGGCACCTAAAGCCTGGTTTAAATCTGCTTTACTTTCATCGCTCAGGCTGCGTTCATGCTTGATGGCATCGATCGACTGGGCAGCATGGCTGTGCAGGTAGCCGACCATTTCATCCGCAAAAGTTTTCACTATTTCGGGCTTGACCTCATCCATAAACCCCTGAGTCAGGGCATAGAATTGCACCACCTGATCCTCAAAGCGCACAGGCCGGTTGGGACCTTGCTGCAGGAGGGCGGTCAATCTCTGCCCACGTTCAATTTGCTTGCGTGTGGCATCATTCACCTCGGTGCCAAACCGGGCGAAACGCGCCACTTCTTCGTACTGCGAGAGCTCCAGTTTTAATGCCTTCACAACGGATTTCATAGCAGACTCTTGCGCCGCTGAGCCCACGCGCGAGACAGACCTGCCGATATCGATGGCAGGTTTGTTGCCTTTGTTGAACTCATCCGCGTCCAAAACAATCTGTCCATCCGTGATGGAGATCAAGTTGGTCACAATATAGCTTGAGATATTTCCACGTTGCGTCGTCGCGATGGGTAATGCCGTGATGCTGCCGCCACCCTGCTTCTCGTTCAGGCGGCAGGCGCGTTCCAGCAAGCGCGAGTGCAGGTAAAAAATATCTCCCGGATAGGCTTCACGTCCAGGTGGACGCCGCAGCAGCAAACTCATCTCACGGTAGGTGTCGGCATGCTTGGAGAGGTCATCGTAAACGATCAATACGTCCATGCCACTATCCAATAGGAATTCCGCCAGGGTCACGCCCGCATACGGCGCCAGGTAGCGCAGCGCGGGAGGATCATCAGGACTTGAGACCATCACGGTGGTTTGGTTCATGACGCCGCCAGCTTTGAGTGTTTCTATTGCTCTCAACACCGACGTCTTTTTCTGTCCGATCGAGACGTACACACAGCGGACATCTGTGCCCTTCTGGCTCAGGATGGCATCCAGCGCCAGGGTGGTCTTGCCCACCTGGCGATCGCCAACGATCAATTCGCGCTGCCCACGCCCAAGCGGCAGGAGCGCGTCGATGATCTTTGTGCCGGTAAACAGCGGTGTGTCAACTGGCGCGCGGTCAATCACGCCTGGCGCGATGCGTTCCACGGGACGGTACTCAGAGGGCACAATCGCGCGGCTCTCATCAAGCGGTCTGCCAAGGGGATCAACGACTCTGCCCAGGAAGGACATGCCCACCGGAATACTGAGCCTTTTCCCCGTCGCCATCGCTACATCTCCACCGCGGATGCCCATGTCGTCGCCCAACAGGATCACATCCACGTGCTTGCGGTCAAGGTTCAGCACCATTCCCTGCACCCCGTTCGGGAAAGTCACCAATTCTTCCAGGAAAACCATGGGCAGTCCGCTAAGGGTGGCAATGCCATTGCCAACATGCTGCACCGTGCCGACGCTATGAATAAAGACATGGTGCTTTTGCCTCTCGCTGGCTGCCTGGAGCTCACTGATGACATAATCCGACTTGAGGGTTTTTGGTCGCGCGGGCAGTTTTTCTGCCACGCGTGATTTCACATCCTCCAGAAATCCTTCACGTGTCAACGACAAGGGGTCATTGAAACGCAGCCGCTCGTTTAGATCTGAAAGTCGCTTCCGGGTCGCAAGGTCTAGATCATTCATCTTCAGGTGTTGCCAATGTTTCCAATTTTTGAGCAATTTCGTCACGCAAGGAGTTCAAATGGACATGGATGGTGTTATCCAACACGATGTCTCCCACCCTGGCGCGGATGCCGCTCACGAGTTCAGGTCTAACGCGGATTTCCAGCTCCACTTCCTTGTCTGCCAGGGCGTTGAAGGTATTGATTAATTTCATTTGCTGTTCGGTGCTTAATTCACGCGGCACTTCGACTTCCACCGTAGGAATTCGCGATTCGAGGGACTCGCGGATATTCTGAACCATGCGCATATCGGTGCGGCCCATATTCCAAATGTTGCGGGTCATTTCTTCGATGAGCTGATCATGAACTTCCGGTGGGATAACTTCGCGCAGGGTTTCATTGCTGATCTTGATAACCGTTTCAACCAGATCATTCTGCAGACGCTTGATATCCACTTCCTGCTCCTTGCGAGCTTCAGCGACAGCTTCCATCATGATGGATTCGGCTTCCTGGCGGGTCGCCTCCAACAGATCCTCCTGGTGGATTTGACTGTTGACGTATGCCTGATCCGTGATCTTTTCGATTTCTTCATCAAGGTTGATCAGGCGCTCGTCGAGTTCCTCCAGGCGCTGTTGCGCGTCCATTTGATCGCGCTGGAGTGCCGCCCTGAGGGCGGCTTTCTCAATTGCGCGCTCCTCTGCCCGCCTGGACATTGGCTTGAAGACCAGGAAGTACAAGATCACCGTCAAGACCAGGAAATTTAGAATCTCCCAGATGATGGTGCTAAGGTCAAGGTCGAGCATGGTTTAGCCCCCAAAAAAGCGCGTAATCAACGGGTTGGCAAACAGCAGCACCAGCACGATCAACAACACGTAAATCGAAGCTGTTTCGAGCAGCGCCAACGAGATCAGCATCGCCGTTCGCAACTGAGGCGCAGCATCTGGCTGGCGAGCCATGCCTTCAATCGCTTTTTCTGCCGCCTTGCCCTCCACCCAGGTGGGAACCATGGTTCCAACCACGATTGCCACACCACATACAATTGTGGTGACAACAATAATCAAAACCTCAGGTGTCATATTTTCCATTAGTCAGTTCCTTTCTCACTCATTTTGCTTAACTTGCGAAATCTTCGCTTCTCAGCATTTTCAGCTTTGATTCGTTGATCTTCTTCATTTATCTCAACTGCCGACGAGATGAACAGGGCAGCCAGCGTCGTCAGCACAAACGCCTGCAGCACGCCCGAAACCATCGTAATCGCGGTCAGGGCAATCGGCAGGAAGTACGGCACGATCGAAAACACTATCGCGACAATCAAATCTCCACTCAATATGTTGCCAAACAAACGCATCGAAAGTGAAAGCGTACGGCTAAACTGCCCGATCAACTCCACCGGCAGCATAAAGATCGGGCTGGCGAATTCCTTCAGATACTTCCAGACGCCCTTCTTGATCATGCCATAGATATGCACTGACAATACAATGATCAATGCCAGCCCGATGGTGGTGTTGATATCCGCGGTAGGCGACTTCATCCCCGGAATGATGGAGATCAGGTTGGCAAACAGCGTAAAGATCATCAGGCTGCCCAGCAATGGAATGTAGGGGTGCAGATTGTCCACGTCCATAGCGTCATCCAAAATGCTGATCACCATCTCAAGGATGTATTCCAGAAAGTTGGGCTTGAGCGCTTTCAGGATTAACACAACCCCGATGATGATGCCCATCGTGATCCAGGTATAGAGCACCGTATCCCGAACGGGTAGGATCCCAAAGAGCTCGAAGACGATGCGGTGATCGATTACATCCAATTTACTTCTCCTTCTGCGTGGGTGGTTTGTTCAGGTGGTTGTTATAGATGATCACCTGGATCCAGGTGGCAATTGTGATCACAATCACCATCCCAATCGCTCCCAGGGGCTCGGTGCGCAGTGCCAGGTAGAGAAGCATGCCGAGCAGCAAAAACATGACTACTCTGCGCAACATCAAGCCTTTAAAGGGCGATTTGTTCCCGTCCGGTGAAGGTTGAATCGCTTCCACGCTCTTGCGCAACCATTGGAAAGAAAACACAGACCAACCTATGCCGAGCAGGATCCAAAAGATGATCCGGATAATTTTTATGCCCTCATTTTCCATAACGTTGCCTGCGCCTGCGTTCTTGCTCTTTGATCAATTCCTTCATCTTTTCAAGCTCAGCGGCTCTCTTTTCGTTCTCTTCCTTATGTATCACATATATTTCATACTTCACGTAACGAATCACTGCCGCAATTGCGGCTAACACACCCACGCCCAACAAAATCAGCGTCCAGCGTGGACTGGTGCCCAAGCGGCGGTCCAGGAAAAAGCCGAGCAAGGGTCCGCCAACAATTGGGATGGCTATTTCCCAGCCAATGGTCGTTGCACGCAGGTCGCGCGCCGAAAACATGCGCCCGCGCCTGGTTATCTTCTGCTGGTCCGACGGCTCAGACTGGTCTTGCGGAGCTGCGTCGGGGACGTGTTTTTCGACCATCAGCGCCTCAGTGAGTTGTTAAAATGCTGACCAGGTTTTCAGCCAGGGTCAATATGCCGGCTTTGACCGATACGGTTTGATCCTGGTCGTCTTTCCTGTATTTGAGTACACCATCACCCGTAGCAGCGATCATGGCCGCGTGCCCGGGGAGAATTCCCAGCCAGGATCCATCTTCCAGGCGGACTTGCAGCCGCTCAACCTGGTCCAATTCCAAGCCGCCTTTGCCCAGGCTGAGCACCTCGACCCTGAGCAGTTGGTCTGAATCAGACTGCCGGCTCATCGGCTTCCTCCTCGCTGAGCATTTCCCCAACCGAATCCATTTCTTCGGCTTGCCTCAAGACGTCCGCGATCGTACCGGTCATGTAAAACGCCTGCTCGGGCAGGTCGTCGTACTTTCCTTCGAGGATCTCCTTGAAACCGCGCACGGTCTCCTCGATCGGCACAAACACTCCTGGTTTGCCCGAAAAGGCTTCCGCCACGATAAACGGCTGCGTCAGGAAACGCTGCACCCTGCGGGCACGGATCACAATTTGCTGGTCCTGCAAGGAGAGCTCTTCCATGCCGAGGATGGCAATCAGGTCCTGCAGCTCTTCATAGCGTGCCAGGGTCGCCCTGACCTGCATGGCAACGTCATAATGCTCACGCCCCACTTTTTCAGGCGTGAGCAAATTCGAACTGGATTGCAGCGGGTCGATAGCCGGGTAGAGTCCAAGCGAAACCAGCCGGCGCGAGAGCACCGTGGTGGCATCCAGATGCGAAAAGGTGGCTGCCACTGCCGGATCAGTCACGTCGTCGGCGGGGATATAGACCGCCTGCACCGAGGTGATGCTGCCACAGCTGGTGGAGGTGATGCGTTCCTGGAGCAAACCCATCTCAGATTCGAGCGTGCTCTGATAGCCCATTTCGCTCGGCAAACGCCCCAGGAGGGCTGAAACCTCGGAGCCAGCCTGGATGAAGCGATAGATATTATCAATAAAAATCAGCACCGGGCGGCTTTCTTCATCGCGGAAGTACTCTGCCATGGTCAGGGCGGTGAAAGGGATGCGCATACGCGCACCGGGCGGCTCGTTCATTTGACCAAAAGTCAGGATGGCTGAATCGATCAAGCCGGAAGCGTTCATTTCCAGCCACATGTCGTTACCTTCACGGCTGCGTTCTCCCACACCGGCAAAAAGCACGATGCCTGAGCTCTTGGTGATGGTGTTGTTCATCAATTCCAGCATCAAGACGGTCTTGCCCACGCCCGCTCCACCAAACAGACCGACCTTGCCGCCCTTGGGGTATGGGGTCAGGAGGTCGATGGCTTTGATTCCGGTAACGATTTTTTCGCTGGAAAGCACCTGATCGCGGATCTCCGGGGGTTTGCGGTGGATTGGGGCGAAGCTTTTTGGCTCGAATGGTCCTCGGTCGTCAATCGGCTCACCAAGAACATTGAAAAGACGCCCAAGGGTCTCTCTGCCAACGGGAACTCTGATCGGTTCTCCCAGGTCGATAACGGGCATACCGCGCCTGAGGCCGGCTGTGCTGCCCATGGCAATGGCGCGTACCACGTTGGTGCCGACATGCTCCTGGATTTCCAGGATAAGGTCGCCACCCTGCTTGCGCTTAACCAATAACGCGTTATAGATTGAGGGAAGATCTCCGGATTCAAATTCAACGTCAACCACTACGCTGACTAAGCGAATGATGACACCTGGATTCTTGTTTTCAGTATTCTCAGATTGCACAGGCTTTCCTATTTCTAACTTGGCACTTGAAAGGTCAGAGCCCTGACCGGGAAACAGCACGGTGTAATTATGCCGGAAAAAGTTGTAAAAGTCAAAAGTCGCGCTTGTCGCTTCTAATCGCGCGAGTTAGCCAACAACCCAAAAGGTATTTTCGGAGTAAGCCTATAAATTGTTGGTAAAACGGTATTGAGCGGTCTCATTACCCTAACGGGCACTTCGTCCAACCTACACATAATTTGCGCCAATCCGGCGCGACGTAACGGATGACTGTTGTAGGGAACGGTCTTGCGTCGGTGGGTTTGGTTGAGTTTGCGGAAGGGGTCGAGCCCCTTCCCTACGAAGGCATTTTTTACGCTCTGATGAAGGATAGGCTTCCGATGTCAGGTTGAACCCCGCAACCTGACCTACGACTACAAAGATGCAAAGGTGGGTTGGCTTTCTGTAAGGACCCAGTCGTCAACTTAATTTTACGCCAACCCACCCTACTACGAAAGACGTTAGTGGCAAATAAAGTGATTACCCGGGTTTTTTGACCAAATCATCAAAAATAAAGAAAACAGCAGCTTGCTCCCACATCCTGTATTCATTGTAGAATAGTGGACATAATATCGAAACAAGGAACAGCAAATGATTGAAAAAGTATACAAAATGACAACCCGCACTGAGAATGTGATTGAACCCGTGATCAAGGATGAGTTTATTCATTACATGCACATGGTTTTGCTCAAAGATGAAGCGCTGCCAACCCACTACACCAACGCGAACATCTACATGACTGTCGTAAGCGGCACGATGCACCTTTCCCTTTCCGACGGAGAATTCAGAGTTTATCCCAGCGGGAGCGTGATCAATGTGCCTTTTAGGATCAAGATGATCGCACAAAACCGCGATGAAGAGACCCTGGAACTGATCGTGGTCAAAACCCCCGCGCCAGGAAGTGAAATTTACCAGTAGGGTTCTTCAAAAGCTGGTTGAGTGGTTAAGGGGTGCCATACCATTTTTTATGATCCGATAAGCAATAGTTCGGTAAGCGGAGGATAATCTAAACACGCAAGATTCCCGTCAGGCGACCTTACTTCGTTTACAATTGACAGAATGAATCCTCCGCCCAGCAAGGCCAAAGACCTCGCCATATTGATCGGTTGCGTACTGATCATGGCAACCACTATGGGCATCATCATGAATGTGGCAAGCATTTTTTACCCGGTGGTAGCCGCGGACCTGGGCGTCAGCCGGGCTAACTTCGCCTTGACAGGCACAATTACATCCCTTTCCGCCATGATTGCGGCTTTGTTCTGGGGTTTTTTGTATACAAAAACTGGCATTCAAAAGCCGATGATTGTTGGCCTTGCAGCTGCTGGCCTGTGCTATTTCGGATTCCAGGCTGCCCGGACTCTGGTGCACTTTTACCTGCTGGCAGGCTTGATAGGTTTCTTGTATGGTGGAATCTCGATAATCCCTGTCTCCACCATCATCACCCGCCATTTCTCCAGGAATACTGGTTCCGCCCTGAGCATTGCTCTCGCAGGCAGTGGCGTGGGACCAATGCTGCTCAATCCGTTGATAAACACGCTCATTAATACACAAAGCTGGCGAACTGGTTACATGCTGCTGGGAATAATTCTTCTGGCGACAGCGCTACCTTCAGCCCTGATTGTCACCCACTTGGCGCGGGATGAGATCCAGACAGCACCCATGAAAGCTAACAAATCTGATCCAATTGGCGAATCGCGCCCTCGCTTGCCCATCTGGTTTCTGGCTTTTCTGGCGGCGGCATTTCTCTCAGGCTTTGCTGGAGCAGGAACCCTTTTTAACCTGCCCATCTATATGAAAGACCTTGGCTTCTCTGTTGGAAAAATTTCGATAGTAGCATCTGCGTATGCAGCTTCGATGGTGCTGGGTAAATTCGCCCTTGGAATTCTATATGACCGGGTGGGCACAAAAACCGCCACCCTGATCGCGGGTCTGCTGATGACCCTCACCTGTGTATTTTTGATATTTATCAAATCTTTGCCATTTCTGGTGTTGATGCTGGTCACTTTCGGGATTGGAATCGCGATGGGTACGGTTTCGGTGACCTGGATGACCAATTACTTCTTCGGAAAGCAGCAATATAGCAAGCGCTTTGGCGGGGTTCAATTTGCAAACAGTCTTGGCGTGGCAACCGGCATACCCTTTGTCACTATGCTGCTTGAGAAGGTGCCCAACGTCACATTGATTTGGCTGACCGTAGCAGGATTAAGCCTGCTTATGCTTGTATTGTATATGGCGAGTATCCAGGGCAACCGAAAAAACCGGGAAGAATCCGCATCAGGTCTGATTAAACCTCACCTTGCATCGTAGGAGTGTTGGAAGGGTTTGGGGACTCCGCCAAAAAAAGTTTGACCTCTTAGGTTTCGGATTCATTTGATCAGCAGCACGATCAAGAGCAAAGCATGTAGGGTGGGTTGGCGTCAGAGAATTTCGTCCTGTAACAACTTCGAAACAGCCAAGCACCAACCCGCTACAATTCCCCCACATCCATCATCGCGAGGAGCAAAGCGACGCGGTGTTCTTAACTCCGACACTGTCATCCTGAGCGAAGCGAAGGATCTGTC